>CAYJEK010000003.1:0-77682 GCA_964369205.1 uncultured Oscillospiraceae bacterium | reverse complement strand
AAAAAATGGTTATCGGTAGAATTGCAAAATACTACAAAGAAAACTGCCTACTAGAACAAGCTTTTGTAAAAGATGATAAACAAACTATCACTCAATACACAGATGCAACTGCAAAAACTTTAGGTGGAGACATCAAAGTTGTGGCATTTACTCGTTTTGAAAAAGGCGAAGGTATTGAAAAAGAAGTTACAGATTTTGCAGCAGAAGTTGCTAGCATGACTAAATAATTAATTTTTAAAACAAGAGATGATTTTTCATCTCTTGTTTTTTTGTATAAATTTTTTTGAGCTTTATTTGGGCATAGTAGCTTCTTGCTTGATAAAGCTGTATATATATAGTATAATAAATACAAATATAAAAAAGGTAAACGGTGATATTATAAATGAATATTAAATCGTATTTTAGTAAATCAAATACAACAATAATAAAAATAGGAGTTTCTATATTACTTCTTTTTTTCTTTTTATGGATTGTAAATTTTAGTTATCCAAGTGGTAACTTTTACTATATAATTAATGGAGAAACAGCTCAAAATTATTTAAAGACAGATGGATATATTAATTTTAATGAAGAATTTTCTATACTCACTTTAAATCATAATAAAGAAGAAAATTCAAAGATAGAAATTGCCGATCAAAATTTAAAAGAGGGTGAGTATACATTAAGAATGTATTATTCAACCTCGGGAGATAATGATAGTATTAGTGTTTCATCAAAGCAATCTAGTGGTGTAGAAAGTTTTGGTGATGATTATTTAATAGATATAAATCTTGATAAAGATGAAGAATTTTTAGAAGTGTCTTTTATTATTGAAAAAGATATTTTTGATGGAGTATTAAATATAAATACAAGTAGTGAGGAATTTGTTTTTTCTCGCTTAGAATTATCATCACAAACTGTTAAAGTGAATGATAAATATTTTATTATGGGATTAGTGGTAGTTTTTTATATCTTTGTGATGTGTATTTTATTTAAAAGAAAACCTTTTAAAGACTCTAAGTTGTTTTTTAGTAGTGATTTAAATGCAAAAAGAGAATACTTTGCATTTTTTATAACATTTATTTGCATAACAATAATTTTAACAGCACCATTATTGCAATCTTATCTGCCTGTTGGAGTAGATTTTGAATTTCACATATCAAGAATAGTAGGTCTTGAAAGTGCTTTAAACTCATCTCAGTTTCCTGTTAGAGTGCACGGAGAATTATTAAATGGATATGGATATGCAAATGGAATGTTTTACCCAGAAATATTATTTTATCCTTTAGCAATACTATATCATTTTGATGTTTCATTAATGATTATATATCAAGTTTTTGTATTTTTAGTTCAGTTTTTTACATTGGTAATAGCTTTTATTATGTTTACAAAACTTTTTAAAAATAAGTATGCAGGCTTTTTTACTGCACTTGTATATCTAACTAGTGTTTATCGCCTCACTGCTTTATTTGCTGTAAGTGCAATGGGAGAAATTACAGCAATGATGTTTATACCAATAGCTATTTATGGTATGTACGAAACTGTATTTTCCCAAAAAAAGAACTGGATTTATTTAGCCGTAGGAATGTGTTTAGTGGTGCAAACACATATACTAACAGCTGTTTCCACAACAGTTATTTGTGCGGCTATAGCTTTAGTTGGAATTAAGAATGTTTTTGGAAAAGAAAAACGAATAATACCATTACTAAAGGCAACTTGCACAGCAATATTTTTAAATATATGGTTTATTGTTCCATTATTGTTTACTTCATCACAACTGAATTTTATAGTTTATAATAGGTTCTACACCTTAGGATCAAGCCTTTCATTTATGCAATTACTAGATACTGCAATAATAAGTAGAGCCAATACAGGAATAGGATATATATTTTTAATAGGGTTGTTTTTATATGTGTTATATCTAGTTTTAAATCCTATTAAAAATGAAAAAATACAAAAAATAGGAGTATTTAGTTTTATAGTTGGTATTATATTTGTTTTAAGTAACACAAAGTATTTTCCATGGTTTTTAATTTATAAAATACCTTTACTGCCAAATATTTTATCCTCATTTCAAGGCACATTTAGATTTATGCTCCCAGCCTCAGTTTTACTTAGCATTCTTTGTGGAGTTGTATTTATCTTATATACAGATAAATTAAAAAATAAAAAATATATAACTTCAATTCTTAGTATTTTAATTATAATAATTACTTTAAATTCATTTGTTAGCCAGGATGATTATGCTGCAAGAGTGTATCCGTCAAAATTTTTACTAACTGTTCCAACTTCAACAGTGGCTTGTATTGGTCAAGGGGAGTATTTATTGGAAGGAACGTCTTTACAGATGATGATGGAAGATAGGGGTTATGTAATTAGTGAAAACAGCGATTTTGAAATAAATGATATAAAAAGAGAAGGAACAAATTTATCGTTTAATTATATTATTCCGGAGAATTTAGGCGAGCAGAGTGTGTTAATTCCTTTAAGCTATTATCCAGGCTATAAAGCAGTAGTGAATGGTGAAGAAATAGCAGTTAATATTTCAGGAAATAACCAAATAAATCTTATCTTACCAACAGGTGAGGGTGAAGTTAGTGTCTACTATAGTAGTTTAACTGTTTTTAGAATTGCAGAAATTATAAGCTTTATAACATTAATAGCAATGATTTCTTATAGATATACACCATTTTATAAAAAATATAATTAATAAAATATAAAGAAAGGATGATTTTATAATGATTAAACCAAAAAGGCTAAAAGAAGGCGATACTGTTATGATAGTTAGTTTATCAAGTGGTATGCTTGGCGAAAAAGAATATATTCACAAATTAGATTTAGCAAAAGATAGGCTTGAAAAAACTTTTAAATTAAAAGTTAAGGTAAGTGAAAACTGCCTAAAAGGAGAAGAGTTTTTATATGCTCACCCAGAACTTCGAGCAAAAGATTTAATGGATGCTTTTTTAGATAAAAGTGTTGATGCAATAATTTGTAGTATAGGTGGAGATGATACAATAAGGCTTCTTCCTTTTATAGATTTTGATATTATAAAAAATAATCCTAAAATTTTTATGGGCTATTCAGACACTACGGCAAATCATTTTATGATGAATAAAGCAGGACTTGTATCCTTTTATGGTCCAACGGTTATGGGTGAATTTGGTGCTTATGTAAAAATGAATGAATATACTGAAAAATCTGTTTTTGATGTTTTATTTAATGATACAATTAACTATGAAATAAAAGGCAGCGACACTTGGTCTGGTGAATTTATTTTGTGGACAAAAGAAAATTTTGGAAGAACTTATAATTTAATTAAAGACGAAAATGGCTATGAATTACTGCAAGGTGAGGGAACTGTAAGAGGCAGATTACTAGGCGGATGTATAGAATTATTTATGATGATGAATGGCACTAGTATTTGGCCAAGTTTAGAGGAGTGGAAAGATAAAATTCTGTTTTTTGAAACAAGCGAAGAAAAGCCAAGTCCAAATTTTGTAAAGTGGACACTTAGAAATCTTGCACAGCAAGGAATATTAAAAAATTTAAAAGGTATTTTAGTTGGAAAACCTCAAGGAAAAGTTTATTATGAAGAATATAAACAGGCTATTTTATCAGTTGTAAGAGATGAAGAGAAATTAGCTAATTTGCCAATAATTTATAATATGAATTTTGGGCATGCAATTCCTATAGGCACTATTCCTTATGGAATAATGGCTGAAATTAATTGCGAAAAAAAATCAGTAACACTTTTAGAAAATGCTACAATAGAATAAATCCAATAAAGGAGTTTTCTTATGCAGAAAATTATGATAATAGGCTCGCCAGGCAGTGGGAAGAGTACGCTTTCATTTAAATTAAAAGAAAAACTTAAAATAGATATAATTCATTTAGATAAAATCTTTTGGAGAGATAACTGGACTAGTATTTCAAGAGAAGAGTTTAAAGAGTTATTAAAAAAAGAGCTTTTAAAAGATGAGTGGATAATTGAGGGCAATTATAGAGATACTATTCCACTTAGATTAAAATATGCAGATACAGTTATTTTTTTAGATTTTTTAACTATTGTTTGTTTAATGAGTGCTTTAAAAAGAATTTTAAAGTTTTATGGAAAAACAAGGCCTGAAATGGGTGATAATTGTCCTGAAAAATTTGATTTTGAATTTATAAAATATATTATTGATTTTAGAAAAAATAATAGAAAAAAATTATATGATCTTTTAAATGATACTAAAGATTTAAAAATAATTATATTAAAAAGTAGAAGAGAAGTTCGAAAATTTCTAAATGGTTTATAAAAATAAATACAAGTTGACAAATTGCCAACTAAACTTGGTTGAGTATAGTGTAGATTATTGTTAATATAAATGTGTAAGTATTAATAAAAAAATATGCATTATACAAGGAGGTATTATTATGAATTTTAATGAAAAATTAATTGAACTTCGAAAACAAAAAGGGTTATCACAAGATGAATTTGGTGAAAAAATAGGAGTTTCAAGGCAAACTGTTTCAAAATGGGAACTCGCTCAAAGTTATCCTGATTTTCAAAAGTTAGTTTTTATAAGTGATTATTATGGTATAACTTTGGATGAACTTGTAAAAGATATTTCAGTGCAGGATGTGCGAGATAAAACAGTTGTAGAAGAGCAAATATCTGATATACACACTGATTTAACAAAATTTAAAAAGAATTTTAATAAGGTGTTAAATATTCTTGCCATAATTGGTGCTGGATATTTAATAATAATAGGCACTTTACTGATAATTTTAAATTGGGAAGCCTTAATCTCAATGTTTTTTTAGTAAAACGAAAGCCGATGTGAAAAAAAATTCACATCGGCTTTTTTGCATTATTTTTATAAAGAAATTAAAATAAAAATACATTAAAGATAAAAAGTATAACGATAATAAATAAAGGGAATATAAGATTCATCTGTAAGTTTTTATCAACTTTTAAATTCCTAGTTGTTCTTATAACTAAAAATACAACTATAAAGAAAATTGCAATATTAATAGTTTCACTAAAATCAAAAACACTCACAATTTATCCCTCCTTTTAATAATTATCCTTTTAAGACTTCACCGTTTAAAATAATAGTTTGAGTTTTTGCTTTATAGCTAAATAAATCATCTGTCCAAATAACAATATCAGCATCTTTACCTTCTTCAATTGAACCTACTCTATCAGCAATACCACCAAGTTTTGCAGCATTAATTGTTAATGCTTTTAAAACTGTCATATAGCTAGTGCCACGATTTATAAATACAGCAGCTTGAGTTCTTGCAAATTCTAAAGGTAATACAGGGTGATCTGTCATAATTGCAAATTCAATTCCTGCATCTTCTAAAAGTTTTCCAGTATCAAAAGTTTTATTAAATAATTCAAGTTTTGGTTTTCCACCAAGAGTAGGCCCTATGATAACACTCATATTTTTTTCTTTTAAGTAATCAGTTATTAAGTGAGATTCAGTAGCATGTTCAATAGTTCCTTTTAAGTTAAACTCTTCCATAATTTGAATAGCAGTAACTATATCATTTTGTTGGTGAGCGTGCATTTTAACAGGTAAACCATTAAAAACTTGAGCTAGAGCTTCTAATTTTTGATTATATTCTGGCTCTTTAGCATCTTCTTTACCAGCGGCTAAATCTTCTTTGTATTTTATCATTTTCTCATTATATTTTTGAGCTTTTGTTAGATTTTCTCTTAGCATAGCAGCTATTGCCATTCTAGTTTTTGGAGCTTTTCCTTGTGTGCCAAAAAGTCTTTTTGGGTTTTCGCCAAGAGCGATTTTCATAAATGCATCTTTAACTATACACATATCTTCTATAGTTTTCCCATGAGTTTTTAAAACACAGAAAGTACCAGCGAAAATTTCGCCAGAACCTGGACCTGTAACAACAGTTGTAATACCTGAATCTAAAGCTTTTGGGAAAGCTTCATCGTGAGGTTTTATACCATCATATGCTCTCATATTTGGAACAATAGGATCGCTAGTTTCATTAGTGTCTTCGCCGAATTGAAGTCCTGCATCTTGAGAAAGTCCAATATGGCAGTGAGAATCGATTAAGCCCGGAGTTACCATTTGCCCCTTAGCATCAATAACTTTTGCATTTGGATAATCAGCTTCGTTTAATTTGCCCACTTTTTTGATTTTTGTGCCTTCGATAAGGATATCACAAATTTCATTATTGATTTCTGCCATGCTGTATAAATCAGCGTTTTTAATTAGTATCATAATAAATCTCCTTAATAATTTTATTGTTTTTAGTATATCATTTATAGTAAATATTTGCAATAAAAAAACTACCTAGTATAAAATTTCAAATTCATTTTTATTATATTTAATTAGATTTTCTTTTTGCATTTTAGAAAGCTCGGCTGAGAGTGCGCTTCTGTCTGCTAATAGAAAGTTTGCAAGTTCTTCGCGGTTTAAATTTATTTTTAATTTTTCTTTTCCTTTTCTTTCATAATCTAAATATGTGATAATTTTATTTCTCAAAGTTTTCTTTGAAATAATATCAAATTTTTCATTTAAAAATAAGCTTTTCTTTGCAATAATTTTTAGCATATTTGAAATTAGCTTTTGATGAAAAACACAAGAAGAGGAGCAACTTGTTATTATTTTTCTATAATTTAAAAATAATACTTCGCTTTTAGTTTCTGATATAACTGCAACTGGACTAGAGAAAACATCTGCACAAGCAAACACTTCTAAAAACATATCGCCTGTGAAAATTTTATTTACTATATTTTCATTTCCATGTATATCTGTTTTAATAATTTTTAATTCTCCTGATAATAAAATCCCAACCGTTTCAATGCTATCACCCATATGAAGAATGTATTCATTTTTTGTATACGATTTTTTTATTGGCGAAAGGCAAAAAAACATTGTTTCAAAATCTTTTCTTAATATCCCTTCGAATAAATCATTTTGATGTATTAAGTTAAAATATTTTTCCATAAATACTCCTTTTGTTGTTTAAACAACGGAAATGTTGTCTTTTATATATTATAATACTAAATATAAAAAGTCAATCGACTTTAAAAGTAAAAAAATAGATATAATATAAGAGGGAAATATGAGTAGAAAAATTATTAAAATAGATAGTGAAAAATGTATAGGGTGCTCTTTATGTGCAAAAACTTGTCAGCAAAGTGCGATTGAGATGATTAATGGTAAAGCAGTTGTTACTTCTGAAAATTACTGTGACGGAATTGGAAACTGCTTACCGGTTTGCCCTGTTAATGCGATAAGTTTTTCAGATAAAGATGTTTTTATAATGAATTTTAATGAAAAGAAAAAAGAGGGAACACCTAATTTTTCAGCCTGCCCTAGTAGTATTAATAAAAGTTTTGAATATAAAGAAGATTTAAATGAGAAAGAGGCTAATATTAACTCAAAATTAAAACAGTGGCCAGTGCAAATAAAATTAATATCAGAAAATGCAGGATACTTTAATAATGCTAATTTATTAATATCAGCAGACTGTGCAGCTTATGCTTATGGGAATTTTCATAATGATTTTATGAAAAATAAAGTTACAATTATAGGGTGCCCAAAGCTTGATATGATAGATTATACAGATAAATTAACTAGTATAATAAAAAATAATAATATAGAATCCGTAACTGTTGTAAGAATGGAAGTGCCTTGCTGTACAGGAATTGAAACAGCAGCTATTAATGCTGTAAAAAATAGTGGTAAAAAGATTTTAACTAAAGTTGTTACTCTTTCTATAGATGGCAAGATTTTAGATAGATAATGGTGAAAAAATGATTGATGAGAAATTAAGTGTAAAAGAATTACAATATGAATTGCTAGGGGTTATAATTGGGCTTTCTCGCTCACTACAAGCAGATAAAAAACCAAAAGAAACAACAATAAAGGTGCTATCGAATGCTTTAATGGGGATAGATAGCTTTAATGAAGATGTTTTAAAAATCCAAATTGAAAATATAAAAAATGAAAAAGATGAAATTATTCCCGAGTGCAGATTTTGTGGGGCAAGATGCGGAAGGAACGATGATTTTGATGTAAAATTATTATTAAAGGATGAAACTGAAACTTATAAATTAAAATCTTTAATATTATTATCTGTAAAATCTTTAGCAAGATATTTATATCAAGCATATTTGCAAGGGTATACAAATGAAGAAATAAACTCTTCTATTTATAAAGCTTTATTTTTTATAGGCTATGATTGCGATAAAGAAATACTAATACCTATATTATTAGAGCTTGGAGATACCCATTTAAAATGCCTTGCAATATTAGCAGAATTACAAATGAATAAATAAAAAAAGGCTAATCTATAATTATATAGATTAGCCTTTTTTTAAATTAATATTCTTTATATTCGCTTAAATCTGGGAACTCTATTTCAAAAGGTGTGTTTAATGAATTGAAAATAATATCAACATTAGCAGTTATTGTATTAGAGTTTTCAGCATCTACTGAATACATGTTAATACTTAAAAGAGTATTATTTTCATCTGTTTTCACTGTAGAATAAACGATATCTCCATCATTAATAGAAAAATCACTAAATCCGCCTGTTAGAGAATCTAAATTTATACTAGATTTACTTTCATAGTAAAAATCAAAAGTTTTACTTCCATCTTCTGAAATTGTAAGTGTTAAATCCTTGGCATCATTAAAATTTGTAAAGTTTGTGAAGGTATTAGAGCTAGAATATATATCCCCAAAAGAAGCTTTATCTTTAACTTTTATCCCTAAAACTTCAGCATGTGAGTAGCCGTCTTTTAAATATACAGCTAAATTACCCATCATAGGCATACTAATATCCATAGCTAATAAAGGGTTTTCTTCATCCGAAAAATCTGCTTGCATATGCATATCGATTTGGATTTCTTCATCACCTTCTAGTGTTGTAGCAGATAAGCTTATATCAAAATAGCTTAAAGCTTCCATATCTTCTACTTGAGTTGCCACTTCTTCAAGCTCTTTTAAAGCTTCATCACCTGTAATTACTTGAGTTTTATCTCCTGTTTCATTAGAAGCTGAAGTAGTGTTTTCGCCATTTGCAGTTTCTTCTTCATTACTAGAACAAGCTACTAAAGAAAAGCTTAAAGTAAGAGCAAGAAGAATAGCTAAAACTTTTTTATAATTTTTCATAAATCAATCTCCTTTACATTTATATGTTTCAATAGTGTATATTAATTGTATCATACTATTAATACAAAAGTCAAGACTTTTATTTTTATTAAAATATGGTTATTATGCTTTACATTGTAGCTGATTTATAGTAAAATATATAGAGAATAATTATAAGTGAGGTAAAGAAGGTGTCTACATCATATAAAAGAGTATTAATTAAGCTAAGCGGAGAAGCGCTAGCTGGAAATAAAGGATTTGGCCTTGATTACGATACAGTTTTAGAAATTTGTGAGAGTATAAAAGCGGCTCATGAGTTAGGGGCTGAAATTTCGATAGTTGTTGGCGGCGGAAACTTCTGGAGAGGTAGAAGTAGTGGGCAAATGGAAAGAACTAGAGCAGACCAAATAGGAATGCTAGCAACAGTTATGAATGCTTTATCAGTAGCTGATGCGCTAGAGCAACTTGGAGTTGAAGTTCGTGTTCAAACAGCTTTACTAATGAATCAAGTGGCAGAGCCTTATATTAGAAATAAAGCAACAAGACATTTAGAAAAAGGCAGAGTTGTTATATTTGCATGTGGAACAGGTAATCCATATTTTTCAACAGATACAGCAGCAGCTTTAAGAGCCGCTGAAATAAATGCAGAAATTATATTTAAAGCAACAATGGTTGATGGTGTTTATGATAAAGATCCAAAAGTTTATCCTGATGCTGTAAAATATGATGAATTATCATTTACAAGAGTTTTAAATGATCAATTAAATGTAATGGATATGACAGCAGCTACTATGTGTCGTGATAATAACCTTCCAATACTAGTATTTGATTTAAAAGATGATAATATCAGTAGAGCATTAAAAGGCGAAAAAATAGGAACATTAGTTAAGGAATAATTTAAAATATAAAAATCTGAAAGGAAAAACTTATTATGACAAAACCTTATGAAGAAAGAATGAAAAGCGCTATAAAACATTTAGAGCAAGAATATACAACTATACGTGCAGGAAGAGCAAATCCTGCTATATTAGATAAAGTTACAGTGGATTACTACGGAACACCAACTGCAATTAATCAAGTGGCATCTGTTTCAATTGCAGAAGCTAGAACTTTATTAATCTCACCTTGGGATAAAACATTAATTAGCCCAATAGTTAAAGCTATTCAAACTTCAGATATAGGGATAAACCCTATTGATGATGGCCAAAGCATTAGATTAAACTTCCCACCTCCAACAGAGGAAAGAAGAAAAGCTTTAACAAAAGATGTTTCTAAAATGGCAGAAGATTCAAAAGTAGCTGTAAGAAATGTTAGAAGAGATGCTATTGATAAATTTAAAGCGCAAAAGAAAGCTAGTGAAATAACAGAAGATGATTTAAAATCATTAGAAGATCAAGTGCAAAAAATCACAGATAAATTTGTTAAAGAAATAGATGCACTTTCAGCAGCTAAAACAAAAGAAGTTATGGAACTATAAAAAGGTCCCTACAAACAAATTGTGTAATTAAAGGGCTAAATGCCCTTTAATTTTTTTAAATTAGAGGTAAGCTTATATGCAAAATATACCAAATCATATTGGGATTATAATGGATGGAAATGGCCGATGGGCAAAAAAACGACTATTGCCAAGAAATATAGGACATAAAAAAGGAGCAGAGGTTTTTCAAGATATTACAAGATATTGTAATGAACTTGGGGTAAAATCTGTTACCTTTTATGCATTTTCAACTGAAAATTGGAAAAGGCCACTTGAAGAAGTTTCAGGAATAATGGGGCTTTTAAAAGAATATTTAATTTCTGCTTTTAGCTATGAAAAAGAAAATAATAGAGTAATATTTTTAGGAGATAAATCAGCTTTTAATAATGAATTGCAAGATTTAATGAATGAGATAGAAGAAAAAACTAAAAATAGAGATGGCATGATTTTAAACATTGCTTTAAATTATGGAGCAAGAAATGAAATTTTAAATGCAACAAAGCTAATAGCAAAAGAAGTTAAAGAAAATAAAATTAATATTGAAGATATAACAGAAGAAATGTTTTCTAGTTTTTTATATACAAAAAACCAGCACGATCCAGATTTTATACTTCGCCCAAGTGGTGAAAAGAGAATTTCTAATTTTCTATTATGGCAAAGCGCATATGCAGAATTTATTTATATGGATGTTTTATGGCCAGATTTTACAAGAAAAGATTTAGATAAGGCTATAGAAGAATTTAATAATAGAAATAGAAGATTTGGCGGAGTTTAAAAAAGGATAAAATTTTACATAAAATTCTATTTATTATAAGTATAATTTAAATAAAAACCTATGTAAAATTAAAACGGAGGAAGAGATGAAACAAAGAATTTTATCAGCAATAGTGGGGATTTTAATCGCTTTATTTGCATTATCTCAATTTAATAGTATATTATTTAATATATTTGCGGTTGCTATTTATTTAATTGCTGTATATGAAATATCAGGTGCTTACAAAGAATGGAACACAAATTTTGTTCATATTGCACTTGGACTTTTTGGCAGTTTGAATATTATGAACGAATATTTAAATATACCATTTTATATTTTATCTATGTTTTTTGTGCTTACTTATGCTTTTATTATTGTTTTTCAGTTTGAAAAAATTAGCTTTAGAACGGTTTCTACAAATTTATTATTCGGATTATTTGTAATGTTTGGTATATATTCAGTTGTTAATTTAAAAATAATTCTTCCATTTGATAGTTTTGGCTGGGATGCGGCTTTTATATTTAGCTATATTGCAGCTATTTCTTGGGGTGGAGATACAATGGCATACTTTGCAGGATACTTTTTTGGAAAAACAAAACTTGCTCCAAAGCTTAGCCCTAAAAAAACTAGAGAAGGTGCTGTGGGCGGACTTATAGGCTCTGCTTTATTTGCTAATTTATTTTTAATAATATATAAAAATATAAAACCGATAATAGAAAATACAAATGTTGAATACCAAATATCAACACAATTATTTATTATAATAACTATTATTGCCGTTATAGGCTCGTCTATTGGTATGGTAGGAGATTTATTTGCTTCTGCTATAAAAAGGCAAGTAGGCATAAAAGATTATGGGAATATAATGCCAGGGCATGGCGGTATTTTAGATAGGTTTGATAGTGTTTTATTAGTAGCTCCATTTGTTGTGGCTATTTTATCAAATATAGTTAATTATCAAGAGGGATTATTTAATGTATAAAAGTATAATAATATTAGGGAGTACAGGATCTATTGGAACTCAAAGTTTAGAAGTTTGTAAAAAGCATAATATAAAGGTGCTGGCTCTTTCAGCACATAAGAATATACAGCTTTTAAAAGAGCAGGTAATTGAGTTTTCTCCTAAAATTATTTGTATAACTGATAAAGAATCAGCAAAAAAATTTATAGATGAAAATAAAGATTTAAAAACTAAAGTTATAATAGGAAAAGAAGGCCTTGAAGAATTAGCTAGTTTAAATGAAGATGCATTAGTTTTAAATGCTGTTGTTGGAATAGCAGGGCTTCGTGCAACACTTGCTGCTATTAATAGTAAAAAAGATGTAGCACTCGCAAATAAAGAAAGCCTTGTAACGGGCGGAAAACTTGTTATTGATGCAGTTGAAAAAAATAATGTTAAGCTTCTTCCAGTTGATAGTGAGCATTCAGCTATTTTTCAATGTCTTCAAGATACACACTCTAAAAAAAGCCTTAAAAGAGTTATTTTAACAGCCTCAGGTGGGCCTTTTTTTGGGTATACAGAAGAAATGCTTAATAATGTTTCTAAAAAACAAGCTTTAAAGCATCCAAATTGGGAAATGGGCAGCAAAATAACAATAGACTCAGCAACATTAATGAATAAAGGTCTTGAACTTATTGAAGCGGCTTGGCTTTTTAATTTAAAAGCAGAGGATATTGAAGTAGTAGTTCACAGACAAAGTATTATACATTCAGCGGTTGAATATACGGACAATAGTATAATTGCGCAAATGGGAACTCCTGATATGCAAATACCTATTCAATATGCTATAACATATCCAGAAAGATACGAAAGTAATGCAAAACAGCTAGACTTTTTTTCTATGGGAGACTTAACTTTTCATAAACCAGATGCAGAAACATTTCTTTGTCTTAAAGCGGCAATTACCGCTATTAATAAAGGTGGATTATATCCTTGCCTTGTTAATGGGGCGAATGAGAGAGCAGTTGAATTATTTTTAAAAGATAAAATAAAATTTGTGGATATAGGAAAAATTGTTTATAAAATAATTGAGAATTTTAATTTAGAAAAAGAATATACTTTAGAAGAAGTTTTTAGAATTGATGAAATGGCAAGAGAATTTGTTGATAAAGAGGTTTTAAAACTAAATTAAAGGTAGTAGAAGGGATACAAATGTAAATGGGGATATTCGGTATAATAGTTGCTTTGTTTGTTTTTGGAATAGTTATATTTATTCATGAACTAGGCCATTTTATAACTGCAAAAAAAAGCGGAATAACAGTGAATGAATTTAGTATTGGTATGGGACCAAAGCTGTTTTCATTTAATAAAAATGGAACAGATTATTCAATTAGACTTCTTCCAATAGGTGGCTTTGTTGCAATGGAAGGTGAAGATGAAGAGAGCGATAGCGAAGGAGCATTTAATAAAGCTCCAATTCTAAATAGAATGTTAGTTTTATCAGCTGGCGCTATTATGAATTTAATTTTAGGGTTTGCGGTTTTAGCTTTAATTGTTAGTAGTAGAGATGTTATAACTAGTAAAACAGTTTCCAGTTTCTATGAAAATTCTTCAACTCAGCAATCAGGGCTTATGGTGGGCGATGAAATAGTTGCAGTTAATGGTAGAAAATGCTATGTTGTTGATGATATATTTTATGAATTTGCAAGAACGCAAGATGGCGAGGCAGTTTTCACTATTTTAAGAGATGGTGAAAAACAAGATTTAGATATTAAATTTGAAACATACACAGATGATAATGGATTTGAACAGCTTGTTATAGATTTTACTGTTTTTCCAGCAGAAAAAACAGTGTTCTCAGTTTTAGAAGAAGCTTTTAATTGGACCGTTAGTATAACAAGGCTAGTATTTTTAAGTTTA
The DNA here is from genome assembly GCA_964369205.1 of uncultured Oscillospiraceae bacterium. Taxonomy (GTDB): domain Bacteria; phylum Bacillota; class Clostridia; order Oscillospirales; family Ruminococcaceae; genus RGIG3102. Next base: position 63,490 of record CAYJEK010000003.1, on the reverse strand, counting down.
GTAGATTTAGTTACAGGTAATGTTGAAATTAATCAGCTTTCAGGCCCTGTTGGAATAGTGTCAACTATTTCAGATGCAGTAAGCTATGGGTGGGATAGTATATTAATGATACTTGCTATGATAACAATTAATCTAGGTGTTTTCAATTTACTTCCATTCCCAGCTTTAGATGGGGGAAGACTAGTGTTTTTATTTATTGAATTAGTAAGAGGGAAGCCAGTTCCGCAAAAGTATGAGATATTTGTAAATGCAGCTGGACTTATGATATTAATGGCATTTATGTTATTTGTAACATTTAGTGATATTTCAAGAATATTTGGATAAAATCTAAAAATGCTACTTTATGTAAGATGCACATAAACCTAAAAGAAGGTAATGGTTATTAAAATGAGAGTTTTAAAAAGAGAAGTTAAAATTAAAGATGTTATAATTGGTGGAGATAATCCTATACTAGTTCAAAGTATGCTTAACATAAAATCTAGTGATATAGAAGGAAATGTGAAGCAGGCAAAAAAGCTAGAGGAACTTGGCTGCCAAATTGTAAGAGTGAGTGTTCCTACTTTAAATGATGTAGCACTTATCACAGCCTTAAAAGAAAATATAAATATCCCAGTAGTAGCGGATATTCACTTTGATTATAAAATAGCTCTAGCTGCTATAAAAGCAGGAGTTGATAAAGTGAGAATTAACCCAGGAAATATCGGAAGCGATGAAAAGGTTGAGGCTGTGGTTAAAGCTTGCAAAGAAAAAAATATTCCAATTAGAATTGGTGTAAATTCAGGAAGCCTTGAAAAAGATATCTTAAAAAAACATGGATCGCCAACTCCTGATGCACTTTGCGAGAGCGCACTATATCATATAAAGCTTTTAGAAAAATTTGATTTTTATGATATAGTGGTTTCTATTAAATCATCAAATGTTGATACGATGATAAAAGCTTATGAAAAGCTTAGTACTTTGTGTGATTATCCTCTTCATTTAGGAGTAACTGAGGCTGGAACTTATAGAATGGGAATAATTAAATCAGCTCTTGGAATAGGCTCTTTAATTAGAGAAGGAATAGGCGATACAATTAGAGTGAGCCTTACTGATGAGCCTTATAAAGAAATTGATGCAGGCTTTGATATTTTAAAAGCTAGTGGAATTAAAATAAATGGACCTGAAATAATTTCTTGCCCAACTTGCGGAAGAACTAATCAAGACATAGCCTTTTTAGCAAATAGAGTTGAAGAAGGCTTAAAAGGAATTAAAAAGAATATAAAAGTGGCAGTTATGGGCTGCGCTGTTAATGGACCTGGTGAAGCTAAAGAAGCCGATATTGGAATTGCATGTGGTGTTGATAATGCAGTTATGTTTAAAAAAGGCGAAAAAATAAAAGTTTTAAAAGGCGATTATATAGACGAATTTATAAAGGATATTAAAAAATATTTAGAGGAAGACTGTGACTAATTTAATTTTTTCAATTTTTTCAGAATACAATAATGGAAATGCTTATGTTCATGAATTTATGGACGCTATTTTAGATAGCATTGACATACATAAAAAAAGCTCCAAGCTATCAGCTGTTATAAAATCAAAACAGCTAATTAGCTATGGGGCTTTAAGCCATTTTGCCACTTTTCTAACAACGAAATATGAAGATTTCTCAATAGAACTTATAAATAAATTTAATTTTTCATCTTTTAGTAAAAAAGATTTTGATACTCTAATTAATCTTTATTGTGAATCAAAAATGTTTATCCCTACTCAGTTTTTTAGTGATGCACAAATAGATGTTTATGATAAAAATATAGATATTCACGTTGGAAATGGATATAAGTTTTTAAAAGAAAATAAATTTGCAAACTCTTTAGGGGAATTTTTATTAGAATTAACTGGTGAAGAAGTTAAAATTAATCTTTTTGAAATAGAAGGATATGAAAAAGAAAAAGAGCCTAGCTATAAAATGCCGATGCCTATTCCAGTGATGAAAATTGATAATGCACCTAAAATAAAAGATGTTCAAATTCCAAATTTAAATATTAAAGAAGGTTCTACTAAAATTTTAATGGGTAAACATTTTGAAACAAAGAGATGCTACACTATTGATAAAGCTTTAGAAGAAACAGGAAAAGTTGTTATTTGGGGTAAAATATTTGCGGCAAATCAGCAAGGTAATTTTAGAAAAATATTTATATATTCATTAACTGATGGTACAAACTCTATAAATGCAAAATTAATATTAGATCCAAATGATAAAAATTTAGAAAAATGGGAAAATATTAAAGCTGGATTATATGTTGCAATTAGAGGAGATATACAGCTTGATAGGTATGAAAAAGATTATGTTATTATGCCGTATGATATACTATCATTTGATTTAGAGCCTAAAAAAGATACAGCAGAAAATAAAAGAGTAGAACTTCATTTGCATACAAAGCTTTCAGCAATGGATGCTTTAATTGCCCCTGATGAGGCTGTAAGATATGCATATAATTTAGGGCATAGAGCAGTAGCGATAACAGATCATGGCGTAGCGCAAGGATTTCCACAAGCTATGCTTGAAGCTGATAAAATTCAAAAAAATGATCCTGATTTTAAAGTTATATACGGCTGTGAGGGCTATTTAGTAGATAATATTGTAAATGTTTACAAAGGTGATATTAAAGGAAAACTCGATGATATAGAATACGTTGTTTTTGATATAGAGACAACTGGGCTGAATCCAAAGCAAGAAGAGATAACGGAGATAGGTGCAGTTGTATTAAAAAATGGTGAAATTATAGATGAATTTCACACATATGCTGATCCTAAAAAACCTCTTACTGCAAAAATCATTGAATTAACGGGCATAACAGATGATATGCTAGTGGGTGCACCTAGTGGAAAACAAGCCATTAGAAGCTTTAAAGAGTTTATAAATAATAGAGTGCTAGTTGCGCATAATGCATTTAGTTTTGATATTAATTTTATTAAAGTTGTGGGAGAAAGAGTTAACGAAAAATTTAACTATTCAGCCCTTGACACTCTTCCGCTTGCAAGAAATTTACTTACATCTATTAAAAGCCATAAACTAAATAATTTAGCAGATTACTATAAGCTAGGCGGATTTAATCATCATAGGGCAACAGATGATGCGAAAATATTAGCTAAAATACTTATAAATTTAATAAGAGATTTAAATGAAAAAGAGATTTTTAATATAGAAAATATAAACACTTCATTAAGTAGTACAAAAACACTGCCAAGAAGAAGTAATCATATAATTCTGCTCGCAAAATCTCAACTTGGAGTGAAAAATTTATATAAATTAATATCATATGGACATTTAGACTACTTTTTAAAAACTCCTCGTATGCCAAAAAGTGAGATAGTAAAACATAGAGAAGGATTAATACTTGGGACTGCCTGTGAAGCAGGAGAACTTTACAGAGCTATTGTTGATGGAAAATCAAAAGATGAACTTGTGGAAATAGCATCTTTTTACGACTTTTTAGAAATTCAGCCTCTTTTAAATAATGAGTATATGATAAGAGAAGGAAAAGTTGAATCATTAGATGTTTTAAAAGAATATAATAAAATTATAGTGGAACTTGGAGAGGAACTTAACATCCCAGTTTTAGCTACTGGTGATGTTCATTTTCTAAATATGGAAGATGCCGCATATAGAGCAATTTTAATGGCTGGTATGGGATTTCGAGATGCTGATAATCAAGCACCACTATATTTTAGAACAACAGATGAGATGTTAAAAGAATTTAGCTATCTTGGAAAAGAAAAAGCAACTGAGGTTGTTATAACAAATACTAATTTAATAGCAGATATGATAGAGCCGGGGGTTCGTGCTATTCCAAAAGGAACATTCCCTCCAAAACTTGAAGGTGCGGATGAAGAACTTAGAAATTCAACTTATGATAAACTTCATTCTATCTATGGGGAAAATCCTCCTGAATTAATTATTGATAGAATTGAAAGAGAATTAACAAGTGTTATAAAACATGGATATGCTGTTTTATATGTTATAGCAAAAAAATTAGTGCAAAACAGTGAAGAAAATGGATATTTAGTTGGCTCAAGAGGCTCTGTTGGCTCTTCAGCTTTAGCTTTTTTTGCAAGCATATCAGAAGTTAATCCTCTTCCAGCTCACTATATATGTAAAGAATGCAAGTATAGTGATTTTGATATTCCTGAAAATATAACCTCAGGATTTGATTTGCCTGATAAGGAATGCCCAGTGTGTAAAGCAAAATTAATAGGCGATGGAAATGATATTCCATTCGAGACTTTTTTAGGATTTAATGGAGATAAAGAGCCGGATATAGATTTAAATTTCTCTGGTGAATATCAAGCATTTGCCCATAGATATACAGAAGAATTATTTGGCCAAGAATTTGTTTTTAAAGCGGGAACTGTTTCTGCTCTTCAAGAAAAAACAGCATATGGATATGTAAAAAAATATCTTGATGAAAGAGGAAGCGTTGTAAATAAAGCAGAGGAAACAAGGCTTACTATTGGCTGTTCTGGAGTTAAAAAAACAACAGGTCAGCATCCAGGTGGTATGGTTGTTGTGCCAAGTGAGAATGAAGTTTTTGATTTTTGCCCTATTCAGCATCCAGCTGATTCAAAAGAAAAGGGCGTTATCACTACTCACTTTGAGTTTAAATATCTGCATGATACTCTTTTAAAACTTGATATACTAGGGCACGATGTACCTACTATGTATAAGTATTTAGAAGATTTAACAGGCATAAAAATGGCAGATGTTCCAATGAATGATAAAGAAGTTTATAGAATGCTAACTAGCACAGAACCTATAGGAGTTGAGCCAAACGATATTCAAAGTGAAACTGCAACTTTTGGTATCCCAGAACTTGGTACAGATTTTGTTCGCCAGATGCTAGTTGAGGCAAATCCTAGTAGCTTTGCAGATTTAATTCAAATTTCAGGACTTTCACATGGTACCGACGTTTGGAATGGAAATGCACAAGATTTAATTAAAAATAATATTTGCACGATTACTGATGTTATTGGAACTCGTGATAGTATCATGATAACCTTAATTAGAAAAGGTGTAGATAAGGCGATGGCATTTAAAATAATGGAAATCACAAGAAAAGGAAAAGCTGCAAAAGAATTTACAGCTGATACTGAAAAAATGCTTCGTGATAATGGAGTTGAAGAGTGGTATATAGAAAGCTGTAAAAAAATAAAGTATATGTTCCCAAAAGCGCATGCGGTGGCATATTTAATGGCGGCTGTTCGCTTAATGTGGTTTAAAAAATATTATCCAATAGAATTTTATGCAACATATTTTACTGTTAGAGGAGAAGATATAGATTATCACTCTGCAATTATGGGAAAAGATGTGGCAACTAAAAATTTAAAAGAAGTTACTAAACGATTAAAAATTGAAAAATCAGCAAAAGATGAAGAGATAAGAACTTCACTACAAATGGTTTGTGAGATGCTTTCAAGAAATTTAGAGTTTTTACCAATTGAACTTGGAAAAAGTAGTGCTCAAAAATATAATATTGAAGATGGTAAAATTCGTCTTCCATATGCTTCATTAAAAGGTGTTGGTGAGAATGCGGCTATCGCTCTTGAAAACTGCTGCACTGAAGGGAAGACATTTATTTCAGTTGAAGAATTGCAATCTCAAAGTGGTGTTTCAAGTGCAGTAATAGAAGCTTTAAATAATTCAGGGGCTTTAAAGAATATGCCAAAAAGCAATCAAGTGTCTTTATTTGGCTAAATATAGAATTAAGGTGTAAAATATGAAATATGGAATTTCAACAGGGTGCTTTTTTCCAAAAACACCAAAAGAAGCTCTTTTAGAATTAAAAAAACTCGGAGTGAAATACACAGAGATTTTTATAAATGCAGATAGTGAATTATCAACAGAGTATCTTTTAGAATTAAAAAAAATAGCAGATGATGGAGGGATAGAAATTGTTTCTATTCATCCATTCACATCAGCTATTGAAGGATTTTTGTTTTTTTCAAGATATGATTATAAGGCAAAATTTGAAGATTCGATTAAATTTTATGAAAGATATTTTAAGGCATGCAATATACTAGGTGCAAAATACATAGTTTTTCACGGTAGTTTTTTGGAATATACTTTTATTTCACTAGAAAGATACACACAGGTTATGAATAAAATAGCTAGTAAAGCTTTGGAGTATGGAGTTTTTATATCCCAAGAAAATGTTAATAAATATGTATCGTCTAATATAGAAAATTTAAAATATATTTATAATAACACAAAAGAAAATTTGCTTTTCACTTTTGATATAAAGCAAGCTGTAAGAGCAAAAGAAGATATTTATAAAATGATAGATTCAGTAAAAGATAGGATATCTCATATACATATATCAGATTTTACAAAAGATAGCGATAGCCTTTTACCAGGAGACGGAAATTTTGATTTTTTGAAATTTAATAAATATATAAAAAAGTCAACATCTGCAAAAGCTATGCTAATAGAAGTGTATGAAGATAGATATAAAAATGAAAATTCACTAAAAAAATCATTAGATTTTCTGTATTTTGCATAATATTTTGTCGAATAATAAAGTATTAGGACAAAATCACTTTACTTTCCTTTATTTAAATTATATAATTTACCTATATAGTAATATAAATGCTATAGTAAGTAAAAGTAAATAGTGTAGTTATATAAAATGAAAGGACATAATATTATGTAATGGTGATGTTTATGAGCAATAATAAACGAAACACATTCATTTGTAAAGACTTAGTTGAGGGAAGATTCTCATACACCCTTTTTACTCAAAAAGGATTTGATAAAGAGATGTATGGAATAGAAATTAAAGATTTACAAAATAAAACTGAATCCAAAATTTTAGAAATAACAAGTATTGAAAAAGATGCACATATTATGTATAATATTATAAAAGATAATATTGTACACCCTATTCACTTAAATGATGTAGTGTATGATTTAATAACAATGTAATTAAAAAGTTTATATTTAATAAACTTTAGAATGATACTAATTAAAAGTATAATTCTAATAGAAGGGAATGCTGAATTATGAAATGTCCTTTTTGCGGAAATATTGATAGCAAGGTTATCGATTCAAGACCAACAGAAGATGGCGAAAGAATAAGAAGAAGAAGAGAATGCATTAGTTGTCAAAAAAGATTTACAACATTTGAAGTTATTGAAACAACTCCTATTGTTGTAATTAAAAAAGATGGTTCTCGCCAAGTGTTTAATAGAGATAAATTATTAAATGGTATGGTTAAATCCTGCGAAAAGCGTCCTGTTAGTCGTCAAGATTTAGAAAAAGCAGTTGATAAAATTGAATATAAGCTTGTTAATAGCTTGCAAAATGAATTTTCTTCTATAGACCTTGGTGAAATGGTTATGGAAGAACTTAAAAAGCTTGATGAAGTAGCTTATGTTAGATTTGCTTCCGTTTACAGACAGTTTAGCGATGTAAACACATTCCTTGAAGAATTAAATGAGCTTTTATCCAAAAAGAAACCTTAAAAAATACTAAAACTACCAGATTTTAAAAATATTAAAGAACTGTTTAATTCATTTATTAAATTATCTAGTTCTTCAAAGTTTTCATATTGGTATGCTGTGTTTATATTTAAAATTAAAACTTCAATGTTTTTAATATGCTCCTTGTTTAAAAAAACACGGAGCATATTTTTATTTTCATTAAAATTATTGATTGTATTTATTATTGAAGCTTCGTCATAGATATTTTCTTTGGAAGTTTTTATATTATTAGTAGTTTCAATAACTTCATTTAAAATAGTATGAGTTTTTATGTCTATATAAATAACAAAACTTAGCATAGTTAAAAAAAATAATATACAAATTTTAAAATGTTTCATTAAAAAACCTCTTTTCTAACTATATTATATTTTGAATTTCCATCTAAATTCATAAGTAGTATATCTTGAGTTTTATAATTTTCTTTTATTAGTATTTTATTTAAATCATCAGTATTAATATTTAAGTAATTAAGTGCGCTTTTAGAAACTTTTCCGTTTTTTATTACGGCAAAAGGCGGAACAATACTTTTTTCTAAAGAATTTTCAGCATCAGGATTTTTATAAATGTTAACAGCGCCAGTAGTTTCCACTATTGCTACTGAAACCTCTTCTAGATAAAAAATACCACTATTACGCATAGCTTCTAAAATATCATTAACACTAAAACGTAAATCTCTCATTATCTCTTGATTTATTTTTCCATTAAATATTAAAACTTTACTAGAACCTTGAGTAATAAGAGAAACTTTATCGCTTTTTTTAGCTGCCATTGAAAGAAAAACTTCATAACACATAATTAAAATAATTGGAATTATGGAATAAAAAATAGGTAAATCCGGAGCCTCTAAAACTATTGAGGTTAAATTAGAAATTAAAATAGTTGACACTAAATCATTAGGCTGAAACTCGCCTAAATTTTTTTTGCCCATAATTCTCATAGCAAACATCATTAAAAAAAACATTATGCTAGTTCTTATAATAACTGAAAACATAAAACACATTCCTTTTTTAAATTATTGTTATCAAAAAGCATTAAAGTTAATCAAATAGTACATAATAAATATTGAAAAGTAAATTTTAAGGAGTGGTGTGAAATGAGTGATACGTTATTTAAAAATTTAGATAAAAATAAAAAGTATTTTGATGATTATTTTTCTTTATCTGCAGATTATTTTTATAAATCAATAAAAGTTTTTAATAAAAAAGGTGCTATTGTGATGTGTGAGGCTATGATAGACCGACAAAGACTATGGCAAATATTTTTAAATCCTATTAATAATTTAAAAGGTGAAAAAACAGCAGATGAAGTGATTGATTATATAATTAATAAAACAACTATACCTGCAAATGAGAATACAGTGGATAATTTTAAAGATTCTCTCTTTTTTTTAACAGCAGGATTTAGTCTTTTATTTATAGATGGAAGCGATAAAGCTATAGTTCTTCCAGCTCAAGGTGTTCCTTTAAGGAGTGTTTCAGAGCCTTCTAGTGAAGGGAATTTAAAAGGATCAAAAGAAGGTTTTACAGATTCATCAAGAGTTAATATGGCATTAATTAGAAGAAGAGCAAGAGGCGAAAAATTTGCAATAGAGGCATTGCAGATAGGCGATAAAACTAAAACAGAAGTATGTATTTGCTATAATGAAAACTATGCTGATAAAAAATTAGTTGATGATATTAAAAAAAAATTAAATAATATAAACCTGCCTATGATTTTTGATTCTGGATATTTAGCGCCTTTTATTGATGATACAAAGTTTTCATTTTTTTCAGCATCATCTCAAACAGAAAGACCAGACACATTTTGTGCAAAACTATGTGAGGGTAAAGTGGGGATTTTAGTTGATGGAAGCCCATATGCCTTAATATACCCATATTTTTTTCATGAAAATTTTGCAGTAAATGATGATTATACCCAAAGGCCATATTTTACATCGTTTATAAGGATAATTAGATATATAGCTTTTTTAGTAGCAATACTATTACCGGGCCTTTATGTTTCTTTTACACTATATGCACCTCAAGTTTTGCCAAAAGAATTAATATTTTATATTTTTTCAAGTAAAACATCTGTTTTACCTGTTTTTTTAGAAGCAATATTAATAGTTATAGCCTTGGAAATAATTAAAGAAGCAGGCCTTAGGCTTCCAAAACCAATAGGGCATTCAGTTAGTTTTGTAGCGGCTTTAATAATAGGCGATGCAACAGTTTCAGCAGGGTTTATATCATCATCAGTTTTAATTGTTTGCGCGGTAAGTGTTATATCAAGCTTTGTTGTTCCTAGTTTTTATGAAGCAGTGATAATTTTAAGAATACTAACATTAATTCTTTCTGGAATATTTGGAGTGATAGGATTTAGCTTTAGTTTAGTTTTTTTAATGGTGAATATGATAAATGTTAATGCAGCAGGATATAATTATTTACTTTTATTAGATAACACAAAATATTTACTTCAAGACGGAATTTTAAAATCTAGCTTTCGAAATAAAAATAAAAGCTTTGAAATTAAAAAGGAATAGGAGGGATTAAATATGATTAAATCAAAACAAAACTCACTATTTTATCTATGTTTTTCTTATTCGATTTTTGATTTTGCTACAACCATTTTAAAAAGTGAAATATACACCTTTGAATGGGTTGTAAGTGTTTTAATTAGTACGATTTTAAGTTTAATTATAGCAAATATTATACGAATTAATTTAAATGAAAATAAGATGCTAGATATTGTTTTAATAACTTATTCTTTTAAAGTTATCATTAGTTATATATTTAGATTTTCAAATTATATAGAGAAAACACATTCGCAAAACTCTATTTTAAGTTTGTTTTTTTTAACGGGGATAATTATGATTTATCTTTTTAAATTTCATAAAGAAAGTATAGATAGAATATCTCCAATACTACTTTTTATTACTTTAGTAATGTTATTAATGGTGTTTTTATTAAATTATAATAAAATTCAGACGGTTAATTTATACACTCAAGAAAAAAATCTATTATTAAACACAAACGCTATAAAAATTTATGAATGGATTATACCACTTATATTTTTATATAAAAAAGAGAAAAATAATGATTTCAAAATTAATAAATTTATTATATTTAATGGATTTTTATTAGTATTTATCAGTGTTTTTTCAGGGCTTGCAATAAGAGGAGATGTGCTGTATAGTTATTCGCCTTTACACTCGCTTTTTTTAGTAACAAGAGGGGTAACTATACAAAGATTTGATTATGTTCTCACAATTTTTTTAGTTGTTTGCTTTTTTTCAATGATTTTATTAAATATCGCTTTAATAAATAAAATTTATTCAAAAAATAATAAAATGAAACCTCAATATCTTTTTATTTTATTAATAACAGCTTTCTTAATTAGTTTAATACAAAATAATTTAATGAATTTTTATATTATTTTAACTATTTTATTTATTATAGTTATAAAGAAAAGGAGAGCTTAAAATGATTAAAAAAATAAAAATGAGTTTAATAATTATCCTCTCTTTTTTACTTTTAGTAGGATGCAGTACCTTGGCAAAAGAAGAAGAGATAATGGTTAAAGGGATTAACTTTTCTTTTGAAGGGGATGAATATCTATTAGATATTATAGCTTATGATTTTTCAAAAAAAGAAGAAAGCTATACTTCGTATGAATTTAAAGGTAGTGATTTTAATAAATGCTTTATAGAAGCAATAAATAAATATAATTTAAATTTATCTATTTGTGATTATATTTTTATAGAAGATACTATATTATCAGAAAATAAAGTGAATGAAGTTTTAATGGCAATAGATGAATTTTCAGTAAATATTGATGTATCATTGCTTTGCGCAAATGATATTACAAAGGATAATTTTATAGATATAAAAGAAAAAAATTCTAAAATAACACCTTTTTACACAGTTAATTTTTTAAAAGATGAAATGAATATTATTTTGCCTTTCTTAAACGAGGATTTATATGTAAATTCTGCTTTATTATTAAATAATGATGGGGTGATAAGTTCCCTAGCAAATGAAGAATTAAATCTTGCACTAACTTTGCTTGCAGGAAATAATAATTTTAATTATAATTTTGAAAATTCTAATCTGTCAGCAGATATTAAAAATAGCTTTTCAAGCTTTCATATGAGCGATAATACTTTATTTATTAATGTTTATTTTGATATATTAAGTAGAAATGGAGCTTTAAAAAATGAAGTGGCACAAGATGCTTTTGATATAAAATTTATTTATGATGTAAAGGATAAAATATATGATTTATATAATGATCAGGTAGTGAGAAGTTTATTAAATTTAAGCTGGGTGGAAGAGCAATATAATATGGAAATAAAGGATATACAAGTTAAAATTATAATTCTTTGACAATCATATTGACAAATTTTGAACAAAGTAGTAAAATTAGTAATCGATAAAATTTTATGCAATATAAAATTAAGGCAATTTAAATTTGGAGGAACAAAATGAAAAAAAGAATTATTTCATCTCTTCTAGCAGCTAGTATGATTTTTACTGTAGCTTGCTCAGGAAGTGAAGAAGCAGCAGAAACACAAGTTTTAACAGGAACTGCTAAAGGTTACGGCGGTGAGTTAAAAGTTGAAGTGACATTAGATGGCGAAACTATCACTGGTGTTACTGTAGTAGAACACAAGGAAACAGAAGGAATAGGAACTCCTGCTGTTGATGCACTACCAGCGTTAATCGTTGAAGCTAATTCAACAGAAGTTGATACTGTTGCTGGTGCAACTGTTACAAGTCAAGCAATTATTTATGCTGTAAATAATGCGATGGATCCAGAAATGTATCCAGCAGAAGAAGTTGTTGAAGGTGAAGTTTTAAAAGAAGTTACACCACAAACTGCTACAATGCTATATCAAGGAACTGGTATGTCTTCAACAGCTGAAAGACTAAACCAAAGTACAGATGATCAAGAAGGAAGCTTTTTCTATCAAAATAAAGTGTATGCAAATGCAATTTTTGATCAAGATGGAAAAATAATCAATTTAACAATTGATCAAGTTGAATCAGGTACACCAAATATTAAAAACCCATATATGCCTCACTTCTACGGCTGGCCAGGCCAAACTTACAATCATGATGAAGATCATGACGGTGTAGTTGATGAGCAAATCGAAATTACAGAAGAAGTTTTCCTAAATCAATTTAGCGAATGGAAAACAAAAAGAGAACGTGGCGAAACTTATATGATGACATCAGGTTCTTGGTCTTCACAAATGAATGCATTTGAAACATTATTCACAGGAATGACCGTTGAAGAAGTAGAAGCTTGGTATGAAGCTTATACATCAAATATCAATGGCCGCCCATTAAATATGGTTGAAGGTGTTGCAGATGAAGATAAAGCAAAATTTGATGCTTTAACAGCAGAAGAACAAACAATGCTAACAGATTTAACAGCATCTGCTTCAATGAGTGTTAATGATGCTCACGGAAATGTTGTTGAAGCTATAGTTGATGCTTTTGAACAAAAAGAAGAAATCACAGCTACTGAAATTGTAAAAGAAGGTTTTGGCGCAAGCTTTGTTGGAAGAGTAGGTCCTGGTAGTGATGAAACAGAAACACCAGTTTACTCATTTAATGAAACTTTTGCTTATGTAACATTTGATTCAGAAGATAAAATCGTTTCAATAAACACAAATGTTTATGAAATTATGACTCCAAACTACGATGGTGCAGATAAATCTGTATTTATCGGATGGCCAGGACAAAGCTATAACAATGATGAAGATGGCGATGGCACTATAGATGGCGTTATTGAGTCAACTGAAGAAAATATGAAAGAAAATGCAAACAACTGGACAACTAAAAATGAAAAAGGCGATTCATATGTTATGGGCGCTGGTTCATGGGAAGAACAAATGGATGCATTTGAAGAATTATTTATTGGTATGACAGCTGCTGAAGTAGAAGCTTGGTACACAGCTTATACATCAGATGTAAATGGTCGTCCACTTCAAGAAGATTCATCAAATGAAGAAGACGTTGCAAAATACGAAGCTTTAACAGATGATGAAAAAGCAATGCTAACAGATTTAACAGCTTCTGCTACAATGAGTTTAAATGATGCTCATGGCGATATAGTTAAAGCTATAGTTGATGCTTTTGCAAATAGCCGTACAGTAGATATAACAGTTGGATAATTATTATATTTAAAATAAAAAATAGTCAATGCTTTTGCATTGACTATTTTTATTAGTTGTAAAATATTTTATCTATTTTTTCTTCTTATTATAATCGTAAACTGCTAAATCATACACATGTTTTACTTTTTGATAAAATTCATTTGCACCATATGATTTGCTTATTTTCGATACATTTTCTCGAAGCTCTAATTTTTCTTTTTTAGATTTTTTATCATATTCTTTTAAAATATTTGCAAAATCTTTTTCATTTGTAAATGTGTATCCATTTTTGCCTTCTAATATTTGATCTTTATTAACTATATCCAGTTTTTGTAAAACCATAAGTCCACAATTCATTGCCTCAAGTGCTGATATAGAATTTGTTTCAGTTGTAGAGGCTGTAGCGTATAAATCGCTAGCATAATAATAAGGTGCAATTTCTTCATGCTTTAATTTACCAGTAAAGAAAATTTGATTTTGCATATTAAGACTGTGTACTAAATCTTTTAACTCTTTAAAAATAGGACCATCTCCTATAATAATAAGCTTATAATTAGAGTTGTTTTTGGCATGAAGATAAAAAGAATTAATTAAATCATCAATAGATTTTTCTTTTCCAAGCCTTCCAACGAAACAAAGAGTAGTTGAATTTTCATTTATACTGTATTTTGCCTTAATTTCTGAAATTTTATTTTTATCAACATTTTCTTCTAAAAACAAAGTTAAATCAGGGGCATTGCCTATAACGTGTACATTTTTTTTAACACCACAATTTCTTAAATACTCTGCAACCTTATAAGAAGGGCCGGTTATCTTAGTTGCTCTATTTGCAACATTTCTAAAAAAAGCATGTGTGGCTGATTTTGATATACTATCCATTCTTTTTGGAAATAGATAATGGATGTAATCATCATACATAGTGTGAAAAGTGTAAACAAGGGGTACTTTTAGCTGTTTTGCAGCTAAAATTCCAAACATACCAATGCTAAACTCTGTGTGTATGTGAATTATATCAGGGCTAAAGTTTTTTATATAACTTAGTCTTTTTACACTAACAGGTGTAGAAAGTCCGTATCCATAAAGTTTTTTCATTTTTGCAGCTGGGCAATAAAGAACACCGTCTTTTTGATAATGTCCTTTAGCTGCAGGATCTGCAGTTACTATTAAAACAGTGTGACCATTTTTTTCAAGCTCGTCTTTTAAAGTTTTTATATGAGTTACAACTCCACTAATAAAAGGGAAGTAAGTTTCAGTAAAAATAGCTATTTTCATAAAAGTTTTAAATCCTTTCTTTCTTAAATTATCTCGTTTATTAGTATATCATAATATATTAATTTAAACAATATATTAAAAAACTAACTAAAGTTATTGTTTTTAAAAGAAAATTCTAGTATTATATATATATAAGAAATAATATTAAAATAAAATTAGGAGAAAAAGTATGAGTTTTTTTGTAACATTAGAGAAATTTGTAAATCAGCTTCATTTAGAAGTATTATCTGTTCCGTGTGCTTTAAGTGAAATTAAAATAACTAGTCTTGAAGTAAATAGACCAGGGCTTTTATTAGCAGGGCATCTTGAGTATTTTGATCCATCAAGAATACAAATTATAGGCAGAATGGAAATGAGTTATTTAGATAATCTTCCTTATGAAGAGAAAGTGAGTAGAATTGAAAATTTATTCTCTCATAATATCCCAGCCGTAGTTATAACTAGAAATATGCTTATTTCTAGCCAAATTGTAGAGCTTGCAAAAAAGCATAATATACCACTGCTAAGAAGCACAGAGGCAACTTCAAGCTTTATGGCAGCAGCTATAACTAATCTTAATGCAGAACTTGCAAAAAGAGTTACAAGACACGGAGTTTTAGTTGAAGTTTACGGTGAAGGTGTTTTAATAATGGGAGATAGCGGAGTTGGTAAGAGTGAGGCAGCTATCGAGCTTGTGAAACGTGGACATAGATTAATTGCAGATGATGCAGTTGAAATAAGAAGAATTTCGGATAGAGTGCTTTTAGGACAAAGTCCTTCTAATATTCAGCACTTTATTGAACTGCGCGGAGTTGGGATAATTAATATAGCAAGAGCTTACGGCTCAGGTGCAGTTAAAGAGTCTCAGGAAATAGATATGATAATAATGCTTGAAAATTGGGATCCAGAAAAGAGCTATTCAACAATAGGTTTGCATGATGAATATGTTGATTTATTAGGTAATAAGGTTGTAAAAACTATTATCCCAGTAAGACCAGGTAGAAATTTATCAATAATAATAGAAACAGCAGCTTTAAACAATAGACAAAAGAAAATGGGATACAACCCTACAAAAGAGTTGTTTGAAAAGCTAGGTATAGAAGAATAATATTAAATAAAAAGGTAAAAACATATAATGAAAATAGTAGCAGATTTACACACACATACACTTTACTCAGATCATGCATACAGCACTCTTAATGAAATGGTTACATCAGCAAAAAATAAAAACTTAAAAGCAATAGCAATAACAGATCATGGTCCATTAATGCCAGACTCAAAAACAGATTGGCACTTTTTTAATTCAATACATATTCCAAAAATTATAGATGGAGTATTAGTTTTATTTGGAACAGAAGCAAATGTTATAAATAAAAATGGTGATATTGATATTAAAAGCGCATATTTAAATAGACTTGATTGGATTATTGCATCAATTCATAAAGAAATCATCCCATACTTATCAAAAGAAGATGCTACAAAAACTTGGCTTAATATCGCAAATAATCCTCATATTGATATGATAGGACATTGCGAGCAAGATATTCACGAATTTGAAATTGATACAGTGATAGAAGCTTTTGCAAAAAATAATAAAGTTGTTGAAATGAATGCAAATAGTTATAGGGTAAGAAAAGCAGGGGTGAAAAATATGAAGGATATAGCTCTTGCTTGCAAAAAATATGAATGCAAAATTGCTATAAATTCAGATGCACATTCTATGTATACAATAGCTGATGTTGATAATATTTATCCAATGCTAAAAGAAATAGAATTTCCAGAAAATCTTATAATAAATGCAAGTTTTGAAAATTTAAAGAATCATTTAATTTCAAGAAACAAAAGTATTTGTGAACATATAAAATAATTCAAATGAAAGGGAATAAAAAGTATAATGCTTAAAGAATTTTTTATAGAAAATGAAATACAATTTAACGAAAATGAATTAATGAGAAATCACACCACATTTAAAGTGGGAGGATATGCTGATTTTGTTATTTATCCAAAAGATAAAGAGCAAGCAAAAAAAGCAATTAAATTTTTCAATAAACATAAAGTTAATTATTATTATCTTGGAAAAGGCTCAAATGTTATCTTTAAAGATGAGGGCTACAAAGGTGTAATAATAAAATCTAATTTATTAAATAAGGTTAGCATAAAAGATGATATAGCAGAAGTTGAAAGCGGATATGTTTTAACTTCTTTTTGCAAACTTTTGCAAGAAAACTCTTTATCAGGACTTGAATTTTGCTATGGTATACCTGGGAATATTGGCGGCTCTATTTATATGAATGCAGGCGCTTATGGCGGAGAAATAAAGGATAGTGTTTATAAAATAGATTGCCTTGATGAAAATGGAGATGAAGTAACTATTTTAAAAAATGCTGCTAAATTTTCATACAGACATTCAATTTTTCAGGAAAGAAAATTATTTATTTTAAAAGCTTATTTTAAATTAAATAAATCAGATAGCTCAAAAATGCTTGATTTTATGAAAGATATAATGCATAAAAGAATGGATAAACAGCCTCTTGATTTGCCAAGTGCTGGAAGCAGCTTTAAAAGGCCAGAAGGATATTTTGCAGCGGCTTTAATTGATGAGTGTGGCTTAAAAGGAATGAGAGTTGGCGGGGCAATGGTTAGCGATAAGCATGCAGGATTTATAGTTAATGTTGATAATGCCTCTTGCAATGATATAGTTTCTCTAGCTGAAAAAGTTGAAAAAATTGTATTTGAAAAAACTGGTGTTAAAATAGATAAAGAAATGATTATTATTTAATGTATTAAAAAAAGAAAGGTGGCAAATTTTATGCAACATAGTTTTGTTATAATAACAGGGGTGTCGGGCTCCGGGAAAACACTTGCTTTAAAATCTTTAGAAGATGTAGGGTATTTTTGTATTGATAATATGCCAACTCCTCTTATTTTAAATTTACTTGAAAATAAAGATACAATATTACCGTATCACAAAAAAATAGCATTTGTTGTGGATATTAGAAATGGCGAAGATTTTTATGTTTTAATAAATGCTATAGCACCACTTCAAAAAGATAAAACAGCTCGAATGGTTTATTTAGATTGTTCTGATTCAGTTTTAGTTAATAGATATAAAGAAACAAGAAGAAAACACCCTTTAATGCACAGAAAAGATTATTCCTTAGAAAAAGCAGTTGCCTATGAAAAGGAAATATTAAGGCCCCTTTTTGCTTCAGCTGATTTTATAATAGATAGCTCTCTTCTTTCATCTTTTCAATTAAAAGATAAACTTTTAACTTATGCAGTGAATGATGAAAAGAAAATTTTAACAATAAATATTATGTCGTTTGGATTTAAATTTGGAGTTCCAAGTGATATAGATATGCTTTTTGATGTTAGATGCCTTTTAAATCCATTTTATATTAAAGAACTTCGTGATTTAACGGGGAATGATGAAAAAGTAAGTAGCTATGTTTTATCTTTTGATGAAGCACAGGCACTATATAAAAATCAAAAAGATTTATTAAATACAGTTTTGCCTTTATATATAAAAGAGGGTGAGACTAATTTAACTATTGCATTTGGGTGCACAGGCGGAAAACATCGCTCAATCACTTTTACTAATAAATTATATAATGATTTACTAGAAGAAGGATATCAGGTAGTGAAAAGTCATAGAGATGAATTTAGGAGAAAATAATGGAAGTTTTAAGCTTTTCAAAAGAAACAAGAATTGAAGCTTTAGATAATTTCAAGTTTTCAAAAAAAGATTGTTGTAATTTAAGTTTTATATATGGATTTATATTTTCATTTGAAGAAAATTTAATTAGCCAGGATTTAGAAAAGCCTTTAAAAGCGATTAAAAAGCTTTTAAAAAGGTATGATATATCCTCAGAAATATTAACAACAAAGCTTGGATATATTTTAGAAATTTATAATTATGAAAATCTTATTGATTTAATTGTAAATAATAAAAATTGTGATAATTGTAGTAAGCATTTTTTAACAGGTTTTTTTGTTAATAAAGCAATACTTACAAATCCTAAAAAAAGCTATAGTTTAGAATTTGTTTTAAAAGAGGAAGAAAAAGCTGATATAATAATTAATAAATTTTCAGCTTTTGATTTTGAGATTAAAAAAACAAAAAGAAATGATAACTTTGTTTTATACACAAAACAAAGTGAAGTAATAGAAGAAATACTAGCTCTAGTTGGAGCTCAAAATGCCTGCCTTGAGATAATGTCGGGCAAGGTAATGAGGGATATAAGTAATAAAGCTAATAGAATTGCAAATTGCGATACGGCAAATTTTGAGAAAATAAATGCGGCGAGTGAAAAATATATGAATGCAATTAATATATTAATTGAAAATAATAAATTTATATCACTAAGTGAAGACTTAAAATATATTGCTGAATTAAAGCTTGAAAATCCAGAACTGTCCCTTACAGAACTTGGAAGTATGGCAGAGCCACCACTAAGTAAAGCCTCAGTAAATAGACGTATGCAAAAGCTATACAATTTAGCAAATTCATAGTATTTAAATAGCGAAAGGTTAAAAATCTTAAATGGAAAGAAATTTTGTGCATTTACATTTGCACACAGAATATAGTTTACTAGATGGTGCTTGCCGAATAGATAAATTAATAGATCACGTTAAAAAAAATAATCAGCCAGCCGTTGCAATAACTGATCACGGTGTTATGTTTGGTTGTGTTGATTTTTATAAAAAAGCAAAAAAAGAAGGCATAAAGCCGATAATAGGATGCGAAGTATACATTGCAAATAGAAAAAGGAGTGATAAAGTTCATAAAGTGGACAGGAATTATCACTTAATATTGCTTTGCAAAAATGAAACAGGTTATAAAAACTTATCAAAATTAGTTTCTCGTGGATTTACAGAGGGTTTTTATTCAAAACCTCGAATAGATAAAGAAATTTTAGAAAAATATAGTGAGGGACTAGTTTGCCTTTCGGCTTGTCTTGCAGGAGAAATCCCAAGGCTTTTATTGGCAGATGATTATGAGGGTGCAAAAGAAGCAGCTTTATTTTATAAAAATCTTTTTAAAGATGATTTTTATATTGAAATACAAGATCATGGAATAGAAGATCAGCAAAAAGTTTTGCCAAAACTTATAACACTTGCAAATGAGCTTGATATAAAACTAGTGGCAACGAACGACTGCCACTATATACAAAAAGAAGACTCAAAAATGCAGTATGCTCTTATTTGTGTGCAAACAAATAAAACTTTATCTGATCCTGATACTTTAGAATTTGAAACAGACGAATTTTATGTTAAAAATACGGATGAGATGTATAATTTGTTTTCATATATTCCAGAGGCTTGCTCAAATACTCTAGAAATTATGGACAAATGTAATTTTGATTATGAATTTGGAATAACAAAGCTCCCAAGGTTTATAACTCCTGATGGGAGTGATAATTATGATTTTTTTGTCAAACTTTGCTACGATGGGCTTAAAAGTAAGTATAAAGAAATAACAAAAGAATTAACAGATAGACTAGAATATGAAATAAATATAATTCATAATATGGGATTTGTTGATTATTATTTAATAGTTTATGATTTTATAAATTATGCAAGAATGAATAATATTCCAGTAGGACCAGGAAGAGGCTCAGGCGCTGGCAGTTTAACTGCTTATTGCACAGGAATAACAAATATTGATCCAATAAAATACAATCTTCTTTTTGAAAGATTTTTAAATCCTGATAGGATTAGTATGCCCGATTTTGATATAGATTTTTGCTATGAAAGAAGAGGGGAAGTTATAGATTATGTTGTAAAAAAATACGGGGAAGATCATGTAGCTCAAATTATAACATTTGGAACACTTGCAGCAAGAGCTGCTATTCGTGATATTGGAAGAGTTTTAGATATACCATATTCAACGGTGGATAAAGTTGCAAAATTAATTCCAGCTAGTGGGAATTTTAAAATTAGTATAGAAAAAGCTCTTAAAATGTCGCCAGAATTAAATAAAATTTATAAAGAAAATAATCAAGTAAAAGAGCTTGTTGATTTAGCAATGAAGGTTGAGGGGATGCCAAGACATGCATCAACTCATGCCGCTGGAATTGTTATAACAGATATGGCTTGTGATGAATATGTTCCACTTCAAAGTGATGATGGACAGATAATAACCCAGTTCCCTATGACAACTATAGAAGAGCTTGGCTTATTAAAAATGGATTTTTTAGGACTTCGCACCTTAACAGTTATTAGACATTGTGAGGATATGATTAAAAAATTCGATAAAGATTTTGATATAGAGAAAATATCTTTAGAAGATGAAAAAGTATATAAAATGCTAACTTTAGGGGAAACAAGTGGTGTTTTCCAATTTGAATCTGCAGGGATGACTAATGCTTTAATGGGGCTTCGTCCAAAAGATTTAGAGGATTTAATTGCGGTTATTTCTCTTTATCGTCCAGGTCCAATGGATTCAATACCAAGATTTATTGAAAACAGACATAACCCAGAAAAAATCTCATATAAGCATAAATCTCTAGAAAAAATCCTAGATGTTACAAATGGATGTATAGTTTACCAAGAACAAGTTATGCAAATATTCCGTGAACTTGCAGGATATACTTATGGCCAAGCCGACTTAGTTCGAAGGGCGATGAGTAAGAAAAAAGCTGATGTTATGGAAAAAGAAAGAGGACACTTTATTGAAGGGTGTGCTCAAAATGAAATAGATGGCAGAACAGCTAATGCCATATTTGAAGAGATGCTAAGCTTTGCATCATATGCTTTTAATAAATCTCATGCAGCAGCTTATGCACTTCTTTCATATCAAACAGCATATTTAAAAGCGCATTATCCAAAAGAATTTTTAGCTTCTATGTTAACGAGTATTTTTGAAAATTCAACTAAAATACTTGAATACACACAAGAATGCAAAAGACTTGATATAAAAATACTGCCTCCTGATGTTCAAAAAAGTTACTCTGGATTCACCGTTGAAGGAGATAATATACGATATGGACTATCCGCAATTAAAAATGTGGGCAGACAATTTGTAGACTCTTTATGTAAAGAAAGAGAAGAAAACGGAGAATTTAAAGGTTTATTTGATTTAACTAAAAGAATGGCAGGGAAAGATTTTAGTAAACGGGCAGCGGAAAGCCTAATTAAAGTGGGCGCTTTTGATAGCTTTAAATTTAAAAGGAGACAGCTTTATAATGCCCTTGAAATGGTTTTAAAAAGTGTAAATCAGGATTTAAGAGCGAATATGGAAGGGCAAATAGACTTTTTTAGTATTTCAGATGCCGCGAAAGAAAGCCGTTATGAGCAAAAAGATGATTATATTTATCCTGATTGTATGGAATTTACAGATAATGAGATACTAAACTTTGAAAAAGACTTAGCTGGCATATATATTTCAGGGCATCCGCTAGAAAAATATATAGATTATTCTAAAAATATATCAACTTGCAACATTTCTCTCTTGACGAGTGAGGGTAATGAGGTATACGATAATAGTGTACAGACTATTGTTGCAATAATAACTAAAACAAGGTACCATACAACTAAGAAAAATGATATTATGGGCTTTATAACAGTTGAGGATTTAACTTCTTCTTTAGAAGTAGTAGCTTTTCCTAAAGTTTTAGAAAATCAAAATCTTCATATAAGT
This sequence comes from uncultured Oscillospiraceae bacterium, assembly GCA_964369205.1. GTDB lineage: Bacteria > Bacillota > Clostridia > Oscillospirales > Ruminococcaceae > RGIG3102. The sequence goes on along the minus strand of CAYJEK010000003.1, from coordinate 40,943 downwards.
GAGAATACTGTAGTAGTAATTAAAGGTAGGGTATCTTTAAAAGAAGATGAAACTGTTATATTAGCTGAAGAGATTTTAAATATTGATTCTGAAAAAGCTATGAATTTAAATAACCAAAAAAAGGATTCAAAATTTGGGGTTTATTTAAGAATTGATAGTATGGATAGTTTTGATTTTGCAAAAACTAAGACGTATTTAGAATCATTAAATGGAAGTGTTCCTGTGTTTTTATATTTTAAAGATACTAAAAAATATTTAAAAGCACCTGAGAGAATGTGGGGATTTAATGATTATAAAACACTTAGTGAGTTAAAAGATATATTAGGTGAGGAAAACGTTGTTTACAAATCATAAGGAGGTTTTTTATGAGTGAAATAAAAACAATAGGGGTTTTAACATCAGGTGGAGATGCTCCAGGAATGAATCCTGCTATAAGAGCAGTGGTAAGAAGTGCAATATATCACGGATTAAAAGTTAAAGGAATTAAACATGGATATAATGGGCTTATCAATGATAATATTATTGATATGGATTTAAGAAGTGTTTCTGAAATTATTCACCGTGGTGGAACTATGCTTTATACAGCTCGTTCTTTAGAATTTATGACAGAAGAAGGGCAAGAAAAAGCTTACCAAACTTGTCTTCGTCATGGAATTGATGCATTAATTGTTATCGGCGGTGACGGCTCTTTTAAAGGCTGTCGTGCTATAGCTAAAAAAGGAATTCGTACTATTGGTATTCCAGGAACTATTGATAATGATATAGCTTGCAGTGATTATACAATTGGATACGATACAGCATTAAATACAGCTATGGAAATGATAGACCGATTAAGAGATACAACTCAAAGTCACGAGAGATGCTCAGTTGTTGAAATTATGGGTAGAAACTCAGGATATCTTGCAATAAACACAGGTATTGCTACAGGTGCTTTAGCTATTTTAATCCCAGAACAACCATATAATTTAAAACAAGATGTAATAGAGAGAATTAATAAAACAAAAGCAGAAGGAAAGAAAAATTTCCTTATCCTTGTTGCAGAAGGTGTTGGAAAAGTTGAGGAAATTGCTTGGTATATCCAAGAAGAAACAGGAATTGAAACAAGGGCAACTATTTTAGGGCACGTTCAAAGAGGCGGCTCACCAAGTCTTCGCGACAGAGTTGTGGCTTCTCAAATGGCATACCACGGAGTGAAACTTTTAACAGAGGGCGTTTTTAATAGAGTTATCGGATTAAAAGAAGATAAAGTTGTGGATATGGATATAACAGAAGCTTTAGAAATGACAAAAATCTTAGATGAAGAATTAATGGATATAGCAGAAGCTATTTCAATTTAATAATTAAAAATATAATAACATCGCTTTAATTTTTAGAGCGATGTTATTTTTTTATAAAAAACAAAATCGTATACAATTATTAAAAATTTAATATACTTTAAATAGTAGTAGGTGATTTTATGAGAAGAAAAATGAAAGCAAAACTAAAAAAGAGAAGTATATTAAAATTGATTTTAATATTTTTAATAGGTATAGTGTATTTTGCTATATCTATAATAGATATGCGTCTTGGCCCTGTAGTTCAAAAAATAGCCCAAACAAAAACACAAAGCATAGTTACACAGGCGGTGAATAATACTATAACAGACGAACTTGAAAAACTACAGCTTACATACCTTGATTTAGTTACTTTAGAAAAAGATGAAGAAGGGGAAATTGTAAGTTTATCTTATGATGCACTTGAGATGAATAAATTAAAATCTCTCATGACTACAGCAATTTTAAAAACAACAGATAAAATAGGGCCATCAAATATATATGTGCCAATAGGGAATATTACAGAAATTGATTTTTTTCAAAATAAAGGCCCATTATTAAAATTTACCATTATTCCAACAGCCTATGTTGAAGTTGATATTGAAACTGAATTTATAAACACAGGGATAAATCAAGTAAATCATAGAATATCTTTAGTTTTTGATATAAATGCAGATGCATTAATTTCAAGGTATACAACAGGTGTTTCAATAAATACAAGAGTATGTGTTGCTGAAACGATAATAGTGGGAGAAGTGCCTAATAATATAGGAAGTAATAGTTTATTAATTTCAGAAAATTAGTATTGTAAGAATATTGAAAATTTGATATAATAAATAAATTAGAGGTATAAGATATGGACATAAAAACAATAAAAGAAAAACATCAAAAATTAGTAGAAGAAATAAAATATCACTCAAAACTTTATTATGAAGAAAATCGCACAGAAATAAGCGATTATGATTATGATAAACTAATGAATGATTTAAAAAATATAGAAGCAGAATTTCCAGAATTAATCTTTGAAAATTCACCAACTCAAACAGTTCAAGGATTTGCATCCTCAAGCTTTGAAAAAGTAGCACACACTGTTAAAATGGAAAGTTTGCAAGATGTGTTTTCAAAAGAAGAATTGATAAGTTTTGATAATAGAATAAAGCAAGTTTTCCCACTTTGCGATTATGTAGTGGAAACAAAGATAGATGGGCTTTCAATAAGTCTTGAATATGAAAATGGAGTTTTCACTCGTGGCTCAACTAGGGGAGATGGCCTTGTAGGAGAAGATGTTACACAGAATTTAAAAACTATTAAATCTATTCCAAAAACTTTAAAAAATGCACCAAGGTTTTTAGAAGTTCGTGGTGAAGTGTATATGCCAAAAGAAGTTTTTGAAAATCTTGTAAAAAATCAAATAGAAGAAGAAAAACAGCCTTTTAAAAATCCAAGAAATGCAGCTTCAGGCTCAGTAAGACAAAAAGATCCTAAAATAACAAAGGAAAGAAATTTAGATATTTTTGTTTTTAATATACAGCAAATTAGCGACGATTTTAATATAGTAAATCATAAACAATCGCTTGATTTATTAAAAAAACTAGGTTTTAATGTTTCTCCAAGATATAATGTTTTTGATAATATTGAAGATGTTATAAAAGAAGTTTTAAAAATTGGAGAGATGCGAAATGAATTCTCATATGAGATTGATGGAGCTGTTATTAAAATTAATGATTTTGATAAAAGAGAAGAGCTCGGATCAACTAATAAATTTCCAAGATGGGCAGCGGCTTATAAATATCCGCCAGAAGAAAAATCAACAACTTTACTTGATATTGAAATTTCAGTTGGCAGAACAGGAGTTTTAACTCCAACAGCTATTTTTGAAACTATAAATCTTGCCGGAACAAGTGTTTCAAGGGCAGTTCTTCATAATCAAGATAATATTGATACTAAAAATATTAATATAGGCGATGAAATAATAGTAAGAAAAGCGGGAGATATTATTCCTGAAGTTGTAAAAGTGGTTAAAAAGAATTCTAGTGAAAGCTTTCAAATACCATTAAATTGCCCTAGCTGCAATCACTTAGTAGAAAAAACAGAAGAAGCAGCACTAAGGTGCACAAACCCAGATTGCAAAGAGCAACTAACAAGGAATATAATTCACTTTGCCTCAAGAAATGCGATGAATATAGATGGGCTAGGCGAAAGCATTGTTATACAATTAAAAGAAAAAGAATTAATTCACGATATTGCAGATTTATATTATTTAACAGTTGAAGATGCTCTAACTCTTGATAATTTTAAAGATAAATCAGCCAATAATTTAATTAATGCAATACAAAAATCAAAAGAAAATAATTTAGATAAATTAATTTTTGCTTTTGGAATTAGAAATATTGGAGAAAAGGCAGCAAGACTGCTAGCTGAAAAATTTAAAAATATTAAAGCCTTGATAAATGCTGATTTTCAAAGTATAATAGATATTGATGGTTTTGGCGAAATTGGAGCACTAAGTGTAATAAAATATTTTAAGCAAGAATCAGTTAAAAATGTTTTAGAAAAGCTAGAAGCCTCTGGAGTGAATTTAGAGTATATTTCAAGCAACGAAAGTGATATATTTGAAGGAAAAACTTTTGTTGTAACTGGTACTTTAGAAAACTTTTCAAGGCAAGATGCTGAAAAAATTATTTTAGATAATGGTGGGAAGGTTTCTTCCTCTGTTTCAAAAAAGACAAGCTTTGTTTTAGCGGGCGATAAGGCTGGCTCAAAGCTTGATAAAGCAAATTCTTTAGGTGTTACAGTTTTAACACTAGAAGAGTTTTTAGAAATGATAAAATAAAAAGTATATAAAAGGAGAAATTTATGGAAATTAATATTAAACACATTGCAAAGCTTGCAAGACTTTCTATCGAAGAAGAAAAAGTTGCAAAATTTGAAAAAGAAATGATAGGGATAATTGAGATGTGCGAGCATCTTCCAGAACTTCCATCTGGGGGTGCTTTACTAGATGCTGATAATACAATGGAACTTAGAAAAGACGTTGTAGAAAAATCTTTTAATAGAGATGAAATGCTTAAAAATGCACCATACACAGCAGCTGGCTGTATTATGATACCAAAAGTTGTAGATTAAATTAAAGGAGAATAGTAATGGATAAGTTATACAGCCTATCGGCTACACAAATGAAAGAACTTCTTGAAAAAAAAGAAGTATCTTCTCTTGAAATAACAAACTCAGTTATCGATAGAATAGAAAAAACAGATGGTGAAATCAAAGCTTTTATTTCATATAATTTTGATGAAGCTAGAAAACAAGCAAAAGAAGTTGATGAAAAAATTGCAAAAGGGGAAAAGTTAGCTGCAGTTGCAGGTATTCCTGTTGCGATAAAAGATAATATGTGCACAAAAGATTTAAAAACTACTTGTGCATCAAAAATGCTAGGGAATTTTATTCCGCCATATAATGCTACAGTTGTAGAAAAATTATTAAATCAAAATGCTGTAATTATTGGTAAAGCAAATATGGACGAGTTTGCAATGGGCTCATCTGGAGAAAATTCAAGTTTTGGAATTACAACAAATCCATGGGATACAAAAAGAGTTCCAGGTGGATCTTCATCAGGAAGCGCTGCAACTGTAGCGGCTTCTCAAGTTCCATTTTCTCTAGGTTCTGATACTGGTGGTAGTATTCGTCAGCCAGCAGGTTTAACTGGTATAGTTGGATTAAAGCCAACATACGGTTCAGTTTCAAGATATGGTCTTGTTGCATTTGGTTCTTCTTTAGATCAAATTGGACCTATGGCTAGAACTGTTGATGATACAGCTATGCTTTTTAATGCTATAGTAGGTCATGATGCAAAAGATGCTACAAGCAAAAAAACACAGTACACACCACACACTGATTCAGTTAAAGGATTAAAAATTGGTATCCCATCACAATATTTTGGTGAGGGTATTGGCAAAGATATAAAAGAAAAAGTTTATGAAGCTATTGAAGTTTTAAAAGCACAAGGTGCAGAAGTTGTAGAAGTTTCTCTTCCATCAACAGACTATGCGCTTTCAGCATATTATATTATTTCATCAGCAGAAGCTTCTTCAAACCTTGGAAGATTTGATGGTGTAAAATATGGATACACAGGCTCAAAAAGAGGCAGCCTTATAGAATTATATGAATCTTCAAGAAGCGAAGGCTTTGGAGATGAAGTTAAAAGAAGAATTATGCTTGGAACATATGTTTTATCATCAGGATATTATGATGCTTACTACAAAAGAGCAAAAGTTCTACAACAGCAAATTTCTCAAGAATTTACAGATGCATTTAAATCTTGCGATTTAATTATCACTCCTATGAGCCCTACAACTGCATTTAAAATTGGTGAAAAATCAAATGATCCAGTGGCTATGTATGCGGCTGATATATGCACAATAACATTAAATATTGCAGGCCTTCCTGGTATGAATGTGCCTTGCGGATTTGATGAAAACAACCTTCCAATAGGGTTTCAAATTATAGGCTCAAAATTTAGTGAGAGTAAAATGCTATCTGCTGCAAAATGCTATGAAAATGCAGTTGGTGGATTTAAAGTGAAGGAGTTTTAATTTATGATGAAAGATTATGAAATAGTTGTTGGTCTTGAAGTACACGCAGAGCTTTCAACTAATACTAAAATATTCTGTGGCTGTAAAAATGAATTTGGCTCAGAGGTAAATACAAATGTTTGTCCTGTTTGCATGGGACTTCCTGGAACACTTCCTGTTTTAAATGAGCAGGTTGTTGAATATGCTGTAAAAATGGGACATGCTTTAAACTGCTCAATTAATGGAACAACAAAACAAGATAGAAAAAACTATTTCTATCCAGACCTTCCAAAATCTTATCAAATATCTCAATTTGATGTGCCATTATGTGAAAATGGACATTTAGATGTTTTAGTTGGTGATGAAGTAAAAAGAATAGGTGTTACAAGAATTCATATAGAAGAAGATGCAGGGAAATTAATTCACGATGATGATTTTGGTGGAACACTTGCAGATTATAATCGCTGTGGTGTACCTTTAATTGAAATAGTTTCAGAGCCTGATATTCGCTCTGCTGATGAAGCTAAAGCTTATCTTGATACAATTCATTCAACTCTTATCTATCTTGGAATTAGTGAAGCTAAAATGCAAGAGGGTAATGTTCGTTGTGATGTTAATGTTTCTGTTAGAAAAAAAGGCTCAACTGAATTTGGAACAAGAGTAGAAATGAAAAACGTTAATAGTTTTTCAGCAGCACACAGAGCTATAAATTATGAATCAAGAAGACAAGTTGATGTTTTATCAAATGGTGGTACTATAACACAGGAAACTAGAAAATGGGATGATATGGCTGGAAAAAATATTCTACTTCGCTCAAAAGAAGATGCACAAGATTATAGATATTTCCCAGATCCAGATTTATTAACATTTATAGTGCCAGAAGAAAAAATTGCAGAACTTAAAGCTTCTCTTCCAGAGCTTCCAGCACAAAAAATAATTAGATATCTAGAAGAATACAAACTTTCAAAAGCAGATGCACAGCTTTTAATAACAAATAAAGATAGAGCTATGTTTTTTGAAGAGTGTATAGCTTTAAATAAATGCGAAGTGAAAAATATTTCTAATTGGATTTTAGGTGATATTTCTAAAATTTTAAATGAAAGAAATATGCTTATGACTGATTTAAAACTAACAGCTGAAAATTTAACTGATATGATTTCTTTAATTGAAACAAATAAAATTTCAAACACAGCAGGTAAAACTGTTTTAGAAGTTATAATTGATGAAGATAAATCACCAGCTAAAGTTGTTGAGGAAAAAGGTCTTGGTCAAATTAGCGATACTTCTGCTTTAAATGCTATAGTTGATGAAGTTATTAAAAATAATGATAAAGCTGTAACTGATTATAAAAGCGGAAAAACAAATGTTTTAGGATTCTTAGTAGGTCAATGCATGAAAGCTAGTAAAGGTCAAGGAAACCCAAATATTTTAAGAGAAATGGTTATAAAAGCTATCGAAGGATAATTATAAGAAAAATCATAGGGATATTCTCTATGATTTTTCCTGTATATAAATATTAAATAAACATATAAAAAACGAGGAAGGGTAAAATATGAAAATTTTTCCAAAAGATAAAAAAAGTTTAATGATGGTTGCAATGGGAAGAAAACCAGCAGATTTAGCTATAATTAACACAAACTTAGTAAACACATTTACAGGCGAAATTTATAAAGCTAACGTATTTATTTACGATGGATTTATAGCGCACGTTGAAACAGAAGATTTTGAAGATGTAAATGCTAATGAAGTAATTGATGCACAAGGAAAATACTTAACTCCAGGGCTTATAGATGCTCATGTACACATAGAAAGCTCTTTAATGATACCTAGAAATTTTGCAAAAACAGTTCTTCCTCACGGTACTACAATGGTAGTAACAGATCCACACGAAATTGCAAATGTTTATGGTATTCGTGGTGTTGAATATATGACAAAAATGAGCGAAAATCTACCTATGAAAATGTATATAGATATTCCTTCTTGTGTGCCATCTGTTCCAGGGCTTGAAGGTAGTGGTGCTGAATTTACAGCAAAAGAAATTGAAAAAATGCTTAATTTATCTAATGTTTTAGGTCTTGCAGAAGTTATGGATTTTGTTGGTGTTGCAAATGCTAGCGATAGAATGATGAGTATTATAGAAGTTTTTGAAAAAGATGGAAGATATATTCAAGGCCATGCACCAGGAATTAAAGGCAGAATGCTAAGTAGCTATTTAATAGGCGGACCAACTACTTGCCACGAAACAAGAGCTAGTCATGAAGCAAAACCTAAAATAAGAAATGGTATGTATGTTGATGCACGTTCATCTTCAATGACAAAAAATGTTGAAACTATACTTGATGGCCTAGAAGGTGTTAAATTCTTTGATAGACTAACTTTTTGTACTGATGATAGGGAAGTTGATGAAATTATAGATGGCGGACATATGAATGATGTTTTACGTGATGCTATTCGCCATGGAATGGATCCAGTAACAGCGATTAAGTCTTGCACATTAAATGCAGCATTAGAAGTTGATATTAAAAATCTAGGAGCAATAGCTGCAGGTTATGTTGCAGATATGCTTTTAATTGATGATTTAAATGAATTAAATCCAAGCCATGTTTTTGTTGATGGACAGTTAGTTGCAAAAGATGGTGCTATGGTTGTAGAAATCGAAGATATTAGAGATCCAATCGAAGAAGAAAACTCTGTAAAGATTAAAGACTTTACACTTGAAGATTTAACATTATATGCACCAAATAAAGATGCTAAAACTGTTAAAGTAAATGCTATGGCTTATGCTGCTGTTTCCTCAGCTTATGCAAAAAAAGAAGAAATTGAGTTGCCAGTTGTGGATGGTAAAGTTGATATTTCAGGTGATGATTCACTTCAATTTGCTATAATTATAAATAGACACGGCTCAGGAGATTTTAATTTAGGAGTAGTTAGAGGTTTTGCAAGTATTGAAGGAGCATTAGCTTCAACAGTGTCTCACGATAGTCATAATTTATGTGTGGTATTTAAAAATGCACAAGATGCTCTTTTAACAATTAATAAATTAAAAGAAATTGGCGGCGGTATGGCTTATGCTGAAAATGGTGAAATTAAAGGGCTTTTAGGCTTAAATGTTGCAGGGTTAGTAAGTTCTAAAAATATATTTGAATTATCAGAAGAAGTAAAAGCAATGAAAAAATGCCTAAAAGAAGCAGGACTTGATTATAAAAATCCACTTCTTCGTATAGTTACTCTTTCTTTAATTGTTATTCCAGAATATAAGTTTAGTGATATGGGTATGGTTGATGTATTTACAAAATCATTCGTTCCAGTTTTTGCCGAGTAAAAAGGATTATTTTAATAATGATAGAAAAATTAAAAATTTATTTAAATCAAGATATTGCTCTTATTAATATTAGCCAAATAAAAAAAGGTGTACAGAGCGAATATTCAAAGGTTTTAATAAAACCGTTTTTAAAAAAAGATGAGGTTATGTACCAATTAGAGTATACAAAGGGAACTCAGGTGGTGCATAAAAACATTGAAAAAGATGATTTAATAAATGAAATGTGGTATTTACTTAAAGAAGTTTTTGTTCAGTGTATTATTTATGGTAGTGAAAATGATTATCATTTAAATTGCTTTAAAGATAAAATAACAGCTAAAACAAAGCCTGCTTCAAAAAAAGTGAATATCACATCGCACAATAGAAAAAAAGAATATATTTTAAATGAATATGAAAATATAGATTTTTTAAAGCATCTTGGAGTTATGTCTTCTGATGGAAAAATTATAAAATCAAAGTATAATAAGTTTCGTCAAATTAATAAATATTTAGAATTAATCTCGCCTATTTTTGAAAACTTTAGTGAAGATAAAGAACTAAAAATTGTTGATTTTGGATGCGGAAAAGCATATTTAACTTTTGCATTATATTATTATGTGATTAAAATTTTAAAAAGAAAAGCTGTTATAACAGGGCTTGATTTAAAAGACGATGTTATAACATATTGCAATAAAATTGCTAAAGAATTAGATTATGAATTTTTAGAATTTATGCATGGTGATATTAAAGATTACACTAGAACAAAAGATGTTGATTTAGTTATTATGCTTCATGCTTGCGATAATGCAACGGATGAGGGTATCGTGCAAAGCATTAAATTTAATGCAAAGGCAATAGTGGCTGTTCCTTGCTGTCAGCACGAATTTTTTCCCAAAATAAAAAATGATAATTTAAATTCAATGCTAAAGTTCGGATTAATTAAAGAGAGATTTTCAGCGCTTGCAACAGATAGCCTAAGGGCTCAAATTTTAAAATCTCTTGGTTTTGAAGTGAGTGTGATGGAATTTATAGAAACAGAGCATACACCAAAAAATATTGCAATAAAAGCAATAAAAAAACAAGGCTTTAACCAAAATGAATTTTTGGAATACGAAGCTTTTAAAAAATTTATAAATGTGAATCCATATATAGAGAAAAGACTAAGAGAAGAAAAGCTATTAAAATAGCTGTGTTTTTTAAACCTACATTATTTAAAATGATGTAAGAAGATTTATGTCCTTGATTTATAAATAGTATTATTTTATAATCAAAATGTTAGTGTATTAATTTATTTAAAACATATATAATAAGGAGATTTTAATTATGGAAAAATTAGAAATGATTTATGAAGGCAAAGCAAAAAAAGTTTATTCAACAAATGATGCTGATGTAGTTATTGTATCTTATAAAGATGATGCAACAGCTTTTAACGGTGTTAAAAAAGGAACTATTGTTGGTAAAGGAGTTATTAATAACAGAATTACTAATAATGCTTTTCAAAAAATCGAAGAAGCTGGCGTTCCAACACATTTAGTGAAAGAATTAAATGATAGAGAAACAGCAGTAAAAAAAGTGGAAATAGTGCCACTTGAAGTAATAATCCGTAATATTTCAGCAGGAAGCTTTTCAAAAAGATTAGGTGTTCCTGAAGGAATAGAATTTAAAACTCCTACAATAGAATTTTCTTATAAAAATGATGATTTAGGTGATCCACTAATTAATGATCATTTTGCTGTAGCATTAGAGCTTGCCACTTGGGAAGAAATCGAAACAATAAAAAAATATGCATTTAAAGTAAATGAAGTTTTAAAAGCATATTTCTTACAAGCTGATTTAAAATTAGTTGATTTTAAAATAGAATTTGGAAGATACAAAGGCGAAATCATTTTAGCAGATGAAACAAGCCCAGACACATGTCGTTTATGGGATGTTAATACAAATGAAAAAATGGATAAAGACCGTTTTAGAAGAGATTTAGGCAATGTTGAAGGTGCTTATAATGAAGTATTATCACGTTTGGGGCTAACAAAATAATGAATGAATACAATAAATTTATAGACGAATACAACGATAAACCACACGAGGAGTGTGCTGTTGCTGGAGCTTATGATATAACAGGTGGAGATATTGCAGCTGATATATATTATTCGCTTTTAACAATGCAGCACAGAGGCCAAGAAAGTGCTGGAATTAGTGTAACTGATACAAATATTTCAAAATGCAAAGTTAAAACAATTAAAGCTATGGGGCTAGTGAACGAAATTTTTAACGAGGATAATTTACTAACTCTTAATGGAAATTTAGGAGTTGGACACGTTAGATATTCAACAGCAGGAGCCTCAACTATAGAGAATGCACAGCCACTTGCTATAAATTATATTAAAGGTACTTTAGCTTTAGCGCATAATGGTAATTTAATAAATACACCTGAACTTCGAGATGAATTTGCAAGAACAGGTGCTATTTTCCAAACAACTATAGATTCAGAAATTATCGCATACTGTATAGCAAAAGAAAGAGCAACATCAAAAACAGTTGAAGAAGCTGTGAGTAGAAGTATGAAAAGACTTAAAGGCTCATATTCTTTAGTTATAAAATCTCCAAGAAAATTAATAGGGGCAAGAGATCCTTTTGGATTTAGGCCTTTATGTATTGGAAAAAGAGATAATACATATTTTTTAGTTTCAGAAAGTTGCGCGCTAGACACTATTAATGCTGAGTTTATTCGTGATGTTGAGCCTGGTGAAATAGTTATAATAAACTCAAAAGGTGAAATATTATCAGATACATCTAATTGTATTCCTAAAGAAAAAAGGGCAGTTTGTATTTTTGAATATATTTATTTTGCTCGTCCAGATGCAGTAATAGATGGCGAAAGTGTTTATAATGCAAGAATAAGAGCAGGAAGATTTTTAGCAAGAGATTCATTTGTAGAAGCTGATATAGTAGTTGGTGTTCCAGAGTCTGGAAATGGGGCTGCTATGGGATATGCACTTGAAACAGGTATTCCATATAGTGTTGCCTTTGTTAAAAATAGTTATATAGGAAGAACATTTATAAAGCCAAAGCAAAAAAACAGGCAAGATAGTGTTCAAATGAAACTTAATGTTTTAAAAGAAGTAGTTAAAGATAAAAGAGTTATCTTAGTTGATGATTCTATAGTAAGGGGAACAACTAGTAAAAAAATTATTGCCTTACTTAAAAAAGCAGGTGCAAAAGAAGTTCATATGAGGGTTTCGAGCCCAGAATTTTTATGGCCTTGCTATTTTGGAACAGATATTCCATCAAGACAACAACTAGTAGCTTATAATAGAACTGTAGAAGAAATATCAGAAATGATAGGAACAGATTCTCTAGCTTATTTAAAATTAGATAGGTTACAAGAATTAGTGCCAACAGTATCTATTTGTAAAGGCTGCTTTGATGGAATGTATCCATTAGAGCCACCTGAGGATAATATTCGTGGTGAATTTGAAGAATAATAGGAGCAAAATTAATGTCGAATGATAAATATGTAAGCCCTCTTTCGCAAAGATATGCAAGCCGTGAGATGCAATACATCTTTTCTCCAGAGAAAAAATTTAAAACTTGGAGAAAACTATGGATAGCACTTGCTGAAACTGAAAAAGAATTAGGACTTTCAATAACAGATGAACAAATTAATGAATTAAAAGCTTTTCAAGATGAAATTAATTTTGAAGTAGCAGAAAAAAGAGAAAAAGAAGTAAGACATGATGTAATGAGCCATGTTTATGCTTATGGTATTCAATGTCCATCAGCAAAAGGTATTATTCACCTTGGGGCAACGTCTTGCTATGTTGGAGATAATACTGATATTATTTTAATGAGAGAAGCTTTACAATTAGTAAGAGTGAAAGTTATAAATGTTATTGCTACTCTTGCAAAATTTAGTGATGAGTATAAAGCATTGCCAACTTTAGCATTTACTCACTTTCAGCCAGCACAGCCAACAACAGTTGGTAAACGTGCATCATTATGGATGCAAGAGTTTTTACTGGATTTAGAAGATATTGATTATATGTTATCTACTATAAAGTTATTAGGCTCAAAAGGAACAACAGGCACACAAGCTTCTTTTTTAGAATTATTTGATGGTAACCATGAAATAATTGAAAAAATTGATCCAATGATTGCGAAAAAAATGGGCTTTAGCGACTGTTATGCTGTTTCAGGACAAACTTATTCAAGAAAAATAGATGCCAAAGTTGCAAATATTCTTTCTGGAATAGCTGCTACTGCACATAAAATGAGCAATGATATTAGATTATTACAACATTTAAAAGAAATTGAAGAGCCGTTTGAAAAAAATCAAATTGGATCATCTGCTATGGCATATAAAAGGAATCCAATGAGAAGCGAAAGAATAGCAGCACTAAGTAGATTTGTTATGATAGATGCTTTAAATCCTATTATGACAACTGCTACTCAATGGTTTGAGAGAACATTAGATGATTCAGCAAATAAACGTTTATCTATCCCAGAAGCATTTTTAGCAACTGATGGTATATTAGATTTATGCTTAAATGTTGCTGATGGGCTTGTTGTTTATGATAAAGTTATTTTAAAAAGATTAATGAGTGAACTTCCATTTATGGTAACGGAAAATATTATGATGGATGCTGTTAAACGAGGCGGCGACCGTCAGGAATTACACGAAAAAATTAGAGAACTTTCAATGAAAGCAAGCCATAACGTTAAAGCGCTTGGAAAAGAAAATAATCTACTAGAATTAATTTCACAGGATGAATCTTTTGGATTTACATTAGATGAATTAAATGCTTTTTTAGAGCCTGAAAAATATGTGGGCAGAAGTAAAGAGCAAGTAGAAAGCTTTTTAAAGAATATAGTTAATCCTATTTTAGAAGAAAATAAAGATATTATTGGAATAAAAGCGGATATTAAAGTTTAAAAAAATATATAAACAGCCGAATAAAATCGGCTGTTTTTTAGGTTGATATGAAAATAGAAAAACGAATAGTTAGAAAAAATAATATTGAAATTGAATACATACTCGAGATAAAAAAAGTTAAAAATATTAATTTGAGAATTAATAAGGATAAAATAGTTAAAGTTTCAGCGAGTGCAAGGAATAGTAAAAAATATATAGATGATTTTGTTTTAGAAAAATTTGATTTTATTCAAGATGCTTTTACTAAATTTGATAAATTAGATAATTCAAAAAAGATAGAATATAAAAACGGAGAAATTTTTTACTTTTTAGGTAAAAGATTAATTTTAGAAATTTTAGAATATAGTAAAGAAGAAGTTTTTATAAAAGATAATATTTTATATTTAATTACTAAAAATGTAAATGATTTTAATAGAAAAGAAAAATTAATTAACAACTTTTATAAAGATCAGGCAATAAAAATTATAAGTGAAATAGTAAAAGATGTATACCCAAGATTTACTGAGTATAATATACCATTCCCAAATTTGAAATTTCGAAATATGAAATCTAAATGGGGCTCGTGTATGCCTTATAAAAATATAATAACTTTAAATACAAATTTAATTTTAAAGGATTATGAATGTATAGAATATGTTGTAATTCATGAATTTTGCCATTATAAGCACTTAAATCACTCTAAAGAATATTATAATTTTCTAAAAAAGTTCTCACCAAACTATAAAGATATACGAAAGAAACTTAATACTTAAATTAAAAGAGCATTACAAAATTTGTAGTGCTCTTTTTTTGTTCTTAAAAATATATTTTTTGCATAAAATTACTTAAAAGAAAATTAAAAGGAAGATAAAAAAATATGGACAAGGAAATTTTAGAAGTTTTAGAATATTTTGATATTAAAACAAAAGAAAAAATAATTAATAGCGACTTTTTAAAAGACAAGCCAACCGAAATAAGACTTCGATTAAATCAAAATATAATTTTAAACATAAATAAACAAAATATAATAATTAAAAATTATATAATAACAAATGAAATACTAAGTGATATTTTTTATAGGATGTGCGAATTTTCATATAATGCATATGAAAAAGAAATATCTAATGGATTTATTATATTAAAAGGCGGACATAGAGTGGGTATTGGAGGAGTTTTTATAAATGATAAAACTCAAGTTTTAAAAAAGCTCACATCATTAAATATAAGAATTTTATATAGCACGAATACTTTTTTTAATATAAGTGATTTTGATTTTAATAAAGGCATTTTAATAATAGGTGCACCTCACACAGGCAAAACTACATTATTAAAAAATATAATATCTAAATTATCTATAAAAAATAATGTTTGTGTATGTGATGAAAGAGAAGAGTTAGTTTTAAAAAATCAAAACTTTGATAGCATAAAAAGAATTAAAAAAGCTGTTGCTATAGAAATGGCAACTAGAACTTTAAATCCTGATATTATTATTTGCGATGAAATAGGCGATAAAAAAGAAACAAAAGCAATACTATCAAGTGTAAACACAGGTGTAAAGTTTATTTGCACAGCACACGGAAATTCTTTTTTAGATATTAAAAAAAGACCAAATATAAATACACTTTTAAAAAATAATATTTTCGATAAGATAATCATTTTAGAAAAAAATATATATAAGATTAAGGAGATTATAGATGTTTAAAATTATAGGAGTTTTATTAATTATATCCTCATGTGTAATACTTTTTTTAAGAAAAGATTTTACTAATTATTATTCTTTAAAATTTTTAGAGGATATAAAATATATCTTAGAGCAAATACAGATATTTTATAATTTAGATTATACATATGTAAAAATATTCAGCGAAATGGATTTATCAAAAACAGAATATTTTAAAAAATTTAATTTTTTAAAAAAAGATGAATTCTTGTTTTTAAAATATAAAAATAAACTATTAGACATTAAATACATCAAAATACTAGATAATATATTAAACAGAATAGGAAAATATGATAAAGAAAATGAGAGAGAATTCTTAATTTCAACTAAAGAATTAGTTGAATATCATATAAAAAGATGCGAAAAAGCATATAGTGATGAGAAAAAGGTGAATTTGTCAATAGGTGTATCGATTGGGCTAATACTTTCTATAATAATAGTTTAAATTCCAAAGGAAGGATATAAAAAATATGGAAGTGGATTTAATTTTTCAAATAGCGGCGATAGGAATAATAGTATCAGTATTAAGTCAGGTTTTAATTAGAAGCGGAAGAGAAGATCAAGCAATGCTCACAACTTTAATGGGGCTTATAGTGGTTTTAACGATGGTGATAACTCAAGTGCAAGAGCTTTTTGAAACAATAAAATATTTATTCGGGTTTTAAATTATGGACATACTAAAAATTTCTGCATTGGTTTTAATAGCGATAATATTAATTTCTTCATTGCCAGTTTTAAGTAAGAATATTCAAAGTTTAATAACTATTTCAGTGAGTGTATTAGTTTTAGTTTACATAATAAATCAATTAACACCTATTATACAAGAAATAAGAGAAACGATATCAACACTTGAATTTATTGGTGTGGATATAATATTTAAATCTGTGGGAATAGGTCTTGTAACTCAGTTTGTTTCAGATATATGCCTTGATAACAATAATAAAGCTTTATCTAATCAAATGATATTAGCAGGAAGAATTGCAATAATGATAACAGCAATGCCAATTTTTTTAGAAGTTATGAATATTATAAGAGGATTAATCTTATGAAAAAATTATTTATATTACTAATAGCTTTTATATTTATAATTTTTCCTGTAAAAACTTATGCTGCAACAGATTTCTACATAGAAGAAATTGAAGATATAGCGGATGATTATAGCGATAATAAATTTGATTTAACCTTTGAGGGGCTATTAGAGTTTTTTGAAAATGAGATGGGAAAAATAATAGATGAGCCTATAGAATTGTTTTTAAAAATGCTAGTAATAATTTTGATTTCAAGTAGCTTAAAACTACTACAAAATAAGCAATTTGATGAAGTGGGACAAATTATAGATAAAATTTCTATTATAAGTATGTTTTTACTTCTTATGCCAGATATTTTAAAAATAATTAATATTATAAGTGATAATCTATTCGATATTAAAAATTTTATGACCAGCTTTGTTCCAATATTTGCAGGAATAGTTGCTGCTAGTGGAGAATTTTTAACATCAGGACTATATACTGGAATTTTTTTAACAGGACTTATTTTTATATCAAATTTTTGTATAAATTTAGTTTTGCCAAGTTTTAATTTATTTTTAGCTGTTAATTTAACTAGCTCTATTATAAAAGAAATAAGCCTTAAATCTTTAATAGAATTTTATTTAAAATCTATTAAATGGGTATTAAAAGGGGCTGTGAGTGTTATTTGTTTTTTATTAACTTTGCAAACGAGTATAACACAAAGTCAGGATAATTTAGCAGTTAAAATAGGTGAAGGAGTCACAGGTGTTATCCCTGTAATTGGAGGTGCTTTGCAAGATGCGGTAAGCAGTGTTTATAGCAGTATGGAAGTAGTGAAGAGTTTTGCAGGAAGCATTGGTGTTGGGGTTATTATTTGGATTTTTATACCATCATTTGTTTTAATATTAATTTATTATATTGCATTTAATTTCCTAGTAATAATTGCAGATATTTTAAATGCAAATGCTATCGAATCTTTTTTAACTGGATATAAAAATCTAACAGAATTATTATTATCACTAATTATTTTATTTTTAATTCTCCTTATTTTTTCAACTACTGTAATGATAAATATAACAGGAGGAGTTTAAATGGATAATATATATAGTTATATAGGGAATTTATGTTTAGTTATTTATATTATAGCTTTGTTATTTGATTTAATAAAAATAAAAGAAACTAATAAAATTTTGCAAACAGTTTTAGGGTTAGTTTTAATATTAAATATTTTCTATCCTTTAAATAAAATAGATACCCAATCTGTTTTTAACTCACTCGAATTTTATTCTATAACAGTGAATGAAGAAGAAAACACAGAATTAATTATAGAAAATGCAAAATTACTAATAGAAAATGATATTAAAAAAACCTTAGAAGAAAAAAATATATCCTACAATGATGTATCACTGCATATACATAAAGAAAATGGAAGTTTTTTAATAAAAGAAATAAATATTTATGGAAGTGATGAAGAAAGAAAAGAAGAAATTTTAAAACTGCTATCGGATATAGTAAATGAAGATGTTATATTTTTTAGAGGTGAATATGGATAAAATTAAAGACAATAAATTTATAAAAAAGATTTTAGAAGAAGGGAAAACAAATATATTTATAACACTTGGGTTTATAGGAATACTCCTAGTTTTATTATCTCAAAATACAGATACAAATGAAGAAATTAAAATATTAGAAGAAAATAATGATAACAATCTAGAAAGCTATATTGATACTTTAGAAGAAGATTTAAAAAATATAGTGTCATTAGTTGAGGGTGCAGGCGAAGTTGAAGTTATGATAACATTAGAATCTTCTTGGGAGAATGTATATGTAAGTGAGGAAAAATCTCAAGATGAAAATTTTGAGGGAGAATCTGTAAAATCAAGTTATGAAAATAATTTGGTGCTAATAGAAGGGCAAGAAGAAGACTCAGCCCTTGTAAAAACAACACTAGAGCCAGCTATAAAAGGAGTGGTGATTGTTTCAAAAGGGGCAGAGGATATATCAGTGGTAAGTGATATAACAGAGGTAGCAAAGGTAGCTCTTGATGTATCAAGTAATAAAATATGTGTAATAAAAATGCAATAAAATATATAAGAGGTGATTATTATGAAAAAAATTTCAAAACAACGTTCAGTAACTTTAGTGTTTTTATCTTTAGCATTAATGGTAGCAGTTTATTTAAATTGGGAATATTCACAGGGAGTTGACGGGCAGTATTTTACAGCACTTGAAACTCAAGGTACAGTTGAAACTGTTGATGAGGGCGATTTATTAATGACAGTTGAAGATTATGAAGTGGAAAATTATGGAGATGCACAGCTTGTTGCAACAAATAAAACAGATATTGAAAAATATTTTGAAGAAACAAGGCTTGCAAGAGAAAAAGCAAGAGATGAAGCTCTTGATACTCTAGAAAAAACCTTAAAAGCATCTTCTTTAACTGATGAAGAAAAAATGAATGCAACACAAAGTCTTACAAAAGTAGTTCAAGATATGACTTTAGAAATTGATATAGAGAATATGGTGAAAGCTAAAGGCTTTACAGACTGTGTTGCTACTATTGCAGATGAAAAGATAACTCTTGCAGTTGCACTACCTGAAGGAAACCTTACACAGGAAGATGTTGTTAAAGTTCGTGATGTTGTTTTATCAAAAACTTCTATAGCGGCACAAAATATTGTTGTAATTGAAGTAAAATAGTGTTGTTAAATTTAGAAAAAAATGATATAATATACATTAATAAGAATAATTTTAGTTTGAAAATGGATTTTTTCAAGCATTAAGGCCTTATTTTTGCATAAAACTATAAAAATATGCCTTATGAAAGGATTGGTTATAAAATGGACATTAACAAAAACATAAAAAAACAAGGAGATTTATATATCTCAGCAAATGTAATTGAAAAAATATCAAAGCTTGCAGCTCTTGAAGTTGAGGGAGTGAGTAGAGTTTCGATAGCAAATTTTGGAGTAAAGGGAGTTTTCGCAAAAACTAATTTGCCAAAATCTGTTGAAGTAAATATTTTTGAGGGAGTTGCAGATATAAAAATTCATATTGTTTTAAAATATGGTTTTAAGGTAGCACAGGTAGCAAAATTAGTTCAAGAAGCTGTGAAATCAAGCGTTCAAAATATGACTAATATTACAGTTTCAAAAGTGAATATTATAATTTCAGGTGTGGATTCACCAGAAAGTATGAATTAAAAAATAACCCTCCAATATTTCTTGGAGGGTGATTTTAGTGATAAAGATTATAAAATCAAATTAAAAAGGGAAGTTTAAATTATGAGTACAAGAAGAAAATCAAGAGAAAATGCCTTTATTGCAGTTTTTGAAGCTAGCTTTTCAGCAAATGATATTAATGATATATTAGCAGTAACACAGGAACTGCCTGAGTATGAGGAGTATCGTTTAGATGATTTTGCTATTTCATTAATGAATTTATATTATAATAATGCTGATGAAGTAAATGATATGATACAATCAAAACTTAAAAACTGGAAACAAGAAAGAATATCAAGAGTTGCAAGCGCTGTATTAAGATTAAGTGTTGCAGAGATGATGTTTTCAAAAGAAGATATGGATAGTATAGTTATAAATGAAGCAGTTGAAATTACTAAAAAGTTTGCTGGTGAAAAAGATTATCAATTTATAAATGGAGTTTTAGGCAGTGTTTCAAAAGAAATTCGCGCTAAAGGATAAATAATGCTAACTATTGGAATTGATACTAGTAATTATGCCACTTCATTTAGTGTTGTTGATAATACAAATCATAAAGTATTACTACATAAAAAAATATTCTTACCTGTTAAAAAGGGTGAAGTTGGATTAAGACAGCAAGAAGCTGTTTTTAATCATATAAAATCTTTAACGGATATTTTTTTAGAAAATAAAAACTTTGATTTTAAGGATATTAGGGCAATAGGAGTTACAACAAAGCCAAAAGATGAAGAAAATTCATATATGCCGTGCTTTTTAGTTGGCAAAATGGCAGCTTTTGCTATTTCAGCCGTGAAAAATATTCCACTTGTAGAACTATCTCATCAAGAATGCCATATACAAAGCTGTTTATTTAGCTTAAATAATGATAAATTTTATAAAGAAAAATTTATTATGCTCCATATTTCAGGCGGTACTACAGATATAATGCTAATTGAAAATGGAAAAATTATTAAAACTATTGGAACATCAAATGATTTATATGCAGGACAAGCTATCGACCGCCTCGGAGTAAAACTTGGGTTTTCTTTTCCAGCAGGGAAAGAAGTGTCTAAAATAGCGAGTGAATGTAAAGATGATATAAAAGTAAAAGTGAGTGTTAAAGGCTATAATTGCAATCTTTCAGGCCTTGAAAATCAATGCGATAAAATGCTAAAAGAAAATAAAGATATAAGCTATATAGCAAAATATAATTTAACCTTTATTGCAAAAAGTTTAATTAGTATATTAAATAATGTAAGAAAAGATTATAAAAATTTAGATATAGTTTGCGCTGGCGGAGTTATGTCCTCGAGCGTTATACGAGAAATAATGCAAAAAGATTTAGAAGAAATTTATTTTTGCGAGGATTATTTATCTAGTGATAATGCGGTGGGCGCAGCAGTAACGGGCTATAAAAGGATAATAAATGGATAATATTTTAAGTGTTACAGCACTCAATTTGTATGCAAAAGGGCTTTTAGAGAATGATAAATTTTTAAAAGACATCGCTGTTGAGGCTGAAATATCAAATTTTAAAAATCATTACTCATCTGGACATTTTTATTTTTCATTAAAAGATGAAAAATCTGTTATCAGTGCAGTAATGTTTAAATTTAATAATATAAAACTTAATTTTTTACCAGAAAACGGTATGAAAGTTTTAGTTAGAGGAAAAGTTAGCATTTATGAAAATAGCGGCTCATATCAGTTTTATGTAACAGATATGTTCCCCTCAGGAATAGGTGCAAGACAGATAGCTTTTGAGAAATTAAAAGAAAAACTTGAAAAAGAAGGATTATTTTCGCAAGATAATAAGAAAAAGCTTCCTATGTATCCTTTTAAAATTGGAGTTGCCACAAGCGAGACGGGGGCAGCTATTAAGGATATTATAAGTGTTACAAAAAGAAGGTTTCCTTGTGCAGAAATTTTTCTAGCAAACTGCTTAGTGCAGGGCGAATATGCAAAAGATTCAATTATAAATGCAATAAAAACACTTGATAATATAGATGATTTAGATTTAATTATTATTGCAAGAGGTGGCGGTAGTGCTGATGATTTGTGGATTTATAATGATGAAGACATAGCAAGAACTGCCTTTGATTGCAAAAAGCCAACAATTAGTGCTATAGGACATGAAATCGATTATACTATTCTTGATTTTGTGTGTGATGTAAGGGCTGCAACTCCGAGTGCAGCAGCAGAACTTGCACTTCCTGATAGAGAAACTTTAAGTATGAGTTTACTTGGATATGAAGAGTTTTTTAAAGATAAATTATCAAATAAAATACTAGATTGTAAAAAAGATTTAGAAATAATTAAAAATTCAGATGGATTTTATAATTTTATAAACTTTAAATCAATAAATTTAGAAAAACTTGAAAATTTAAAAGCAAATTTAAATCAAAATTTTAAACATAGAATAGATATACTAAAATCTAATCTTTTAAGTAATCATAAAATATTAGATGAATTAAATCCATTGAATTTATTAAAAAATGGATACAGTTTAGTTTATAAAAATGATGAAATTATAAGTAATAGTAAAATTTCTGTTGGTGATGATTTAAAAATTATAACAGAAAAAAACGATATTTATTGTAAAGTAGAGAAAATAAAGAAAAGATAAAGGAGGGCTTAAATATGCAGTATACATTTGAAGAGGCAATGGAAAGATTAAACTTTATTGCAAAAGAATTGTCTAGTGCTAATATAAAGCTTGAAGACGGGATAAATCTTTACTCAGAAGGAGTAAAATTAATTGCATTTTGCAATGAAAAACTAAGTGAAGTAGATAAATTAATAAATAATATTAATGTGGAAACAAATAATGGATAATTTTAAAATAGATAAGTTTATAAGTATTATAGAAGAAAGTTTAGAAAAATATTTAAACGATTTTTACTATAACGATAGCGATGTTTTAAAAGCTAGTGCATATTCACTATTAAATGGAGGGAAAAGAACAAGGGCGATTCTTTCGTTTTTAGTGGGTGAAATGCTAGAAATTGATATAGAAAAAATAAAACCAATAGCTGCAGCTATTGAAATGGTGCATTGTTATTCTTTAATTCACGATGATTTGCCGTGTATGGATAATGATGATTTAAGAAGAGGAAAGCCATCTTGCCATATTGCATTTAATGAAAGTACTGCACTTTTAGCAGGAGATTCATTAATTTCAGTGGCAGGTGAGGTTATATTAAATAACAAATACCTTTCTGAAAAAGAAAAGGTTAATGTTTTAAATCTTTTTTATAAAGCTATTGGTCCAAAAGGGATGATTTATGGACAAGAACTCGATTTAAAGTATGAGAATACTATAATAGATAAAGATAGTTTAAATAAAATACATGTTAATAAAACAGGAAGGCTAATTTTATTTGTCCAGCAAGGTGTTTCTTCTTTAAAAGAAATTACAAATGAAGAAAAAGAAATACTAGATTTATTCTTTTTAAATATCGGTTTAGTTTTTCAAATAGTTGATGATATTTTAGATGTAACTACTAGTAGTGAATTACTAGGAAAGCCTACCGGTAGCGATTTAGAAAATCAAAAGTCTACATTTGTAAGTTTATACGGCTTAGAAAAAGCACAAAAAATAGCACAAGATTTAACCGACGATGCAATAAATAAATTAAAAGAAAAATTCTTAGATAAATCACATGATTTAATAGAGTATACAAACTTTTTGTTAAGTAGAAAGAAGTGAATAATATGATGGAATTTTTAGAACTTATAACAGTTAATAGAATATTAAATGCTGTTTTTTTAGGCTGGTTTTCAGCTCAGCTTTTAAAAACAATTTTTAACTATGCATTAACTAAAAAATGGGAATCTGAGAGATTAATAGGCTCTGGTGGAATGCCATCTTCACACTCATCAGTAGTTTGCGCTTTAAGTGTTGCCACTTTAAGGGTGTGTGGATTTGAATCTGTTGAGTTTGCGATAGCCGTAGCTCTTGCATCAGTTGTTATGTATGATGCAATGAACGTGAGAAGAGCAGCAGGAGAACAAGCAAAAATTTTAAATCAGCTCGTTGAAGAATGGATAGATAAAATAAACGAAAATCTTCATTTAGGAACAAATAAAAAATTAAAAGAACTTTTAGGACACACACCTTACGAGGTTTTAGGTGGAGCACTAGTTGGCACAATAATTGGATTATTAGTGTAAAATCTTAAAATAAAATACTTTTAAAAGTATATGAAAGGATTAATATTATTATGCAATATAGAATTTTAAATAATATTAAAAGTAGTAGAGATGTTTCATTACTTGAAAATAACAAATTAAAACTATTATCAAGTGAAATACGTGATTTTTTAATAACTGAAGTTTCAAAAACAGGCGGACATTTATCTGCAAATCTTGGAACAGTGGAAATTTGTGTAGGGTTTCATAAATGTTTTAAAGTTCCAAGAGATAAAATTGTTTTCGATGTTGGGCATCAAGGATATACTCATAAAATACTAACAGGCAGAAAAGACGAATTTAAAACACTTAGAAAAAAAGATGGTCTATCAGGATTTCCAGCACCAAAGGAAAGTGATGCTGATAGCTTTATTTCAGGTCATGGTAGTACATCTTTATCAGTTGCTATAGGTCTTGCAAAAGCAAAAAAGATTAAAAGAGAAGCAGGATATGTTGTAGCTGTTGTGGGAGATGGTGCTTTTACTGGCGGTATGATTTATGAAGGGCTAAATAATATTGATGAAAAATTAGATAATTTAATAATTATTTTAAATGATAATAAAATGTCTATATCAAAAAATGTTGGTGCTATGTCAAAATACTTATCAGGTCTTCGCGCAAGTAAAGATTATCTTGATGTAAAAGAAAAAGTTTCGAATACTCTTGAGAGAATTCCTGTTTTAGGTAAAGGTGTAAGTGAATTTATGGTTTCTTCAAAATCTATATTAAGAAGAGCTTTATATAATTCTACTTTTTTTGAAGATATGGGACTTACTTATCATTTAGTGGAAGATGGAAATGATATTGAAGAAATGTGCACAGCTTTAAATGCTGCAAAAAGAAGCAAAAAGCCAACTTTAATACATGCTCTAACTGTTAAGGGGAAAGGCTTTACACCGGCAGAAACGAATCCTGGCGCTTTTCATGGAGTTTCAGCATTTGATATAGAAAAAGATATTAGTAAAATAGAAGATCCAGACATTGCTCCAAGCGATTCTTACTCTAATGTGTTTGGCCAAAAACTAGCTGAAATAGCAGCTGAAAACAATAAAATCTGTGCTATTACTGCTGCAATGAAGTATGGGACAGGCTTACAGTTTTTTTATAAACAACACAAAAATAGATTTTTTGATGTGGGTATGGCAGAAGAACATGCTGTAACATTTGCATCAGCACTTTCAGTAGGTGGGCTTTCTCCAGTTGTCTGTTTGTATTCAACATTTATGCAAAGAGCATTAGATCAATACTTACACGATGTTATGCTAATGAAATCTGATGTTTTATTTGCAATTGATAGAGCAGGACTAGTCCCAGGAGATGGGGAAACTCATCAAGGGGTTTACGATTTATCAATTTTTGCAAATTATAAAGAAACTATAATAGCATCACCGTCAAATTATAGTGAATTAAAATACTGGCTTGAATATCTTATTAATGAAGTTAAAGGCGCAAAGGTTATAAGATATCCAAGAGGCGGGCAAGATTCTATTACTCAAAACTATGTTCCATCTAAAAAGGAATATGATATAATTTCTAAAAAAAGTGATTCTGTTGTTATTTGCTATGGTAGGCATTTTTCACAGGTAATTAAAGCTAGTGAAGATTTATTTGTTGAGGGGATATACACAGATATCTGTAAATTAAATATAATTAATCCTATTTCAGATGAATTAATAGAAGAACTTTTAAAATATAAAAAAATATTTATTTATGAAGAGCAAGTGGAAAACGGAAGTGTTGCAAAAAATATCGCTCATAAATTACTTACAAAAAACTATAAGGGCAGTTTTTATTCGCACTGTATAGATAATAATTTACTCACCCATGCAAGTGTTGATGAGCTTATGAAAATATGCAAATTAGATTCAGCTTCTATTGCAAGGGATATAAAAGGGAAAATAAATGAAAATTAGATTAGATCAATATATATTTAATGAAGGATATGCAGAGTCAAGACAAAGAGCACAAGCTCTAATAATGTCGGGAATAGTGTATGTTAATAATCAAAAAGCCGATAAATCAGGAACTATGATAAAAGAAACTGATAAGGTGGAAGTAAGAGGCAAAGATTTAAAATATGTTAGCCGTGGCGGATTAAAACTTGAAAAAGCTATAAATGAATATAAATTTGATTTAATTAATAAAATCTGTATGGATATAGGTGCTTCTACTGGCGGATTTACAGATTGTATGCTGCAAAATGGAGCAAGTAAAGTTTATGCAGTTGATGTAGGTTATGGACAATTAGCTTGGAAATTAAGATGCGATGAAAGAGTTGTAAATTTAGAGAAAACGAATATTAGAAATGTAGATGATGAATTAATTAAAGAGAAAATTGATTTCTTTTCAGTTGACGTTTCTTTTATCTCCCTAAAGCATATTTTCCCAGTTGCATTTAAAATTTCAAATGATGATGTTTTAGGTGTTTGCCTTATAAAACCGCAATTTGAAGCAGGAAGAGAAAAAGTTGGAAAAAAAGGTGTTGTAAGAGATTCAAATGTTCATAAAGAAGTTATTATAAACGTTTTTGAATTTGCAAAACAAAATGGATTTTTTATAAAAGAATTAACATTTTCTCCAATAAAAGGCCCTGAGGGGAATATAGAATTTTTAGCAGTTGTTTCTAAAAAAGAAGAGGATAATAAAATAACACTTGAAGATATAGAGGCTGTTGTTTTAAAATCAAAAGAATTTTTAGGAGAATAACATTTAATAAATAAAGCTATTAAAATAGAAAGGATACATCTATTAATAATGAAAGTTTTTATAAAAGTTAATACTTCAAAAAATAATTATGAAAAAGTGTATGCAGAAGTTTTAGAAAAGCTATTACAATTAAAATACTCGGTAACTGTAAGTGATGAAAAGGATTTTAATTCAAAAGGAATAGAAAAAGTAGATATAGAAAAAGGAATTGAAAACTCAGATTTAGTTATAACTATTGGAGGAGATGGTACAATTCTTTCTGTTGGAACTATTTGTGCAAAATTTAAAAAGCCGATACTTGGAATTAACAGTGGGAATTTAGGTTTTTTAACTGCTCTAGAAGCTGATGATATAAATAAATTACTGCATCTAAATGAAAAAGATTACTTTAAAATTAATTCACACAGCCTTTTAAAAGCAAAAGTAAATGATGGTGAGTGGATAGAATGTTTAAATGATGTAGCTATTTTAAAAAATATGTTTATTAACACAATAACTTTAGATATTATAATAAATAATAAAAATCTTACTAGTTTTCTAGGTGATGGAATAGTTATTGCTACTCCTACAGGCTCAACAGCTTATTCTTTATCAGTTGGAGGTCCTGTAGTGGATGTTGACTTAAAAGCTTTAGTTGTTTCTTATATAGCACCACATAATTTAAATAGTGTTCCAATGGTTTTATCAGAAGATAAGGAAATAAAAATAAAAGTTCAAAACTTAAATAATAATTTTGCATATATTTCTTTTGATGGTGCAAATCATACAAAGATAAAAGAGGGCGATACTGTATCTGTAAAGCTTTCTTTGGAAGTTTTGAAAATTTATAATATAAATGAAGTTAATCAATTAAAAACATTAGATAATAAATTAAAAATGAGATAAGCAGTTTTAAAAAAGAAAGGAATGGTTATTTTTATGAAAAAACAAAGGCATAAACGAATATTATCTTTAATTCAAGAAAATAATATTGATAGGCAAGAAATACTTCTTGATTTATTAAAAAAAGATAATTTTGATGTAACACAGGCAACAGTTTCAAGAGATATTAAAGAATTAAATCTAGTTAAAATAGTGGCATCAAACGGAGAATATAAGTATGCTCAAAATACAATAGTGCAAGATACAAAAGCTACTTTTAATAGATTTGATTATATTTTTTCAGAATCTATTATTTCGGTTGATTATGCAGGAAATACCATAGTTTTAAAATGCCAAACAGCTATGGCGCAAGCAGCTTGCGAAGTTTTTGATAGTTTAAATTGGGAAGGTGTAGTGGGCACTTTAGCTGGCGAAAACACTATATTTATCCTTGTTAGAACAGAGAATGAAGCTAGTGTACTTTGCGAAAAATTAAAAAAATACATAAAGTAATGGGTGGATTAATATGCTTTGTGAATTAATAATAGAAAATGTTG
Organism: uncultured Oscillospiraceae bacterium; assembly: GCA_964369205.1. Taxonomy (GTDB): domain Bacteria; phylum Bacillota; class Clostridia; order Oscillospirales; family Ruminococcaceae; genus RGIG3102. The sequence continues at coordinate 12,604 of CAYJEK010000003.1, read as the reverse complement.
CAGTAATAGAAAAAGCAAATATTAATTTTTCAAACGGATTTACCTGCCTTACAGGTGAAACGGGTGCTGGAAAAAGTATTATAGTGGATTCTATTAATGCGATATTAGGTGATAGAATTTCAAAAAATATAGTGAGAAGTGGCGCACAAAAAGCTGTTATAACAGCGGTTTTTGAAAATATCGATAAAGAAATAATAAAAAAAGCTGAAGATTTTGATATTGATTTAAGCGATGAATGCATTATATCAAGACAAGTTACAAGTGAGGGGAAAAGCAGTGCAAGAATTAATGCAATGCCGGTCCCTTTAAGTGTTGTTAAAGAATTATTCTCAGATATTATAACTATCCACGGACAGCACGATAATCAAAGTCTTTTAAATTCTTTAAAGCATATAGAAATTTTAGACGGATTTGGCGTAAATAAGGATATTAAAGATGAGTATTTTAAATATTATAAAGAGTTTACATCAATTAAAAATGAAATAACAAAACTTGAAAATTTAGATAAAGAGAGTGAAGAAAATTTAGAATTACTTTCTTTTCAAATTAAGGAAATAGAAGAGGCAGACTTATCAAAAGAAGAAGAAGATGCATTGCTTTTAAATAAAAAGAAAATACTAGATGCACAAAAAATTATGCAGCATATCAATAGTGCCTACTTTTTATTAGCTGGTGAAAATGATTTTCAAGGTGGTGTTAGCAGTTTAGATATTGCGAGTAAAGAATTATTAAACATTGATAGTTATGATGAAAAATTAAAAGAAATTAGCGATAAATTAATTGAAGCGAGAAGTCTTGCAGAAGATTCTTTATTTATGCTAAAAAATTATCTAGATGATTTTGATGTTGATATAAATGATATAGATAAAATCGAAGAGAGACTTGATTTATATTATAAATTAAAAAGAAAGTATGGCCCATCTGTTGAAGATGTTTTAAATACATTAAATTCTTCCAAAGAAAAATTAAGAACGATTAGTTTTTTAGAAGAGGAGCTTGAAAAACTTCATAATGATTTAGATAAAGTTGCGCCAAAACTTAAAAAGCAAGCTGAAAATTTAACTAAAAATAGAATTGATGTTTTTAATAAATTTAGCCTGCAAATTAAAAATGCATTAGAATTTTTAAATATGCCATCAGTTGAAATAATATTGGATATAAAAGATAAAAAGTATTCAAAAAATGGCAAAGACGAAATTGAATTTTTAATAATAACTAATAAAGGTGAATCTCAAAAACCACTATCAAAAATAGCATCTGGTGGTGAATTATCAAGAATTATGCTAGCTATTAAAAGTGTTTTATCCGACACTGATAAAACAGCGACATTGATTTTTGATGAGATAGATGCAGGAGTTTCAGGCTCTGCATCATTTAAAATAGGAAAATTATTAAAAGATACTGCAAAAGGAAAGCAAATTTTCTGCGTTACACATTCAGCGCAAATCGCAGCTTTTTCAGATAATCATTTGCTAATTAAAAAATCTAGTGATGATAAAGCAACATATACTAATGTTTCAGCTTTATCATATGATGAAAAAGAAAGAGAAATAGCAAGAATAATTTCAGGCGATAATATAACAAGTACATCGCTTGAAAATGCTAAAGAAATGATACTAAATGCACAAAATTCTTGACATATTATTTTTTTAGTGATAATATTTAGGATATAATAAAAAACACAGTGAAAAAGAGAGTAATTTTAGATAAAAGAGTTTAGAGAGCTTTTGGTTGGTGAAAAAAAGACGAGGATTTAAAATGAAGTACACTTTGGAGTGGCAAGGCTGAAATAAGAGTAGGTTTTGACGGATGATACACGTTATAGTATAAGATTTAATTTTATTAAATCTAAGGTAATACTTTTTTAGGTATTATAAACAGAGGTGGTACCACGTAAATTAACAAACGTCCTCTACTATTAATTTAGTAGATGGCGTTTTTTTATTTTATATTTTTTAAAAGGAAGGGTTTTATAATGGAAAGAAATGTTTTTGATTTATTAGAAGAAAGAGGTCTTATAGCGCAAGTTACGGATAAGGATTTAGTAAGAGATTTACTAGGTAAAGAAAAGGTAACATTTTATATAGGCTTTGATCCAACAGCAGATAGTTTACACGTTGGTCACTTTTTACAATTAATGGTTATGCGTCATATGCAAAAAGCAGGACACAGACCGATTGCTTTAATAGGTGGGGGCACTTGTATGATAGGTGATCCTAGCGGAAAAAGCGATATGAGAAAAGTTATGAGCAAAGAAGAAATCGATGCGAATGGCGAAAAATTTAAAATAACAATGAGAAAGTTTTTAGATTTTTCAGAAGGCAAAGCTTTAATGCTAAATAATGCTGATTGGCTTTTAGAATTAAATTATGTTGATTTTTTAAGAGATGTTGGTTTTCATTTCTCAGTTAATAAAATGTTAACAGCAGAAGCTTTTAAAATACGTCTTGAAAAAGGATTATCTTTTACAGAATTTAACTATATGTTAATGCAAGGATATGATTTTTACCATATGTTTAATGAAGTTGGCTGTAAAATGCAGCTTGGCGGAAATGATCAATGGTCTAACATATTAGCGGGAACAGAATTAATTCGTAAAAAAGCAAGACAAGACTCATTTGGTATGACATTTAATCTATTAACTACCTCAGATGGTGTTAAAATGGGTAAAACTGTTGCGGGGGCTGTATGGCTTGATCCAACTAAAACATCACCTTATGAATTTTTCCAATACTGGAGAAATATTAATGATGCCGATGTTGCAAGATGCTTAAAAATGCTAACACTTGTACCGCTTGAAGAAATAGATGCTTTTGAAAAAGAGGGCGGCGCTGCATACAATAAAGCAAAAGAATTACTAGCTTATAATTTAACAGAGCTTGTTCATTCAAAAGAAGATGCCGATAAAGCTTTAAAAACTTCAAGAGATTTATTTAGCGGACAGCAAGATAGCGAAAATATGCCAAGCGAAAAATTAACAGATGAAAACTTTACTGATGAAAGTATTGCTATTTTAGATTTATTAGTTGCTACAAAACTAGCTTCTAGTAAATCAGAAGCAAGAAGACTTGTAACTCAAGGCGGTGTTTTAGTTAATGATGAAAAAGTAAGCGATATTGATACAAAGTTTTCAAAAAATGCATTTAATGAATTATTTATCATTAAAAAAGGCAAGAAAACATTTTTAAAAGTTGAAATATAAAAAATAAAAGAGCATAGAAATAAAAAGGAGGAACTTTTTTGGCTATATACACTATTGGCGATTTGCATTTATCTTTTTCTACTAATAAACCAATGGATATCTTTAAAGGCTGGGAAAATCATTATCAGCGTATTGAAAAAAACTGGCAAAGACTAGTTAAGGAAAATGATACAGTTATATTAGCTGGGGATATATCATGGGCTTTAGATATAGAAGATGCAGTGGAAGATTTTAAATTTATTGAAAAATTAAATGGCCAAAAAATTATCTTAAAAGGAAATCATGATTACTGGTGGCAAACGAGCAAGAAATTAAATGATTTTTTAGAAAAACATGAATTTAAAACTATTAAATTTTTATTTAACAATAGTTTTGAGGTGGAAAATTATATAATTTGTGGAACTCGTGGGTGGACATTTGAAAATGGACAAAAAGATAATGAGAAAATTATTTTAAGAGAAGCTGGAAGATTAAAACTTTCTCTTGATTATTTAAAAAGTGATAAAGAAAAAATAGTTTTTCTTCATTATCCACCAATCTATCAGGATTTATTTAGCAATCATATCTTAAACACATTAAAAGAATATAATATAAAAAAATGCTTTTATGGGCATTTACATGGAAAAACTATTAACTTTTCTTTTAATCAAATTTATGATGGAACAAAATTTAAACTTATTTCAGCAGATAGCATAGATTTTTGTCCATATTTAATTGATTAATTAAAAAAGGTATGGTATAATGTTTTAGTATAAATTTAAACAAATTTAAGGAGTTTTAAAATAATGGAATTAATTAGAAACGAAAAAGTTGCAGAAAATACAGTGGAATTGGAATTTAAAATTCCAGCAAAAGAATTTAATGAAGCAATTTCAAAAGTATTTAGAAAAACAAGCAAGGATATGACTATCCCAGGATTTAGAAAAGGTAAAGCACCAAGAAATATGGTTGAAAAACTATATGGTGAAGAAGTATTTTTTAATGATGCTATCGATGAAGTTTTACCAGATGCATACATTGCTGCTATCGAGGAAGCAAAACTAGTTCCAGTAGCACAACCACAACTAGAAGTTACAGATTGCACAAAAGAAGATGGTGTTAGCGTTAAAGCAACTATCACAACTTACCCAGAAGTTAAAATTGGTGAGTATAAAGGATTAAAAGCTACTAGAAATTTAATTCCAGTAACTGATGAAATCATTGAAGATGAACTAAAAATGATGCAAGAAAGAAATGCAAGACTTGTTCCAGTTGAAGGAAGAAGTGCTGAAATGCAAGATACAGCTAATATCGATTTTGAAGGCTTTACTGATGGTGTAGCTTTTGAAGGTGGTAAAGGTGAAAGTTTTGATTTATTATTAGGTTCAGGCCAATTTATCCCAGGATTTGAAGCTCAAATCGTTGGACATAATGAAGGTGATGAATTTGATGTTGTTGTAACATTCCCAGAAGAATACCAAGCAGTTGATTTAGCTGGTAAAGAAGCTGTATTCAAAACAAAATTAAATAAATTAACAACAAAAGAACTTCCAATTTTAGATGATGAATTTGCAAAAGATGTTAGCGAATTTGATACTCTTGAAGAATTAAAAGCTGATATTAAAAAGCACAGAGAACAAGAAGCTCTTCAAGCAGCAGAACTTGATGTTGAAAATAAAATAGTAGAACAAGTAGTTAAAACTCTAGAAGCTGAAGTTCCAGAAGCTATGAATGAAGCTAGAGTTGATGAAATGGTAAGAGATTTTGAAGGAAGACTACAACAACAAGGTCTTCAATTAGAAGTTTATCTACAATACACTCAATCTGATATGGCTACTTTTAGAAAAACATTTAGCGAGCAAGCTGCAGAGCAAGTTAAAATCCGTCTAGCTCTAGAAAAAGTTGCTGAATTAGAAGGAATCACAGCTACAGAAGAAGATGTAGAAAAAGAATTAACAAGAATTAGCGAAATGTACAACATTCCACTAGAAAATGTTAAACAATTAGTTCCAGCAAATGAAATAGGAAAAGATTTAGCTATTCAAAAAGCTATTGATTTTGTTAAAGCAAATGCTGAAATTACAAATGCATAATTAATAAAAATTTGCCTAAACTTATTTAGCATTAAATAAAAATTAAAAAAATCTTGGAGGTGTTTAATATGGCATTAGTACCTATGGTCGTTGAGCAAACTAATAGAGGGGAAAGAAGCTATGATATATATTCTCGTTTATTAAATGATAGAATAATCATGCTTTGCGATGAAGTAAATGATGTTACAGCAAGCCTTGTTGTGGCACAGCTTTTATATTTAGAAAGTCAGGATCCTGATAAAGATATCAGTCTTTATATCAATTCTCCAGGTGGCTCTGTAACTGCTGGTATGGCAATTTACGACACTATGAACTATATAAAATGTGATGTTTCAACAATTTGTATCGGTCTTGCAGCGTCTATGGGCGCATTCCTTTTATCATCAGGAGCAAAAGGAAAAAGATTTGCGCTTCCAAATAGCGAAATTATGATTCATCAGCCACTAGGCGGAACTCGTGGTCAGGCAAGTGATATTAAAATTCATGCAGATTGGATAATTAAAATCCGTGAAAAATTAAACACTATTATGTCTGAGCAAACAGGTCAGCCTATTGAGAAAATCACTATTGATACAGATAGAGATAATTTCTTATCTGCACAAGAAGCTGCAGATTATGGTTTAATTGATAAAGTTATTATTAATAGATAATAAATAGGAGTGTTATGTCGAGTAAAGATAAAATTCTAACCTGTAATTTTTGCGGAAAAAATTCAACAGAAGTAGAAAGAATTATAATTGGTCCGGGTATTAATATTTGTAATGAATGTGTTCAGTTATGCTATGAAATACTTGAAGATGAGGGTGTTATTGAAGCACCAGCTCCAAAAAACCAACCTCAAAGAAACAAAAAAGACACTTCAAAATCTGATGATATAACAATTTATCCGCCTTTAGAAATTAAAAGAAGGCTTGATGAATATGTTATAGGTCAGGATGAAGCGAAAGTTGCTTTAAGCGTTGCTGTTTATAATCATTATAAAAGAATACTAAGCAAAAAGAATACTAGCGGAGTTGAAATACAAAAAAGTAATGTTTTACTTTTAGGTCCATCAGGAACTGGTAAAACTCTACTTGCACAAACTCTAGCTAATATGCTAAATGTTCCATTTGCTATTGCTGATGCAACTACTCTTACAGAGGCAGGATACGTTGGTGAAGACGTGGAAAATATTTTATTAAAGCTAATCCAATCAGCTGATTATAATATAGAAAAAGCTCAAATGGGTATTATCTATGTTGATGAAATTGATAAGATAACAAGAAAAAGCGAAAATCCTTCAACCACAAGAGACGTTGGAGGTGAGGGTGTTCAGCAAGCTTTACTAAAAATATTAGAAGGTACTTTATCTAATGTTCCACCACAAGGTGGTAGAAAGCATCCATATCAAGAGTTTTTACAAATAGATACTAAAAATATATTATTTATTTGCGGTGGAGCTTTTGATGGAATTGAAAAGCATATAGAAAAAAGAACAAGCGAGGGAAGTAGTCTTGGATTTAATAGTCCTATGGCGAAAAAAGAAGATAAGGAATTAACTGCTCTTTTAAGAAAAGTTGAGCCTGATGATTTAGTTCCTTTTGGAATTATTCCAGAACTTATCGGACGTCTTCCGGTTGTATCTGTTCTTTCAGCTTTAGATAAATCGGCTTTAATGCAAATTCTAAAAGAACCAAAGAATTCACTATTAAAACAATATACAGCTTTAATGGCGCTTGATATGGTTGATTTAGAAGTTAGTGATGAAGCATTAGAAGAAATGGCTGAAAAAGCTATTAAAAGAAAAAGTGGTGCAAGAGCATTAAGATCTATTTTTGAGGATAGCTTAATGAATTCAATGTATGAAGTTCCAAGTGATGATACAATTAATAAAGTTATTATAACAAAAGATACTGTAAACACTGGTAAAGCTGAATACGAGCACGGCGAAAAGCGAAAAAGATATATCGATACAAAACTTGCAATATAGTTAATTTAAAAATGAGCTGATTAAATTCGGCTCATTTTTTGTGATATATATCACAAAACTGGTATTGCTATTGATAAAATTTCACAAATTTGTTATAATAAACTGATACAATATCATAAAGGAGAGTGATAATATGTCAGAAAAAATTGATATTAAAATAGATAATAATGAAGAATTAAATTTTCTTCCTGTAATTGCTTTAAGAGGTATGGTGATTTTTCCAGAAAGCCTTATACACTTTGATTTAGGAAGAGAACGTTCAATAAATGCACTTCAAGAAGCGATGAATGAGGATAGAACAGTGTTTTTAGTGCCTCAAATAGATTCAGAAGTTGATGATCCAAAAGCTGGTGATCTACATAAAATTGGCGTAGTTGCAAAAATTAAACAGATAATAAAATTAAACGATGGGTTTATGAAAGTTTTAATTGATGCAAAATATAGAGCGAAAGTTTTAGAATATGATTTAGAAGCAGATTATATAAGTGCTTTAGTAAAGCCATATCCAATTAATAAAGTTAAAGCAAAAGAAAAAGATACTATGGAAGCTTTTGTAAGAATTATTAAAGAGACTTTTGAGGATTATATGGATGTTGCTCCGAAAATGGGCAAAGAGGTTGTTTTTAATGTGTTTGCTATTGCAGATGCAAATACTTTGTGTGAATATATAGCAACAAATGTTATGTTTAAACTTGAAGATAAAATGACTGTATTAAAAGAAAATTCAGTTGAAAAAAGACTAAAATATATTTTAGATTTTTTAAATAATGAATATAATGTTCTTCAAATTGAAGCTGATATTAAATCTAAAGTTCAATATGAACTTGAAAAAAATCAAAAAGAATACTATTTAAGACAGCAAATTAGAACACTTTCTCAAGAACTTGATACATCAGAAGAAGGAGTTAGTGAAACAGAAGAATATAAAGAGAAAATTAATGCTCTTAAAATTAGCGATGATTCAAAAACAAAGCTTTTAAAAGAATTAACTCGCCTTGAAAGAATGTCTTCATCTTCACAAGAAGCAGCTGTTATAAGAACATATCTTGATACCTGCCTTGATATCCCATGGGACATACAAACAAAAGAGCAAGTTGATATACTAAAAGCTGAAAAAATCTTAGATAAAAAGCATTATGGAATGAATAAAGTAAAAGATAAGGTTTTAGAAATACTTGCAGTAAGACAGCTAAGTGATAAAGTTAAAGGGCAAATTATATGTCTTGTAGGCCCTCCTGGTGTTGGTAAAACTAGTATTGCTTCATCTGTTGCAGAATGTTTAGATAGAAATTTTGTAAGAGTTTCTCTTGGTGGTGTTCGTGATGAGAGCGAAATAAGAGGCCATAGAAGAACTTACGTTGGCGCAATGCCAGGCAAAATTGTTAATTCATTTATTTCAGCAAAAAGTAATAATCCTGTTATTCTTTTAGATGAAATTGATAAACTAGCGGGAGATTTTAGAGGAGATCCTGCGGCAGCTTTACTAGAGGTTTTAGATTCAGAACAAAATATGAATTTTAAAGATCATTATATAGATATGCCTTTAGATTTAAGCGATGTTTTCTTTATAGCAACTGCTAATAATTATAATTCAATTCCTCGTCCACTTCTTGATAGAATGGATATTATAGAGCTTTCAAGCTACACAAGAGAAGAGAAATTTAATATAGCTAAAAAACACTTAATTCCAAAACAATTAGATAAAAATGGAGTTAAAAAACTAATTAAATTTAATAACTCTGCTATATATGAAATGATAGACAGCTACACAAAAGAAGCTGGTGTTAGAAGTCTTGAAAGAGTTATAGTAAGTATAATTCGAAAATCAGCAAAATTAATTGCTAAAAAAACAGAGGAAGTTGTTTTAATAAATAAAGAAAAGGTTATAGAGCTTCTAGGGCCTCAAAAATTTAAATCAACTGAAACAAACCTTAAAGATACTATCGGTGTTGCAAATGGTCTTGCTTGGACGTCTGTTGGAGGAGAAATGCTTCCTATTGAAGTTACTGTAATTCCTAATGGAAGTGGTAAATTAGAGCTTACAGGTAGCCTTGGCAATGTTATGAAAGAATCTTGCAGAATTGCACTGAGCTATATTAAAGCAAATGCAAAAAAATATAAAGTGGAAACTGAATTTTCAAAAATTGATATTCACATTCATGCGCCAGAAGGTGCAGTTCCAAAAGACGGACCATCTGCAGGCATAACTCTTACAACAGCACTGTTATCTGTTTTAACTAATAAAAAAGTTAAAGGTAATGTTGCAATGACGGGCGAAGTTACACTGCAAGGAAGAGTTCTTCCTATTGGAGGCCTTAAAGAAAAGGCTATGGCAGCATATCGAGAAGGAATAAAAACTGTAATAATTCCTTTTGATAATGAGCCGAATTTATATGATGTGGATAAAGTGATAAAAGAAAAAATCACATTTGTCCCAGTTAAAAATGTTGATGAAGCAATAGATATTAATCTTTGCTAAAAGAAGGGAGAAAATTATATGATAGTTAAATCAGCCGAATTTACAACTTCTTTTGGATTAGCATCACAACTTCCTGAATACAGCGAAAAAGAGGTTGTTATTTCAGGACGAAGCAATGTTGGGAAATCTAGCATTATTAATAAAATGTGTAATAGAAAATCACTCGCTAGAGTTTCATCTCAGCCAGGGAAAACAGGCACGATAAATTACTATAAAGTGAATGATTTCTATTTAGTGGATTTACCAGGATACGGCTTTGCTAAAGTTAGCCATAAAGAAAGAGAGAGATGGGATAGATTAATTAATGGATACTTTAAAACAAGAGATCAAAAATTATCAGTAGTAGTTCAATTAATAGATTCAAGGCATAAGCCTTCTAATGATGACTATACTATGCTTGATTATCTAACTTATAATAAAATTCCGTTTATTATAGCATTAACAAAAGCCGATAAACTTAAAAAAACTCAGCAAAATGAAGCTATAGACACATTCGCTGAATACTGTAAAGGCTATACTTATGATAGTATAATCTTAACTAGTTCAGAAAAAGGGGACGGAGTGCAAACCCTTTTAGATAAAATAGAAGAATTTTTACAAGATTAAAAATAAACGATTAAAGAAAGGTAAGGTAATTATTATGCCAAATATTTTTATTTCAGGAATTTCACAAGACACTTTAATGGAAAATCAAGAGGCGATGATGGAGATTTTCGTTAATACTACAGAATTTAATAAAGCTGGAGTTAGATTTTATTATAATCCACTAATAGAAATTAGAAATGGTGCTATTGATTTAAACCCAGTGCCTTATATTGAGGTTTGTGATGGTGGACAAAAACCACAAGAAAATTATAATAAAACAGCTTTAGAGATTTGCAAATTATTTGAAAGTAAAAATCTAACACTACCAACAATTAACTTTACAACTCTTAATCCACAAAGATACTATGTAAAAGGAAATCCACTAAAATAATATGGCTTATAAAGAATTTAGTTATTTTTATGATTACTTTAATTATACAGCAGACTATAATAAGCTGTATGATTTTATTAAAAGTGAAATTAAAAATAATAATATAAAAAAAGATGCTATAGTTTGTGATTTAGGGTGCGGTACGGGCGAATTAACTTTAAAATTCTGCGAAAGTGGATATGATGTTGTTGCGGTTGATAATTCTAGTGATATGCTGGATGTACTTTTAGAAAAAAAGTATGATTTAGGCTATACAGATTTATTAATTTTAAATCAAGATATAACAAAGCTTGATATGTTTGGAACAATTGATTTATTTGTTTGCACGTTCGATACCTTAAATCATTTAAATAAAAATGAGGCTGTTTTAGAGTTTTTTAAAAAAGTCTCATTATTTATGCACCCAGATGGTATATTTATATTTGATATGAATACTGCTTATAAGCACAAAGAAGTGCTTAAAAATAATGTTTTTAATTTTGATGAAGAGGAAGCATCTTGCATCTGGCAAAACACTCTTTTTGAAAATGAAAACAAAACAAAAATTTCAATTTCAGTTAAAGATAAAATATTAAATAACGATTATTTCGAAGAGTTTTTTGAGTATTACTATACTTTAAATGAAATAGAAGATATGTTAAAAAAAGCAAACTTGAAAATAATATCTATAAAAGATGGAGAAGATTTTAATGAAATAAAAGAAGATTCTCAAAGATACATTTTCACAGTTAAAAAGGAAGAAGGATAATTAAATAATGGCAAAATTAGTAAGAGCTATTTCTGATATGGGCGGCGTTGTTGTAAGCGTTATAGATTCAACAGAAATAACAAGAGAAATGGAAAGAATACATGTAACTAGTGCAGTTACTTCAGCAGCACTAGGGAGGCTTTTAACAGCTTCTCAGCTTATGGCATCAACTCTTAAGAGTGAGGATGCAGAAATAACACTTAGAATTAAATCTGATGGACCTGCAGGGCTTTTAGTTGTTGCAAGTGATGCAAAAGGGAATTGCAAAGGATTTATCGAAAATCCTGTAGTGGAAATACCTCTTCGCAGTGATGGTAAATTAGACGTTGGAAATGCAGTTGGAAAAAATGGAAATCTATATGTTATTAAAGATTTAAAAATGAAAGAGCCTTATGTTGGTTCTGTTCCACTTGAAACAGGGGAGATAGCAGAAGATGTAACGGCTTATTATGCTTATTCAGAGCAAATTCCTACTGTTTGTAGTTTAGGAGTGTTAGTTAACCCTGATTTAACTATAAAGCGCTCAGGAGGCTTCTTATTACAGCTTCTACCAGGTGCTACTGAAGAAGAAATAGCAATGATAGAAAATAATTTAAAAAATGTTCCTAGTATAACATCCTTCTTTGAAGAGGATAAAGATGTATATGATGTTGTAAACACTCTTTTAGAAGGCTTTAATCCTAGTATTTTAGATGAAACAGAAGTTAGATATAATTGTGATTGCACAAAGCAAAGAGTTGAAAAAGCACTCATTAGTATAGGTATAAAAGATTTAACTGAAATTCGTGATGAAGAAGATGAAATAGAAATGGGCTGTCAGTACTGCGATAGCAAGTATATTTTTTCTAAAGAAGATTTAACTAAATTGATTAAAAAAATAAGTTAAACCACATCAATAATTTACCATATAAGGTTTTGAAAAAAATATCAAAAAAAATAAAAAAGTTTTCTAAAAAGTGTTGACATATTAAGAAAGATATGTTATTATATATTTCGTCGCTAAGAGAGTTATGGGAGCATAGCTCAGCTGGGAGAGCATCTGCCTTACAAGCAGAGGGTCACAGGTTCGAGCCCTGTTGTTCCCACCAATATCTCTTAGTGATTATGCGGATTTAGCTCATCTGGTAGAGCGCCACCTTGCCAAGGTGGAGGTAGCGA
>CAYJEK010000002.1:0-79238 GCA_964369205.1 uncultured Oscillospiraceae bacterium | reverse complement strand
CGAGTTTTTTGCCTTTATCAATATAAGAAGTAGTCTCAAAATATTTTAGGAATGTCTCCTGTGTAATATCTTCGGCAACTTCTTTATTTTTTACTTTGAAATAGCAAAATGTGTATATTTTTTGGTATTGCTCATTTAGTTCTAAAGACATAAAAACCTCCTTTCATAATGTTTAACGTTTAAAAGTGATAAAATGTGCGGGTAAATAAAAAATAATTTCTATTATATCATACTTATAGATGTTTATATAATATTAAAGTTAATGAATAAGTGGGAATACATTAAAAAATGACTCGCAAGATCATTATTTTAAAAGATAGTTTAAAAATCTATCTTATTAGCAAGTATTTGTTTTGTTAGATATTAATCGTAGAATTTAAACTGAAAACCTTACAAATGATTTATAAATAGTATATCAAGAAATGCAGAGATCTTGTATACAAAAATAATATGGAGCTTATAATTTTATCTGATTTTTTAATTTATATTTAATAGTTTTAACATTGTTTTATTTTTAAAATTATGATACACTTATATATTATAAACACAAAGGAGATTTTATTTTTATGAAAAAAGTAAAGGGATTATTTAATAAATTTATTGGCGTTGTTATTGCAGTTTTGGGAATAGTTTTTCTTTTTATGTTTGGGCTTGAAAGTGATATGGCAATAATTTTAGGAACTATTATTTTAACAATTGGTGTTGCTATTTATATGACTGCTACACCTAAAGATTATAATAAAAATATTAGCTCTGTTAAATTGATTGAAAATCCAAAAAAATTAAGTGTTAAGGATGTATATAATGCATTTAAAAACACAAATTCACTTTTAGGTATGCCATGGCTTGCAGAAATGAAACTAATTAAAGGTGATGTTTTAATTTTAGGGCCAGTTGAAGGGCATTTTATTTATATGCATAAATTAGGTAAGAATTTTTGCATCGCTAGTAATTTTATGACTAATTTTATTAAAGCTAAAAAAGAAGACGAATGGCGACTTGAAAATACAACACAGCCAGTTGATATATTTTCTGATGAGGATTTAGTTTGCTACTCTCTTCTTGCTCAAAGCGTTCTAGAAGATATATATAAAATTATTGAAGATTTTTGTGTAACTGGTAATGCAAAACCATTTTTTAATCAAGAAAACCTTGGAAAAATTTATCGTTTTGATGAAGAATTTAAAATGACAGGACAAAAATTTAATCTTCTTGATTTTAATAATAATCCGATTTATGAAATGGAAGCAACACTTCCACTAAAAACATTTTATATGAGAAATGTTTCAACAGGACAAGAAGTTTTTAAAATGGATAAAAAGCTATTAAAAGTTTTAAATAAATATGAATTCTTTTTATATGGCGAAGAATATGGTGTTTTTGAGCAAAAATTAGACTTTGCCCACGACACATTCACTATGCAAACTAAAGATGGTTTTTTAGAAATGCAAAGTATTAATGATAAAATCGGAACAAATTATCTCGTTAAGATGGATGATAGAGTTATAGGCACTATCGCAGAGCGTTTTTCTATTACCTTACATAATTTATATTTTGATAATTTTATTTTGCATGTAAAAGATGAAAAACATACCCCTCTATTAGGAGCTTTAACCGTAATGGCAGCAAGAGAGCTACAAAGAGATAAAACTATGGTGTAAATAAAAAATAGTATATACATAAAGAATAAATACCGGTTTTCATTAGAAAATCGGTATTTTAGTGTGCAAAATAAGTAAAGTATAAATCACTACCATCATTTTAGTTTAATAATACTTGCTATTTTAATCAAATTTTAATAAATCTATGATATAATACAATTAATAAATAGTAATATAACTAAAAGTGAGTTATTACAATATATGTTTTTTAAATTAATAGTGAAAATTTAAGTTTAGGAGAATTAATTATGAGGATTTTACTTGCAGAAGACGAGCGAGATATGAATAAAATTATTACAAAGAAATTAATTTCAGAAGGGTATGCCGTTGATAGTTGTTTTGATGGTGAAACGACAGTTGATTATGTTACGAGTACGGATTATGATGTAGTAATACTTGATATTATGATGCCAAAGCTAGATGGATTTTCAGTGCTTAAAATAATGCGTGATAAATATATAGAAACTCCTGTAATTTTTCTAACAGCAAGAGATGCAGTGTCAGACAGGGTTAAAGGCCTTGATTTGGGCGCAAATGATTATCTTATAAAGCCATTTTCTTTTGAGGAATTGATGGCTCGTATTCGTGTTATAACCAGGCTGAAATCTGGAAAATCTACAAGTGTATTATCTCTTGCTGATTTAACACTTGATATAAGCTCACACATTGTAAAACGTGGAGATGATATAATAAATTTATCAGCTAAGGAGTATGCAATTTTGAAATATATGATGTATAATGAGGGGGTTGTGCTATCAAGAGAAAAAATTGAAAATCATATTTGGAATTTTGATTATGAAGGGGGCACAAATGTTGTAGATGTGTATATAAGATATCTTCGTAAAAAAATTGATAACGATTATGATATAAAACTTATACACACTGTAAGAGGTAGTGGATATGTACTAAGGGAGGATATATGAGAAAAATATCAGCAAAAATTAGACTTACACTTTTCACAACAATTCTTATGCTGATTATGGCGAGTGTTTTAATTGCTTTGATGTTTATAATTAGCGATGATATTGTTTTGGCAAATAGTATAGACCAATTGACCGAGGTGATAGATGATAATTCTGACGAGCTTGAGTTTGAAAAAGGTGAGCTTGACACTGGTGATGTGGATTTTTTTAAAAAAGGTGTATACACAATATTATATACACAAGATGGGGAGTATATAAAAGGAGACTCTCCAGAAACAGACATCTCTAAAGTATCCTTTAATGACAAGGAAACTACTGAATTTAATTTAGATGAAACAAAATATTATATCTACGATAGATTAGTGCCTGTTGAAGATTCTTCTTCTCTTGTGTGGATGCGTGGTGTTATAGCCGTAGATGAAGCTACAGATGCAACGAGCAATATTTTGCAAATAGCATTACTATCTATGCCGTTTTTTATAATACTTGGAGCAGCTGGCTGTTATTTTATTGCTAAAATTACATTTCGACCAATAGATAATATTATTAAAACTACACAAGAGATAGGAGAAAGCGAAAATCTTTCACTACGAATTAATTTGCAAGGTGGAAGCCCTGAAATGCAAAAACTTGCACAAACATTTGATAAGATGTTCGAGCGATTAGAGGGAACATTTGAAGCAGAAAAACAATTCACTTCTGATGTTTCTCACGAACTCCGAACACCAACCGCTGTTATTTTAGCTCAGTGTGAGTATGCTATTGGCAAAAATATTACACTTGAAGATAAAGAAGATGCACTTGAAACAGTGCAAAGGCAAGCTCTTAAAATGTCGAATCTTATATCAGATTTACTGAATTTAATACGACTAGATAGAGGCACTCAAAAAGCTGAACTTCGTAAAATAAATCTTAGTGAGCTTATAAAAGAGATATGCGAAGAGCAAAAATTAATTGCCGATTCATACGTTAAATTAACATATGATATAAAACCTGATATAAATGGAATGTTTGATGAAGGTATGATAAATAGACTTCTTTGCAATTTATTAAACAATGCATTTTATTATAAAAAAGAGATTGATGATGCAAGTGTGCACATTACATTAAACGAAACTGATACACAAATTATCCTATCGGTACAAGATAATGGAATAGGAATAGCAAAAGAGCATCAAGAAAAAATATGGCATAGATTTTATCAAGTAGATAGCTCGCGTACTAAAAGCCAATACGGAAGTATGGGCCTTGGGCTGTCTATGGTAGCACAAATAGCAAAACTTCATCAAGCAAAAATTTTGCTTGAGAGTGAAGTGGATAAAGGAAGTTTATTCATAATAAAATTTTTAAAATAAAATTTTTGTTTTAATGTTATTTTAATATTTAAGATGTATAATTAAAATATCAAAAGAAAATTATGAGCAGAATACTAGGAGGTATTATTATGGATAAAAAAAGTATATTAAAAAAAGTAGGAATTATAGCTTGTGCTGTTCTTATATCAGTAGTGTCAATAGGAGCTTATGCAGCATTTACAAAGCATATGGAAAAGGAAAAAGCACAGCAGCCAACTATAGTGCATACTGAACCTGTTTTAACTAATTCATCAGCACAAACTATAAATGGTGAAAATTATATAAGTGAAACAGAAGCGATAGTGATAGCACTCACTCATGCAAATGTTATGGAAGCTGATGCATCACATATGTTTTCAAAGCTTGATTATGATGATGGAATAGCAGAGTATGAAGTGGAATTTTGGGATGGCGAAAAAGAATATGACTACGAGATAAATGCAGTAACTGGTGAAATTATAAGCTATGATTATGAAATGGAAAGCTATAATGTGAATTCTACTGCACAACTAAATTCTAGTGATTATATCAGTGAAACAGAAGCGAAAACAATAGCACTCAATCATGCAAATGTTATGGAAGCTGATGCATCACATATGTTTTCAAAGCTTGATTATGATGATGGAATAGCAGAGTATGAAGTGGAATTTTGGGATGGCGAAAAAGAATATGACTACGAGATAAATGCAGTAACTGGTGAAATTATAAGCTATGATTATGAAATGGAAAGCTATAATGTGAATTCTACTGCACAACTAAATTCTAGTGATTATATCAGTGAAACAGAAGCGAAAACAATAGCACTCACTCATGCAAATGTTACAGAAAGCGAAGCCGGAAGTATCAGATGTGAATTTGATTTTGATGACGGAGTAGCTGAATATGAAATAGAATGGAAAATTGGCTTAAAAGAATATGAATACACAATTAGAGCCGTTGATGGTGTAATATTAGAACAGGATATAGACTTTGATTAATAAATAAAATATAAGTGCTAAATAATGAAAATTTTATAAGTTGGCACTATCACAAAAAACTCACTGATTTTTAAGTTCAGTGAGTTTTTTATTTTAGTAAATTAAATAAAACAATAATAATTGTAAAATTAAAGTAAATTTTATGCAATAAAAATCAAAGTTGATGCATTATCTATATGTAAGCTTAAAAAATGATTAATATATTAACATCGAATTATTATAAATAAAAATATAAAAAAGGAGTGATTTACTTTGAGTGATATGCCTATATCAGTGTCAAGAAAAGAGATGAAGAGTCTTATAAGTTTAAAAGATAGAATGTATCTTATTGAAAATTTAGATAAAGTATTAATTCCAGATGCATATGGTGGTTATAATGGATATACAGTAAGAAGTTTATACTTTGATAGC
This sequence comes from uncultured Oscillospiraceae bacterium, assembly GCA_964369205.1. Lineage (GTDB taxonomy): Bacteria > Bacillota > Clostridia > Oscillospirales > Ruminococcaceae > RGIG3102. Next base: position 73,911 of record CAYJEK010000002.1, on the reverse strand, counting down.
AAGAGTAATCAAGATTTCAATGATAAATTAGTAAAATCAAAAGAGCAAAAAAGAATACGAATGAGGATATACACCGTTTACGATGAAACGGCAAAAATTGAACTTAAAAGAAAATCTTTTGGCAGACAAAAAAAGGTGAGCCTTGTTATAACAAGGCAAGATGCTTTAAAGCTTGCAAAATGCGATTTTCAAGTTTTAAAAAATTATGATTCTGAAATAGCTGAGTATTTATATGAAGTTATGACTACACATAATTATAGACCAGTTTCGATAATTGAGTATGATAGAAGGGCATATACTCATAGAGATTTTAGCACAAGAATAACACTAGATTCAAATTTAAGATACACTGATTTTAATTATGATTTATATAGTGAAAACTTGAATTTTAAAAGAGTTTTATCTGCTGATAAAACAATATTAGAGATTAAATACAGTAAATTCTTATTTTCGCAAATACAGTACTTATTATCAAGAATAGATATGAGCAAAAAGCCAGTTAGTAAATATGCTTCATCAAGAAGTGTACTTTCAAATTATTATTATTAAAAAATGGAGATTATTAAAATGGAAACTTATTTAGGAATATTATTACAATTAGAAATAACAGCAGCAATAGCAGCAATTATGTTTTTTACATACTATAAAATACACACAGAGCTTACTTATAATAAAAACTTTAACGTAACTTTAGTTATGATAAGCCTTGTAACACTTGTTTTATTTGATGCAATAGAAGGGAATATGAATGTTTCAGTGGGAATGCTTGGGGCATTATCAATAGTTAGATTTCGAACAAATGTTAAAGATATAAGAGATATAATTTTTGTTTTATGGGCATTAGCTATCGGAATCATATGCTCAACTGCAAACTATGAAATGGCAGTTATGCTTTCTTTAGTATCTTGTGCATTTTTAATCTTTACAAGCAAACAAACTGTTCAAAAATCTCAGCTATTAGTAGTAAGAGGCTCCAATTCAGATATTGATTTAGTTGAGGATGTTATATCAAATCATTATAAATCGCTAGAAGTGAAAGCTAAAAATATGCTTGCTGATTCTTATGAATTAGTATATGAAGTTCAAGGCGAGAGAAACGTTCAAACAAATATTGAAAAAGAAATTTTTAAATTAAACGGAATAGATTCAATGAATTTACTTGCAGCAAACACAGAGGTTGCATAAAAATATCTTATGTAAGGGTAGCAGTAAAAAAATAAACTACCAATATCAAAAATTGATGTTGGTAGTTTTGCTTTTTACAAGTTATTGTTTTTATATATCTGAAAATTATTCCTACAATTAAACCAATAGTTAAAGTCGAAGTATTATAAACTAAAGCGAACATATTAAGTTTATAAGTACTTATTAAATGAATAATGGCTATACAGCTAGTTTTTTGTTCACAAAATGTTAATATACGATTATACCTATATTATTGACTTTGCATATAGTTGAATGTATAATTTATTAGTAGATATTTAAATAATGGTGCCTAAAATAAAAAGAAAGTAAATTTATGAATGAAAAGTAAAATGGAAAATTTCTTAGCCTTTGTAGCTTTAAAAACTAAAGAGGAAAGAGATGATATGAATAGCTGTAAAGAAGAGATATATGCAGAAAATGTTAAAATATTCCAAACAATGTTGTTTGGAGTATCATTTATTTTTTGGATAAGTTTTTTTACATCATATATTTATAATTTCTTTGAGTTAATAGGTACACCAGATTTAAGATGGGTGAACTTTGTTGTAGCATCTGTTTCGATGACAGGTTTTATAATAGTAATTCTCTTTCGTCCCAAAAATATAATTAGAATGATGTATATAATGAATTTAATAGCAGTTGGATATGCATTTTACTCGAGTGCTATTATTACACCAGAGCAGGTGAATGTTGTTTTTCTAGTTGTACTTTTTATGGTGGCAGTTCTTTATATAGATTATGGTATGCGAGTACACTTTTTTATGACCTTTATTACAATACTTTATTTAATATCAATTTCTTTTTTTAAGCCACAAGATATTTTTTATACTGAAGTGATGAATAGTATAATTGTTCTATTTATTCTTTTTATAATAGGGACAATAATGAGAATGGATCGTATTGAAGTTTTTGTAGGGAGAAGCACTTTAAGAAATTATGCATATAAAGACCAGCTAACAGCAGTTAGCAATAGAAGAAAATTATTTGAAGATTTAGCAGAATTTGAAGATGAGGAATCAAAGGAAAGAATAACAGCGATTACGCTTTTAGATGTAGATAATTTTAAATTATATAATGATACATATGGTCATGGTAAAGGTGATGAGTGTTTAAAAAAAGTTGGCGAAGTGCTTAACGATTTTGAAAATAGGTATAAATTAAAATGTTATAGATATGGCGGTGAAGAATTTGCCATTATATTCATTGATACCGATGATAAATCTGTAGCTCTTAAAATTAATGAATTATTAAATAGCATAAGAGATTTAAAAATAGAGCATAAAATGAGTAATCATAATGTGGTAACTATTAGTGCAGGTACAGCAGATATTATTCCACAAGGAGAAACAAGATTTGAATTTGTTTTAAGTATTGCTGATAAAGCGCTTTATAAAGCTAAAGCAGGAGGGCGAAACAGAGCAGAATTTATAGATTTTTCTTTAAATGTTTCCCATGTGAGAAGCGATACTGTTCGCCATAGAGAAGATGAATTAAAAAATATATTATAAAAAATCCACCTATATAGGTGGATTTTTTAATAATTATATTAAATTTAAAGCATACTCTAAATCAGCTATTATATCTTCTACATTTTCAAGGCCTATTGATAATCTTACAAGTCCTTCTTCTATTCCAACTTCTTTTAGTTCTTCTTTTGTGTATGTAGAGTGAGTCATACTCGCAGGATGCTCAATTAATGTTTCGGCATCTCCAAGGCTCACAGCTATAGTTATAAGTTTTAAACTATTAACAAACTTCATACAAGTTTCTTTATCACCTTTGACAATAAATGATATCATACCTCCAAAATCACTCATCTGTTTTTTTGCTACATCGTGTAGTTTATGAGAAGGAAGACCTGGGAAATAGATAGTTTCGATTTTTTCGTGATTATATAAGTAATCTGCCACTTTTCTAGCACTTTCGCAGTGTCTTTGCATACGGATTTCTAATGTTTTTAGTCCTCTTGTTATTAAAAAAGCATCTTGCGGACCTAAAACAGAGCCCGTCATATCTTTAATTCCAAACATTTTAACAGTATTTATATAATCAGCTTTACCTACAACAAACCCAGCTATAACATCGCCATGCCCATTTAGATACTTTGTTGCAGAATGAACAACTACATCAGCACCAAGCTTTAGAGGTTTTTGAAGATAAGGAGTGGCAAAAGTGTTATCACAAACCACCATAATATCAGGATTGTATTCGTGAGATATTTTAGAAACTGCCTCTATATCAATAATTTTCAAATTGGGATTTGCAGGAGTTTCAATATAAACAGCGGCTGTGTTTTTTTGAAGAGCAGCTTTTAATTGACTAAGATCTGTTGTATCAACAAAAGTTACTTCAACTCCATATCTTGTAAGTCCATGAGAAAGATAAGCAAAAGTACATCCATATAAAGTGCTATCCGCAACAATGTGAGCACCAGATTTTAATATCGACCATAAAGCTGCTGTTATAGCTCCCATACCACTAGAAGTTGCAGCGCAAGCCTCGCCTTCCTCTAAAGTAGCTATTTTGTTTTCTAGCGGTGTAATAGTAGGATTTCCAAGTCTTGTATAGATATAACCGCCTTCTTCTCCGGCAAATCTTCTGCCTCCCTGCTCACAGTTATCAAATTCAAAAGTAGATGTTTGATAGATAGGGGCTACTAAAGAGCCGAATGCATCTTTTGTTTTTCCAGAGTGAATTGCCAAAGTTCCAAAACCTAAATTTTTATCGCTCATAAAAACCTCCGTTTAAAGTTGAATATCAACTTATATTTTATATTTTTTGTAGAATTGCTTATATTTATATGTTAATATATAAATGGTGAAAGTGCAATAGAATTTAAATAATATATATAAAAATTGAGATAAAAGATTAAGAGACTTTTTTGTGTAAAATGGATATTAATTAAAAGAGTGTTGTAAATATAAAATTATTTTTGTATAATAAAAATATAATTGTAAAGGAGTGGTTTTTATTATGGAATACACAAGAAAAAATAAGGGTACATGTGCAAAGTTTACTAAAGTTGTTTTAGAAGATGGAATTGTTAAAGATATTGAGGTTACAGGTGGGTGTGATGGAAATATTAAAGGCGTTATTGCTCTTTCAAAAGATAGAAAGGCACAAGATGTTATAGATAAATTAAAAGGGACTAAATGCTCAATGAGAGGGATTTTAAGTAGAACTAGTTGTCCGGATCAAATAGCGAAAACTTTAGAAGAAGCTATAAAAAGCAATTAGTATTTAAAATAAGAGGCAAATTATGAATGAATATAAAAAAAGCCCAATGAAAAAAGAGTTTATAAAAGAAATTGTAAACTGGAAATACGATGGCGAATATGCTGTTTATAATATGCCACCACTTGATGAAATTTTAAATTATAGAATTTCTAATCCTGAAAATTTTAATGATTATGTTTGCTATACAAAAAATAATGAGTTAATAGCATATATTAGTTTAAATGAAAAAGAGGATGATGTGTTTCTTGGTATAGGGCTAAAACCTGAATATTGCTCAAAAAAATTAGGCAGAATATTTTTAGAGGATAGTATTTTAATTGCAAAAAATAGATATAAAAATAAAAATTTGAAATTATTAGTTAGAACTTTTAATAAAAGGGCGATTAAAGCTTATAAAAATGTGGGCTTCTATGAAATCGACACCATTTATAGAAATGATAAAAATAACATAATAGAATTTTTACTTATGCAGTATAAAGGATAGTAAAAAGGCATTAGCTATAGCTACAGCTAATGCCTTTTTTATATTATTTTTTGCCTTCAAGGAATTCAATTAATTCTAATGCATCTTCATTTTTCATAGTTAGGAGCATTTGATTTTTTATTACATCCCTTACAACACCTCTCGTTTGATTATTTATTTTTAAAATTTCTTTAATCGTGTATTTGCCTTTTGGAAGTATGCCAACGTTTATATTACTTAAACTATCTTGCTGAGTTAAATCAAGAAGAAGAGTTGTTCCTGTTTTAGGATAAACTTTACTGCCTGTATCACTATCTAGTCTTTGCTGTGTGAATTTAAGTTTTTTATCATCGATAATAAATTTAATGTAGTATTTTCCTTTTTTTAAGTTTTCAAAACTATATTGTCCATTATTATTATTAAAATCAGTTGATGTTGCAGTATATCTAATTAATTTTTTATCTTCATCATAAAGAGTTACAATAACATCATTTATATAAACTTCCTCAATATCATCAAAATAGCCATCTGAATTTGAATCTAAAAAGCTATATCCAGATATTTTAACGGTGTCAGGCTCACTTTCTAGAATCTCAATACCAACCTTTTCTGGCTCTATAGCTAATAGATGCTGATAAGTGTTATTTATATCTATATAAGAAACATCAGCGGCAAAAGAATTAAAGGCTACATTGTTTTTTGGAACACCAACGGGAGCGGTTGCTGTAATTGCCACTTTTAATGTTTCACCAGGGGCGATAGCTAGATTTTTAGTTTTTACTTTAAATGCTTTTAGTAAGCTTAAATCTTCAAATAATTCATCTGTCCAGTCATCGTCTGTTCCAATAATATTAAAATTAGATCCAAATCGTATAGGATTTTGACTCTTTGAATAAAAAATATCAAAATCAACATTTTCATTTTCAGGCATAATAGTGGCCACCACTTCGCTAATAGCGAAAATATTAAACTCACTGTTTCTATTTTTAGTGGTTTCGATAACGCCGGTATCGCCTATAAATGGCAAGATATCAACTATTTCTATATTTTCAAGAAAGGCATTACCAATGTTTTTAACAGTTATTAAATATTCAAGACTACCACCGCTAACAGTTTTTCCAATAAGAGGCTCTTCAATATAATCAGTATCTAAAAGCCCTTTAACCTTTTTATTAGAAGAAGTTGAAACAAAATATAAAATTGTATTTTTTATAGTATTACTTTTAGCATAATTTTTTGAAACAGTTAAATCTTCTGCAATATTATTATTATCAACATAAATATCTCCTGTGTTTAAAATAATTCCAGTACTATTTTTAGTGTTTAGTAGTAAAAATGAGGAGGTGTTTCCAAGAGATGCAACTTTAACCTGTATATCAAAACTTATTTTTATATTAGTTAGCTGTTTAAAATTAAATTCGTATTCATCTACAAACTCGAATTTTACTAATGTATCGCCATTTTCATTAAAATTTTCAATAATTTTAACTGGCGGATTTAAAGGAGAAATATCCTCAAAAATATCAGTGTAAGAATAATTTTCACTTCCTTTATATTCAAATTCTTTAGGCATTAAAAAAGCAAAAATTGGATTAAGAAGTCTTGAGTTTCTGCAATTTGCAGATAAGGTTACTTTAAAAACATCAAGAGGCCTTACAGGATTTGAATTCACGCTGTAGGATATACTTGGATTTAAAACACAGTAGTTTGCTATTAAAGTTGTTGCATTTTCAACCTTTTCAAGTTCAGTAGATTCGCCAGAATATGTAAGATGAATATGATTTATAATAGATGTATCAAGGATAACACTATCTTTAATAACTCCTAAAAGCTGCGGTGAGATTTTACTTTTAGTGCCTATACCTAAAGTTTTTAAATCCCAAGAAAGGGTTTGAATATTATCATTGTTATCTAAAAAACTTTGAAGATTAATTGTTTGGCTATTATCTGTGTTAAAAGGGCCAAATCTTCCGCTTAAACCGTTTACTGTTGTATAATCTATAAAATATTCAGCAGAAAGATTTTGATTTATTGCACCAATATTAAAAGAACCTGTGCGAAACTGATAAAATAAAACATCACTAGGCAATTCATTTTTAAAAACAGAATTTCTCAAAATTTGATTTCCTGTATTTTCAATATTCATCCTGTAGCATATGTATTCGCCCATAAGGCTGTAATCAGGGGCATAAATAGATATATCTGCATTATAAATAAGTTCAGATAAAGTAACTTCGTGCACTTCTTGGCTAATTTCTTCTCCATTTATACTTAAAAATGCGAAACTAGAAGCCTCCTCGCCTACAGATAAACTATCACTTAAAACAGCGCGGTATATAAATTCATATCGCTGTCCTTTATAACTAGGAATTATAAAAGTGAGGGTGTTATCACTAAAAGTGCCTAGAATATCATCGGCTGATTTATCAGGGAATTTACTAGATACATCTTTTCCAAAAACCTCATATTCACTATCTAAAAATATAATATCACTACCACGGCAAGTGATATTAATACTCTCGCCTAAAGCTCCAACATCTTTAAAATTTTCAAGAGTTACTTTATAAAAAATAGCACTGCCACTAGCTGGAGAAGAAGTAGGCAAAACAATTTCTCTTTTAATTTCCCATTGAGGGGATAAGCTTAGAGTTATTTCATCTACTAAAGCCGACATTGTGTCTATTTCATTTATAATTAAATTTGCAGAAAGTGTAAAACTTGTATTGTTTTGAGCTATTTCTTTAAAAGTTACTCCAAATCCAAGGCGGACAGCTACACCCAAATCCACAATACTTTCAAAATCAAAAACAACCTCAGTTCCGTTTAAAACTTCATTTTGTATAACATTTTTTACAGGATCTCTAACGTCCCCTAAAAAAATATTTAAATAATCGGGTATGAAAATTTTTATTTGGGCTGAATTTATCTCTCCTTCAATGCCATTAAAACTGGCATTGAGTGTGTATATAAAGCTAGTTTCATAATTTCCTATAGTATTATTAACACTAGCAATTAAGCTTGGCATAATATAACCTCCTTTTCTAATTAAGCATCAAAATTATATAAATCTTCGCATGGATATTTTCTTTTTTTGCAGTGTGAGCACTCATTACATTCTCTAAAACAAGGATGCTTTGGTTTTTCTTTTGGTTCTTTATCAATTTTAGTGTAAATATCAAATGCTTTAGAAATTTTATTTAGCATTATCCATTCTTTCATAATTAAATTATTAATAGTAGAATTTGTGCTCTTAAAAGCATCTGTTATACACTCATCACAAAAATTGCAAGCTGAAATGTTTTCAATAATTGCCTGCATTTTTTCTCCCTCAGCATTCATTATATGAGCCATAGCTAGTTCCTCTAGTGCAACTGATTCTAAAATTTGAATTAATACGTCCTTAATGTTAGGTGTTTTTTCTCGATGTGGTACTTGGGGCATTCCCATAAAAAAGCCCTCCTTTAAATTTAATAATATTATTTTACATCCACTACTATAATATAATATGTTTTATATAGTTGACACTATAACGAAAAAATGAATATATTATTATAATAGTAAAAGCGAGAAAAGGAGAGAGTGATGAGTTTTTTAAAAAAAATGTTTTCACAGGGGAATCAAGAAGCGAAAAAAAGTTATAATACAGCATTTGATAATATAATATTAAATTTAAAAAATAATAACTTAACTTTAAATCTTTCAAAAGATTTAAATGTATTAGTGGAAAATAATAATGCAAAAAAAGAAGATTATATTTTAATATTAAATAAATTAAATGAAATATTAAAACAAGAAGAAGAAAAAAAGAAGTATATAAATAATATATTAAAAATAAAAAATTATGCCTTAAATTTAAATGATGAATTTAATAATGAAATAAAATCTTTTGAAAACTTTAGTTTGGATTTTGAAAATTTATTAAAAGAAAATGAAATGCTAGTAACATTAAAAGAAATTACTGATAATATTTTTAGTAATGAAAAATTAAAAAATATAAATGATGAATACACCGTTTTATATGAAACTTTTAATAAAGTGAAAAAGGAAAGTGAAGATTTAATTTTAGAAGAAGAGAGCTTTTCAAAAGAAGTAGAAAAGTTTTCAATTACTATAAATGAATTTAAAGAGAAGTATCGCCTTTCTATAGACTGGGAAGGAAAAAAGCCGCTTATGATATCTTACAGAAAAAAGTTATCAACAAAAAGAGAAGCCTTAGTTGAAAAAGAAGAAAAACTTAATAAAAAAGTAGAAGTTTTATATGCTGTTTATCCTCTTTTAAAAGAAAAACTTTTAAAGGAAAAAGATTATATAATAAATTTTATAAAAACAGAGGAAGAGTTTTTAGAAGATACCGTAGTAGACACTTTAAAATTAAGTGAAATTTATAGTGAATTTAATAATGAAATAAATAAAATTATTTGGTAACAAAAAAGAGAGAAAGTACATAAGATATAGTGTGCTCATCACAAAATAAAATTAAAAGGAGACTCAACTTTATGTCAATGCCGAATATTCCGAATATCGATACTACAGTTAATATTAATAGAGATGATGCTGTTAATATTATTCTTTCATCAATAGGTATGGAGGAGCTATCATTAGCACATATCTTAAATGCGGAAGCTGAAAAAATTCAATTTGCCCTAGGTACACTTGAAACTGCAGAATCAGCAGCCTCACTTGAAGATATAATGAAAGTTAATAGCTCAGCTAAAAAAATGCTAAGAGATGTTATAAAAAATCAAATGTTAATAGGAATGAAAATGGAAGACACAGTTGAACTTGCTCAAATGGTAGCAGAAACACCTGTTGTTCCAGAACCTTAAAATTAAGGGCGGTGGAGGATTTCCATCGCCTTTATTTTTTTATAAAATAAGAAAGGGGATAAAAGAATATGGAAAATAAAAATTCTATATTAGATAAAATGAGTAGTAAAAATATAGCCTTTGTGGGACTTGTGGTGATATTTTTTGTTTTATTATTTCAATTAGCTGCCTCGCTTTTTTTTGCAGTGCCGTTTGAAGAAATATCACAAATAGATATTGTTTTTAGAACAGCGATATCATCAATATTTGGCTATATTATGAGTATGGTATCTAGCACGGATTTTACAATGAATAGAAAAAAAGGAAAACAAAACACAGTAAAGACTAATAAAAAAACTATAGGATTTAATGCAAAAGATGAAAATACACCACAAATGATATATAATAATGCAGGTTCTATAGAAGATAATGATATTATAGAAATTATTGATATGGATGTAAAAGAAGAAAAAATTAGCACTGCTTCAACTTTTCGAGTGAATGTTCAAATAATAGTTTTAACTGTGGCTTGTATTTTTTGCCTTATTATATTATTAGTAGCAAGAAACTTTAGTCATTTAATAGTGAATAGTTCTAGTACCACGGTAACATTCTCAATGTTTCGAGATATTATATCAGGAAGTATTGGAGCATTAATCGGTTTATCAAAATCAAATGTATAATAAAAAATGCTATCGCTTTTATCTATTAGCGGTAGCAATTTTTATTGCATATACCTTATAAGTGTTGTATAATTATATCGATAAAGTGTATCGTTTATATACTTTTGACTTAATATATGAAAAAAAGATGTTATTTTTCTTTTTTTCTTTACTTATTCATTTAATTAAGTTATAATGAATGTGAAATTATTAACAAACAGGAGGATTTATCGTATGCCACATATTATTGATGTTTATGCACGTGAGGTTATAGACTCTCGCGGAAACCCAACACTAGAAGTTGAAGTTACAACAGAATCAGGGGCTTTTGGCCGTGCAATGGTGCCATCAGGCGCTTCAACTGGTGAAAGAGAAGCACTAGAGCTTAGAGATGGTGATAACACACGTTATTTAGGAAAAGGTGTTTTAACAGCTGTAAATAATGTTAACGACATTATCACAGAAGCAGTTTTAGGAATGGATGTAACAGATCAAAATGCACTAGATAAAGCTATGCTTGATTTAGATGGAACAGATTTTAAATCAAAACTAGGAGCAAATTCAATTCTAGGTGTTTCAATGGCTGCAGCTCGCGCAGCGGCTGATTTCTACGGTATGCCACTATATAAATACTTTGGTGGATTTAATGGTAAAACTCTACCAGTTCCAATGATGAACGTTATAAATGGCGGATCTCATGCAGACTCAACTGTTGATTTCCAAGAATTTATGATTATGCCTCTTGGCGCAAAAGATATTAAAGAAGCTCTAAGAATGGGCTCTGAAACTTTCCACGCTTTAAGAAAAGTTTTAAAAACAAAAGGCTACAATACAAATGTTGGCGATGAGGGCGGATTTGCTCCTAGCTGTAATGATGGTAATGAAGAACCATTAACATTAATCGTTGAAGCTATTAAAGCTGCTGGATATGTTCCAGGTAAAGATATTTCTATCGCACTAGACGTTGCTGCTTCAGAATTCCACAACAGAGAAACAGGCAACTACGAACTTAAAAAATCAGGACAAGGCACAAAAACAACTGCAGAAATGATTGATATGTATGCACAGTGGGTTGAAAAATATCCAATAGTTTCTATTGAAGATGGTCTTGGAGAAAGCGACTGGGACGGCTGGAAAGCTCTAACAGATAGACTAGGCGAAAAAATCCAACTTGTTGGGGATGATTTATTCGTAACAAACCCTAAAATCTTAAAAGAAGGTATCGAAAAAGGAATTGCAAACTCAATTCTAATTAAAGTAAACCAAATTGGTACTTTAACAGAAACTTTTGATGCTATAGAAATGGCGAAAAAAGCAGGATATACTTGTGTTATCTCACACCGTTCAGGTGAAACAGAAGATACAACTATTGCAGATATTGCAGTTGGCTTAAATGCTGGACAAATTAAAACAGGTTCAATGAGCCGTACTGATCGTATTGCAAAATACAATCAATTACTAAGAATTGAAGATGAACTTGCAGAAATTGCTCAATATCAAGGTAAAGACTGTTTTTACAACGTTAAATAATTAAAAAATATTTTAAAGAATCTTATCTTTTAGGTAAGATTCTTTTTTTGTATAAAAATTTTCTTTTTAGTAATAGAATATCTATATAAAAACAACAATATAAAAAATTCTATCAAATATCTCACATTAAAAAGCAATATAATCAAATTAGAAAAGGCAAACCAATAGTTTAAAGTAGCAAAAGAGGTGGCAATAATATGAAAAAGAATAAATTTTTAAAATACGGCTTTTTAGTTGCAATTATATCAGCTGTATTCCTTTTAGAAGTAGTTGCAAATAAAAGTGAGGAAGAAAATATGAGAATGCAAGACGAAAAATTTAATATGGATATAGAAACTTTAATCAAGGAAAAAAATCTAAGTGAAATATACCTAGCTGGCGGATGTTTTTGGGGTGTTGAAGAATATATGGCAAGAATCCCAGGAGTTTATGAGAGTATTTCAGGGTATGCAAACGGGGATACTGAAAATCCTAGTTATGAAGATGTTATTTATAAAAAAACAGGACATGCTGAAACTGTAAGGGTTGTTTATGATTCAAACCAGGTGAGTTTAGAAGAACTACTAGAAAAGTTTTTCCAAGTAGTAGATCCAACAAGCCTCAATCAGCAAGGGAACGATAAAGGAATTCAGTATAGATCAGGTGTTTATTATATAAATGAAGAAGATAAAGATGTTATCGATAGGGCTATACTAGCTTTAGAAAATGAATATGAGGATGAAATAGTAGTTGAAACTATACCGCTTGAAAATTTTTATAAAGCAGAAGAATATCATCAAGATTATCTTAAAAAGAATCCTAATGGATACTGCCATATAGATTTGGGTAAAGCCGATGAAGAGCCAGAAATTAATTTTGATTTATACACTACTCCAAGTGATAGCGAGTTAAAACAAACACTTTCAGATCTTGAATACGATGTAACTCAAAATGCAGCAACAGAAAAAGCCTTTTCTAGTGAATTAAATGATAATAAAGCTGCTGGAATATATGTTGATATAGTAACAGGTGAGCCATTGTTTTTATCAAATGATAAATATGATTCAGGCTCTGGTTGGCCAAGTTTTACAAAGCCTATATCAGATGAAGTTATAATTGAAAATGAAGATAATTCATTCTTTATGAAAAGAACAGAAGTAAAATCCAAAGTGGGCGATACTCATCTAGGACACGTTTTTGATGATGGGCCAAAAGAGGATGGGGGACTAAGGTATTGTATAAATGGAGCATCCTTAAAATTTATTCCTTATGAAGAAATGGAACTTTTGGGATATGGGTATCTAAAACATCTAGTTGAAATTGATTTAAACTAAAAAAAGAGGCATTATGCCTCTTTTTTTACACAGATAAATCACATCTTTAAAAGAATGCTCACTTGATGAAGAAGCTGATTTATGGTATAATTTACTAAATATGTTTAGATTTTATAATGATTAATTTTATATAGATTGCGAGTTTTTAATGGAAATTATCTTCACTCTTTTGAGTTTATTTTCACTAGTGGGTTTTTCACTATTATTTATAAGTAAATTAAAAATACCAGATGGAGTAGCTCCACTGGTTGCAGTTTGCTTTACAATGGTTTATTTAGTTTTTTTTGGTATGCTTAATATGCTTTTATTTTCAGCATACCTATATTTTATTATATCAGCTGCAATAATAATTCTTATTTTAATGAAAAAAATTGATATTCCAAAACTATCAATATGGTTTTATGGATTTATTATAATTTCTAGTGTTATGATAGTTTTTTTTGGTATAAGAGAGCCACTACTTAATTCTTGGGATGAATTTAGCTTTTGGGGAACAGCTGTTAAAATGATGAAAATCAATAACGAGCTTCCAGTAACGGCTGAAATAGGCTGGGCTTGGGTTGCATCTCAAAAGGCAGGGCTTATATCTCTGGGATACTTTTTTGAGTTTTTTGGAGATTATACACAGTGGAGAGTTTTTATAGCTCCAAATATTATTGCGCTCTCAGCTTTTTTTGCCTTATTAACTCCTTTTAAAAATAATAAAAAATTTATAGGAATTTTACTGCTCCCAATATTATATATATCATCATATGTGTTTGTTGTAAATAGAGAATTAGTTGAGCCAAGTAATGTTTATATGACAGCTCTAGCTGATATGCCTATGGGGTGGATATTTGGCATAAGTTTAGTTTTATATTATATATTAAAACAAGAAAAAGCAAAATTATGGCCAATACCAGTTGTTTTACTAGCTTTAGTGATGATTAAGGAAACAGCACTTCCTTTTGCTTTAATTTCTTGGGGTATTATATCTTTTGATATTTTATTTTTAACAAAGGATATAACATTTTTCTCTTTCAAAGGGCTAAAAGCAAAAATTTCTCATATTATAACAAATCTTTTAAGTGTTCTTATAGGTTTTTTAAGTTGGTCGTATTATATAAATAGTTTTATAATTAATGATACCACAGGTACACTTGAAAAAACTGAGCAAACTAGTATGGCAACTATGATGATAGAAGGTGTAAAACAGCTTTTTAATATAGATAGAACAGAAGAATTTCAAAGAGTGATGGATTTAATGACAGATATGTTTTTTAATCTTCCTATATCTATGATAGGCTCTTGCTTTACTATTATGATAATTATAACAGCGATACTTATTATATCAGCAATAGTTTCAAATGATAGAGAATTTTCTTTTAGGTGTCTATCTTTTAATATTCTTTCAATTTTAGGCTTTTTTGCTTATTATATTTTCTTAGGCTTTACATTTGTTTTTATATTTAAATCAGATGTAAACACAAGCCTTGTTGGTTATGAGAGATATATTTATCCTTATTTAATTGGCTGGTTTATGGCAAGTGTATTCTTTTTATGTGTATCAATAATAAACTCTAAAAGAAAACTAATAGCTTTTCCAGTAATTTTTTTAATGGGTGTGTTATTTGTTTTTACTTATAGATATAATCAGTTTATACCATCAGGTATGAGTTTTATTGATTATCACGATGGGTACTTATATGAAAGAAAAGATGTGGTTTTAACATCTTTAGATATTATAGAGGAACTTGGCGAGGATGAAAAAGGCAAAATATACTTTATAAGCCAAGGTGATAATGGAAATAGATGGTTTCAATATTCTGCAGATTTATTGCCACTTCAATTAGAATATAGCTTTGGCGGTGGCACACTAACTTTAAAAGGCGAGGCTAGCGGATTATACGACTATGAGCTATCTCAAGACGAATTTAAAGATTATATAATAGAAAATGAATGTGAGTATATTTTTGTTGAAAGAAGTGATGATGGATTAGTTTTAAATTTTAAAGATTTATTTAGCGATAATTTAGAAAGCACTAAAAATGGCGAATCAGTTATCTATAAGGTAGAGAATATAAATAATAATCTCACATTTGAATTTCTTTGCGAGGTGGGATAATGAATAAAATGATAAAAAAAATAGATGTAAAAAAATATCTTCTAATAATTTTATATCTTGTAAGTATAACAATATTTATATTAAGTGGTAGTTTTAATTTTTTAAGCGATAAGGTTTCTGATTATAAAGAGATAAGCCTTTCGCTAAATGATTTTTCTTTACATGATTTAGAAGTTATAGATGATACAACTCTTGTTTCAATAGGGGCAGATGCACAGATGATTTTTTCTCAAAATCAAGAGATAAAAAGTGTTTATTATAAATTAAAAAATAATGCAACAGGGGTTGTGTGTTCTTATTATTTAGAAAACGAAAATCAAGATTTTTCAAATTATAATAGACTGTTTCCAGAGTTTTCAGTTTACGATGAGGCTTTTTATATTTATCCTGACAACACTTATGTAGTAAGGCTTGATATAGGAAGTGTTTCGGGCGAATTATATGAATTTGAAGAGATAACTTTAAATAAAGAAATTGCATTTTATAAGTATTTTAGTTTAACAAATTTTCAAGTGGTTTTATTTTTAATTACTCCGGCTATAGTGTATTCTATAATAAAATCTATTTTACTATTGAAAGAAAGCTATTTGAAAAAGGAAAATAAGTACTAGAAAATAAAAAAGGAATGGTGCAAACCATTCCTTTTTTTTATTTATTTTCATTAGTATCATTATCTAAATCTTTTAGCATAGCATTTATTTCAGCATCCATAGGGATTAATTTTTTATGAATATAAAAAGATCCTATAAATAAAGCTGAAATAATAAGCCCCATAATTATTTTAAAAACTAGGGGAGAATGAGAGAAATTTAAAATATAATCATATGAAAAATAAAGCCCAGAAAGAAGGAGGATAGTGCGATTAAAGGTGAATTTTTTTCTTGCTAGTTTTAAGTCTTCTATTGTTTTTTGCATAATTTAAGTTTCTCCTTATAATATATGAGTTTCAGATAAAAACATATCAACACCATTTAATGTTTGTTTCCTTTTAGAAACAAAAAACATTAATGCATCAAGAATAACACTTGTGTTAACGTGGGATTCAGCTCCAAAAACTGAAACATGAGAAATTTCTATTCCACTACTTAAATAATGAGTTGAGTATTTTTTTAAAGGGCAGTCTAGCATATCTGTTACAGCTATAGTAGAAACTCCTCTTTTTTGCGCGATTTCTAATGCTTTTACTATTTTTTTTGAGCCACCACTATGAGAAACACCGATAACAACATCACCGTATCTTGCAAGATTTATATTTGATAATTCAAGTTCATCTGAAATGGAGTTAGTAGTAGCAACACCTATGCGCCCAAGTCTAAAGCAAAATTCTAAAATAGATGGAATTGTGTTTCCAGAAGCGATAACGTGAACAGTATTAGCGCCAGCTATTAAATCAACACATTTTAAAAAGCTTTCTTCATTAAGTACCTGTGAGATAGCGAGCATATTTTGCGCCATACCTTGGAAAAATGAGGACATATTATCTATTTCAGCTTTTATGTTATCAGCCTTTTCTTCAAGACTGTGCATAAGCATAATTTTTAACTGATAAAATCCTTTGTATCCTAGTTTTTTGCTCATTCTAACAACAGTTGCCTCACTAGTGGCGCTTTTAGATGCGATTTCCACAACATTTAAAGAGTCTATTTTATCTATATTAGTTAATATAAATTCAGCTACTCTTCTTTCTGAAGTGGATAAGATATTTAAATTCATCTTTATATTTTCTAATGCTGATTCAACTAAATTCATTTATATTACCAATCCTCGTTATTTGTAAAATTTAAACATATGGGTTTTCTATATCTTCAATATTTAGATATGGAGTTTGCAAAATAAAGCTTTCTATTTCACTTCTTGTTGCATTGCCTTCCATAGGCCCTCTTTTTGAAACAGCTAGAGCACCTGCGGCATTTCCGTATTTTGTGGCTAGTTTTAAATCGCTTTTTTCACACACAAGGGCTAAAAATGTGCCATCAAAGCTATCTCCAGCACCTGTTGGATCAACTTCCACCGCTTTAAAAGTATCAACTTTAAAGCTTTCATTTCTTGTGTAAACAAGTGTACCTTTAGAGCCATCTTTAATAACAATTACACGATCTTTTTTATTTAATAAATCTTTTATATTTTTTTCATAGTCGCCAAAAAGATTTATAAGCTCACTTTTGCCGCTAAGTAAATAATCGCATGAATCTAAAATTTCATTAAAATAATCTAATAAATCACCTTTTAAAAGCTCAGGCCTAATGTTGGGATCAAAACTTATTTTAACATTGTTTTCTTTTGCTATTTTAACACCTTTTAAAATAGCTTTAGCAAGTGATGGGCTACCAGTTACTGTACATCCCATAATATGTAAGATTTTTGAATTTTTTATAATATTTTCATCAATATCTTCATCAGATAATTCACCGCAAGCAGCTTTTGAGAAATGAAAAACAAATTTTCTTGAACCGTCTGAAAAATAAGTAACAAAGGCATTACCAGTTGTATTATCCTCAGTTTCAATGATATTAGAAATATCAACTCCTGAATTTTTAAGCCTTACTTTATTAAGTTCTCCAAAAGCATCTTTACCAACTTTTGATATTATAGTGGTTTTTGCTCCCATTTTAGCAGCTTGATCTATCATTATAGCAGGAGCGCCACTTGGAAATGGACCTAGAAGAGTTCCGCCCACTTCAGAAAAGTCTTGATTTTGTTTTTCAGCTAAAATTTCAGCTAAAATTTCGCCTATAGTAATAATATCATACATAATATAAGTTCTCCTTTTTATATTTGAATGCATAAAAATAAATAAAATACGTTTTATTTGCATAAATATTCAAAAAATACATTTATACAAAATTTCAATACCTATATTATAATATATAACTGAAAAATGGTCAATATATTCTTTTCTAATAATTTTAGAAATAAAAAAATAAAATTTAAAGTATGAAAAAAATTTCATTAATTGCTACTTATTGGTAAATAAAATGTATATAGTATTAAATAGGTATGTAATTAATATTAATTATGAAAAAATTTTCACAAATTATAGAAAATGAAAAAAATTGCATATATTAAACAAAAATGAACTTTCTAAATTGTACCAATTAACAAAATTAGATATTTTAAACATAAAACGTTGACATATGTGCTAATAATTGGTATTATTGTTGTATATTAACGTACAGTTAGATTAAAAATGATTTAACTTAATACGTATATTTATTCAATATTTTAAAAAGGAGCAAACTAATGAAAAAATTTTTAAGCATTCTAATCTCATTATCCCTAATGGCAAGTTTAGCGGGCTGTTCTTCTTCAACAGAAGCAGCTGAAACAACAACAGAAGAAACTACTGAAGAAACTTTAACACTTGGTTTTATAGTAGGATCTAGAGAACACGTTTTCTATAACCTTATAGAAGAAGGTATTCTACAAGCTGCTGATGAGCTTGGCTTTGAAGCTATCGTTTATGATGGCGAATTAGACAGTAATGTAACATCAGATCACATCAATAACCTTGTAGCTCAAGGCGTTGATGCTATAGCTCTTTCTTGTAATGATCCAGGCGGCACAACTCCTGCTATGGAAGCTGCTGACAATGATGGTATTCCGGTTTTCACATTTGACTGTACAAGTGATATGACAGATGTTATCAAATGCTTCGTTGGAACAGATAACGTTGAAGGCGGAAGACTAGGCGGAGAAGAAACTGTAAGACTTGCAGAAGAAGGCGATACAGTTGGTATTATAAGCTTCCCAGAACCACAATCAACTATCGACCGTCAAGCTGGATGGGAAGAAGTTGTTTCTGCTTCAGATAAAAACCTAAATATGATAGATTTAGGAAACTATGAAGGCGATGCTGCTAAAGCTGAACAATTAATGTCAGATGCTTTAGTTGCTAATAATAATGATATAGCTGTTGTGTTTGCAGTTGGTGATCCTGCTGCTACAGGTGCTTTAGCTGCTGTAAAAGCTGCTGGTGCTGACACAAAAATTATCGGATTTGATGGTAACCCTGAAGCTGTTGATGCTATGTTAGATGCTGAAAATGGAATCTACTGGGTGTCAGAAATTTCACAAAATCCAAATGAAATTGGCCAAGTTATCAGCCAAAACATGGTTGACTACTTAACAAATGGTAGTGTTGCTCAAGATACAATAATGATATCTCCATACATCATTACTGCTGAAACAGCACAATAATATTTGAAAAATTAATTTTAAGATGAGTTATATCTTTAACTCATCTTAAAATTTAATTAAAACTATAAAAGGCAAAAGGGGGATAAGATATATGAATCCATCACTACAAGTTAAAAATATTGTAAAAACATTCCCAGGAGTTAAAGCGCTAACAGATGTTTCTGTTGATTTTTATCCTGGTGAAATGCACTGTTTACTTGGAGAAAATGGTGCAGGAAAATCTACATTAATAAAAATTATATCAGGGGTATATCAAGCGAATGGCGGTGAAATAATTTTTGATGGTAAAACTCAAAAATTTGAAACACCAAGAGAAGCTCTTAATGCAGGTATATCAGTTATACATCAAGAACTTAGTATTGCGAATGATTTAACAGTTGCAGAAAATATATTTTTAGGTGCAGAGCAAAAACAAAGTAATAAAATTCTTTTAGATAGGAAGAGAATGAATAAAGAAGCACAAGATATGCTTGATTTTATGAAAGTTGATATTAAAGCAACAGATATTGCAAGAGATTTAACAGCTGCACAGCAGCAAATGGTTGAAATTGCAAAAGTTATGACTAAAAAATCTAAAGTAGTTATTATGGATGAGCCAACATCATCTATTTCAGATAATGAAGTGGACGCTTTATTCGAACAAATTAATATTCTAAAAAAGCAAAATGTTGCAGTTATTTATATAACACATAGATTAAAAGAAATGTTTCAAATGGGAAATAAAGTTACAGTTTTACGAGATGGCACAAAAGTAGGAACTTTTAATATTGGCGAAGTGAGTGAAAAAGACTTAGTAGCTAGTATGGTTGGACGTGAAATGAAAGACTATTATAATAGACAGCCTCATACTCCAAAAGAAGAACTTTTAAGAGTTGAAGGTTTAACAGGAGCAAAAGGCGAATTTAAAAATGTATCTTTTACTGCAAGAGCTGGAGAAATAGTTGGTTTTGCAGGACTTATAGGCTCTGGGCGAACAGAGGTTATGGAAGCTATATTTGGTGCTCGTAATTTTACTCAAGGTAAGGTTTACTTATTTAATGAAGAAGTGAATTTTAAAAATCCAAAAGAGGCTATAGATGCAAAAATTGGATTTGTTACTGAGGATAGAAGAAGAACAGGGCTTATGCTTAATGCAGAACTAAAAAACAATTTAGTTTTACCAAGTTTAAAAAACAATAGTAAAAACCTAGGATTTCTAGATTTTTTATGGGAGAAAAAAGTTAGCCAAGAGTATGTTGAAAAACTAAAGGTTAAAACTCCTTCTATAGAAGCAATAGTTGCGAATTTATCAGGGGGAAATCAGCAAAAGATTATCCTTGCAAAATGGCTGCTTGCAAATTCTAAAGTGCTAATTCTAGACGAGCCAACAAGAGGGATAGACGTTAATGCAAAATCTGAATTTTATGCATTAATGAACACTTTCGTGGCTGAGGGGGGAAGCATTATTATGGTATCCTCAGAACTACCTGAAGTTTTAGGAATAAGTGATAGAATAATCGTTATGAGTGAGGGCGAAATAAAAGGCGAATTACCATACGATAAAGCTACAGAACAAAATATTATGGAACTTGCAAGTTTGCATCATTAATGTATTTAAGAAAGGTATAAATTATTATGGCTAATATTGATATAAAAGCATGGCTTAAAAAAAATATGGTAATTTTTGTGTTAATTCTTCTTTGTGTAACTTTCTCAGTTACTACTGATACATTTTTAACATCAAGAAATATTATGAACTTAACTTCACAAATGGCTGTTAATGCGCTTCTTGCAGCAGGCCTTACATATGTTATTATCCTAGGTGGTATTGATATTTCAGTGGGCTCAGTTGCCGCTTTAGCAGGTGTTATTTCTGCTATGATAGGTCTTCAATTTCCAGAAATGTCAGTTGTAACATCAATAGTGATACTCTTGTTTTCAGCTATTGTAGTTGGCGGTATCTGCGGATACTTTAATGGTATAATGATAACAAAATTTAAAGTTGTTCCAATGATTACAACACTTGCAACGATGACTATTGCAAGAGGTATGACTTATATTGTTACAGGTGGTATATCTGTTTATGGACTTTCAACAAGCTTTTCTTGGCTTGGAGCTGGAAGATTAATAAAAACAGAAGCAGAACCTAATGGAATTATCCCAATAGTTACAATTTTTACAGTGATAATTGTTGCTTTAATGCATATTCTTTTATCAAAAACTGTTTTCGGGCGTCATGTTTATGCAACTGGATCTAATAGACACGTAGCTCATTTATCTGGTATAAACACTAATAAAATAATACTGCAATCTCATATTCTATGTTCAGTAATGGCAGCTCTTGGAGGTGTTTTAATAGCATCAAAACTTCAAAATGGACAGCCTGGTGCTTGTGAGGGATATGAAATGTATGCTATCGCATCAACTGTTTTAGGCGGAACAAGCCTTTCAGGTGGTAGTGGTTCAGTTGGAAGAGCTATGTTTGGGGTTGCGATTATTGCGGTAATCAATAATGGTATGAACTTATTATTAATATCTTCATACTGGCAAAATGTAGTTGTAGGCTCTATTATTCTATTAGCTGTTATCTTTGATATGGCTCAAAAGAAAAAAGCGTAATTAAAAGGGAGAGGTTATGAAATACTATTTATCACTTGATATTGGAGGCACAAAAACCTCTGCAGCCCTTTTTACAAAAGAGGGGAAAATGGTAGATGATTATGCTTACACTGCCCCATCAAAAACATTTATGGGAGAAGAAGCAGTTTACCAAAACACCAAAGAAGTGCTAGATCATGTTATAAATCATTTTTCTTTAGATATGAATGAAGTTATAGGAATAGGAGTAGGCGCTCCAGGCCCACTTGATGCCAAAACAGGTGTTATTATTCATGCACCATTAATGGGATGGCACGATTTTCCTATAGTTAAAAGATTAAAAGAAGATTATAAAAAAGAAGTTGTTCTTGATAATGATGGCAATCTTGGAGCACTTGCAGAAGTGAGAATTGGTGTTGCAAATGGGCTAGAAAATGTTGTTTATATGACAGTTAGCACAGGTTGTGGTGGTGGAGTTATCATAAATGGTAATGTTTATCACGGCAAAAACTGTGGGGCTGGTGAAGTTGGACATATGTCTATAGTTCCAGAAGGCTTAGATTGTCCTTGTGGCAGTCGTGGATGTTTTGAATTATATGCATCTGGAACGGCTATAAATAATAGAATGATTAAAGATATGAAAAGTGGAATAAAAAGTAAGGCTTTTGATTTGGCTTTTTATAAAGAAGAAAACTTAAATGGAAAACTTTTAAATGAAGCGGCTCAAATGGGAGATGAGTATGCCTTATCTGTTTATAAAGATGAGGGATATTATCTAGGCCTTGGAATTGCAAATCATTGTAATTTATTAGATCCTGAGGCTGTAGTTTTAGGTGGCGGAGTTACAAAAGCAAGAGAGTTTTTCCATCCATACTTAATGAGAACTTTAAAAGAAAGAAGTATTCAGCCAATTTCAGAAGATTTAGTTAGATACTCTTTAATGAACGATAGAGTAGTTTTATTTGGCGCATACTTTTTAATTGATGAGCATATTAAAAAACTTGAAAAAAATATTGAAAAATAAATGGTAGAAGTTTGAAAACAGGTTTCAAACTTATTAAATAAAAGATATTAGTTTGAAAAATAGGTTTTCAAACAATGAGAGGAAAGGTAGTATTATGAATACAACAAAACTAAAAGAATTAGCAACACTAAAAGAAATTTTAGAAGGCACAAGAGAAGGTAAATACGCAGTTGGCGGATTTAACTTTAATAGCTATGAAGATGCACAAGGAATTATAAACGGTGCAGCAGCTAAAAATTCACCAGTTATATTAATGGCATCAATGGGTGCTTGTAAATACATAGGTTTACATCAAACAGTTGGTATGGTAAAAGGTATGGCACAAGAAGTTGATATTCCAGTTTGCTTGCACTTAGATCATGCAACAGATTTAGATTTTATAAAAGAAGCTATTAAAGCTGGATTCTCATCAGTTATGATAGATGCTTCTGCTGAGGAATATGAAGATAATATTAGAATTTCAAAAGAAATTGTTGATTTTGCAAAAGATTATCACTGCTCAGTTGAAGCAGAACTAGGTAAAGTTGGTGGTAAAGAAGAAAATATCGTTGTTGATGATAGAAGTGCTACATTTACAGATCCTAAAGATGTTAAAGATTATGTTGCAAAAACTGGAATTGATGCACTTGCTATTGCTTTTGGTTCAGTTCACGGATTCTATAAAAGTGAGCCAAAACTAGACTTTGAAAGATTAGAAGCTATAACAAAAGAAACAGATTGCCCACTAGTTTTACACGGCGGTACTGGTATTCCAGTTGAAGATTTCAAAAAGTGTGTTGAAATTGGTATTAGTAAAATAAATGTTGGAACAGAATTTAAAAAGACTTATACAGATACTCTAAGAAAAATGTGTGCAGAACTTCCAGAAACAGAAGTTGATCCAAGAAAATATATGACTCCTGTAAAAGAAGCTTGCGCAGAAGTTGTTAAAGGTAAAGTTGACATTTTCGGTAGTGCTAACAAAGGTTAATAAAAAAATATTTAAGGTTTTATCATTTTCTGATAAAACCTTAAATAGATTAAAAAGGAGTTTATTGTAATTATGAATATAGCAGTTATAACTAGCGGTGGAGATTCTCCTGGTATGAATGCTTGTGTTGCGCAAATAGTAAAATATTCAAAAACACTAGGACACACAGTTTATGGATATTATAGAGGTTATCTTGGAATTCGTGATGAGGAATTTGAAGTTCTAACTATAAGTAAAGTACAAGATTGGTATAAAAAAGGTGGAACAGAACTTCGAACAGGACGTTTTGTAGAACTCAGCGAGAAAAAAAATCAAGAATTACTTGCTAAAAATCTTAAAAAGAATAATATAGATGCTCTTATAGTATTAGGTGGAGATGGCAGTTTTAAGGGTGCTAATGCTATTCACTCAGTTGAAAAAAGTATTAACATTGTGGGAATTCCATGCACTATTGATAATAATATTTATGGCAGTGAATACAGTATAGGTTATGATACAGCTTTAAATAAGCAAGTGGATTATTTAGATGGTATAAGTGATACTGGTATGGCAATGCCAGGAAGAGTATTCTTTGTTGAAACTTTAGGTGCTTGGGACGGGTATTTGACACACAGCTCAGTTTTAATGGGAATGGCAGATTTTAGTGTTTTAACAGAAAAGCCAATGACTAATGAAGAAATAGCTGAAAAAATTAAAAAGATAAGAGATGAAAAAGAAAGAGATTTTGTAACAGTTATGTTTACAGAAGGTGATAGCCAAAATACAATAGTTAGAATGCTAGATGCTGCAAACTATGTAAAAGAGACAATGGGACTTAATGTTAAATGCAATCTCTTAGGTTTTCAGCAAAGAGGAGGCACTCCAACGGCTCTAGATAGAATGCATGCAGCTGGATTTGCAAAATATGCTGTAGATGCTGTTGATAATAATATTATGAATAAATACGTTGTGTATAGTGAGGGCAAATATCAGTATTTAGATATAAGTAATGCCACAAAACGAAAAATATTTGACGAATTTGAAATTAAATAATATTAATTAAAATGAGGTGCTACTATGACTAGTTTATTAAAAGAAAGTATTAAAAAAGGAATTCCTTCGTATTGCACAGCAAACCCCCTTGTAATTAAAGCTTTATTAATAAATGCAAAAAATAAAAATGAGCCTGTTTTAATTGAAGCTACTGCAAACCAAGTGGATCAATTTGGCGGATACACAGGTATGAAACCAAAAGATTTTATAAATTTTGTTTTTAGTATTGCAGATGAAGTGGGATGCAAAAAGGAATTATTGTTTTTTGGTGGAGATCACTTAGGACCTCTCACTTTTAAAAATGATGATGAAGAAATAGCTATGCAAAAAGCAAAAGATTTAGTGTTTGAATATGTTAAAGCAGGATTTTTAAAAATTCATCTTGATACAAGTATGAAGTTAAATAGTGATGATGTTAATGAAAAATTAGAAGTTAAAGTAGTTGCAAAAAGAGGTGTAGAGCTTTATAAAGAGTGTATGAGGGCTTTTAGTGAAATGCCAAAAAACTCTCAAAGGCCTGTTTTTGTAATAGGAAGCGAAGTTCCTATCCCAGGAGGCGCAACTGAAAATGAGGAAGGAATTGAGGTTACAAAAGTTGAAGATTTTTATGAAACTGTTAATGCTTATAAAAATGAATTTATAAAAAATAATCTTGAGGAAGCCTTTTTAAATGATGTTGTTGCGGTGGTAGTTCAGCCAGGAGTTGAATTTTCGGATTCTAGTGTTTTTTTATATGATGATAGTAAAGCAAAAGAATTATCAAATAGTATTAAAAGGTATGAAAATTTAGTTTTTGAGGGACATTCAACTGATTATCAGCCAAAAGAAAAATTAAAAGAAATGGTTAGAGATAAAATCTCGATTTTAAAAGTTGGACCTGCATTAACTTACAGATTAAAACAAGCTTTATATATGCTAAGTTTTATTGAAAAAGAATTAATTCCATTAGAAAATAGAGCAAATTTTATAGAGGTTATTGAAAAAGCTATGATAGAAAATCCAAAAAACTGGAAAAATCATTATCATGGAAATGAATTAGAGCAAAAATTATCAAGAGAGTATAGCTACTCTGATAGAAGTAGATATTATTTAAACGTAAATGAAGTGCAAGAGGCTATTTCTACACTTATAAATAATTTAAAAAATATAGAAATTCCATTAAATATGCTTTATTTATATATGCCAAATCAATATAAAAAAATAATGCAAAATAAACTTAGTAATAAATTAGAAGATATAATCTTTGATGCTGTTTTAGAAATAGCAAAAGATTATGAATATGCATGTGAATAAAAAATAGCGATTATAAGAAAATATTAAAAAATAAAAAAGTAGACTTTATTTAAAAGTCTACTTTTTAAATATATTAAAATACTTCGCCAATAGCAGTAAATGCTCTTTTTAAATCTTCAATAATTAAATCTGGCTCCTCAAGGCCTATGTATAGCCTTATTAAATTAACAGATTGCTTATTATCTTTAAGGGCTTTGTGATTTTCTTTATTATTATAGTTTGGTGAAATTGCAAGACTTTCAAAGCCTCCCCAGCTAACACCTAGTTTAAATAATTTGAATGAATTCATAAAATTAGTTAAATCTTCATAGCTTTTAAAATCTATATCAACACTAAAAAGACTTGTGTATCCTGATGCTTGACTTTCAAAAATTTCTTTTTTCTTGCCTGTAAAAGTTAGTGGATGGTTTATTTTTTTAACATTTTTTAAGTCTTGTAAAAAGCTAATAACTTTTTCTATACTATTTTTTTGAAAAGCAAGCCTTTGCGGGAGAGTTCGAAGACCTCTAATAGTGAGCCATGCGTCTAATGGAGGCATAACACCGCCACCTAATTGATGACCTACTTCAAAGATTTTATCTACTAACTCATAACTTCCTATAACAGCGCCCCCAACAGTGTCGCTATGGCCTGCTATATACTTTGTGAGTGAGTGTAAAACTAAATCAATACCAAGAGTTATAGGTTTTTGATATAAAGGAGTAAGACAGGTGTTATCAATAATTGTGATTATTCCTTTTTCTTTTGCAATACTAGATATTTTTCTTAAATCAACAATATCAAAATTCATTGTTGATGGGCTTTCAAGATATATAACTTTTGTGTTCTCTTTAATATAAGCCTTTATATCTTCTTCATTTTCAATAAAGCAGTTATCACTTTCTACACCATATCGTTTTAAAGATTTAACATAGTTGTGAGCTGGACCATAAACATTATTAACAAATAAGATATGATCATTATGAGATAGAAGAGTAAATAATGTGGAGCTAATTGCAGCCATACCAGAAGAAAAACACTTTGCTTTTTCTCCTCTTTCAAGGGCTGCAAGCTTGTTTTCTAAAATCTCAGTAGTTGGATTTACACCCCTTGTGTAAACATAGTGTTCTCTTTCGGCTGTTATGCCTTCTATAAAGCTATCCCAATTTTTAAAAGAGAAAAGAGAAGTTTGAATTATTGGCGGAGTAACGGCGCCAAAATAGGTTTCTCTATTCTCAAAACTATCCATACAAATTTTGCTATCATCTAAAATATGTTTGTTATCCATATAAATTACCACCTTTTTATTAATAATACTTTTACTAAAAGCATACCACGAACTAGTAAGATTTGTAAATGAAAATATATTCATAATATTGCATAAAATATTAAGTTAATTTTTAGAATATTACATAAATATTGATAAGGTATATTGCTAATAGATTTCTAAAAGTGTATTATTAATTTAGATTTAAAAATAAAGAAAGAGAGTGAAAAATTATGAAACGTTCGCAAATAAATAAAGCTATAAAAGAAATGGAAGAATTAATAAATGAGTATAAATTTGCTCTTCCACCATTTTGCCATTTCACACCACAAGAATGGGAAGAAAAAAACGAAGAATATGATGAAATAAGAGATAATATGCTAGGCTGGGATATAACAGATTATGGGCTTTCTGATTTTGATAAGGTGGGATTTGCTCTTATAACTTTAAGAAACGGAAACACTAAAAATAAAAAATATTCAAAAAGCTATGCTGAAAAATTATTAATGCTAAAAGAAGGCCAGCATTCACCAATGCATTTTCATTTTCATAAAAGCGAAGATATTATAAATAGAGGTGGTGGAACACTGATAATTCACGTTTATAATGATGATAATGGAGAACTTTCTAATAGTGATGTTTTAGTTAATAGCGATGGTAGAAGTTACTTTGTTAAAGCTGGAACAGCTGTTGAATTAAAGCCTGGTGAAAGTATAACTCTTCATCCACACCAGTATCATGACTTTGATGTTAAAGAGGGAACAGGTGCTGTTTTAATAGGTGAAGTTTCTATGTGTAATGATGATAACACTGATAATAGATTTTATGAAAATGTGGGAAGATTTCCAAAAATTGAAGAAGATGAAGAACCATATCGTTTATTATGTAATGAATACCCTAGAGTAAAATAAAGGAGAAACGGAATGTTTGATGTAGTAGCCCTTGGAGAGGCATTAATTGATTTTACCTATAATGGCCTATCAAAAGATAATCAAAAATTGTTTGAGCAAAATGCAGGCGGTGCACCTTGTAATATGCTTGCAGCAGTTTCTTCTTGCAAAATGAAAACAGCCTTTATTGGAAAAGTGGGCGAGGATATGCATGGATATTTTTTAAAAGAGACTATGCAAAATGCGAATATAGATATTAGTGGAGTTATTTCATCAAAAGATTATTTTACAACACTTGCTTTTGTTGATATAAATGATAAAGGGGAGAGAAGTTTTTCATTTGCAAGAAAAAGCAGTGCAGATGTTATGCTAAAAAAAGAAGAAATTAATATTGATATTATAAAAAAATCAAAAGTTTTTCACTTTGGCTCACTTTCACTAACTCAAAATCCTTCAAAAGAAGCAACTTTTTTCGCCCTTGAAAAAGCGAAAGAATATAACTGTGTAATTTCTTATGATCCAAATTATAGAGCATCTTTGTGGGCTAATGCTGAAGCGGCCAAAAAAGAGATGAGAAGTGTTTTAAAATACGTTGATATTATTAAAATTTCTGATGAAGAATGCGAACTTATAACGGGTGAAAAAGAGCCAGATAAAGCTGGAAAAATTTTAAATGATATGGGAATTTCAATTGCTCTTATCACCCTTGGAAGTAAAGGAAGTCTAGCTTTTATAAATGGTGAAAGTAAGTTTGTAAAAGGGTTTAAAGCAAAAGAAGTTGTTGATACAACAGGGGCAGGAGATAGCTTTTTTGGAGGATTTATTTATAAATTTTTAAAAGAAGATACTTTTATAAAATCTGTTTCTCTAAAAAAATCAGAAGAATTTCTTTTGTTTGCAAATGCTTTAGCGAGCTTATGTATTGAAAAAAGAGGAGGCATTCCAAGTATTCCTTCTTTAGAAAATATACAAGCTAGAATAAAAGAAGGTGTTTAAAACTATGATAAGTAAAATTTTTAATGATAAGATATTTGTTTTAATAAATTCTAAGGGCGCTGAAATTAAATCAGTGAAGGATAATGAAAACACAGAATACATCTGGCAAGGAGATGATAGTATCTGGAAAGATTCATCTCCAGTTTTATTTCCATACATAGCAAGGCTTACTGATAAAAAATATATTTATAAAGAAGAAATATATACTATGAACATACACGGATTTGCAAAAGACAGTGAGTTTTTAGTTTGTGAGAAGAAAGATGGGTTTATTAGCTTTTTATTAAAATCAAATGATGAAACTAAAAAGCAGTATCCATTTGATTTTGATTTTTATATAAACTATACTTTAAAAGAAAATCAGTTAGAAATAGAATATATAGTTCAAAATAAAGATGAGAAAGATATGTTTTTTGGCCTTGGTGGACATACAGGATATAAACTGCCTTTAGAGGAAAACCTTGAGTTTGAAGATTATTATTTAGAGTTTTTAAATGAATGTAAAGCGGTAAGAGTGGGCTTTAGTGAGGATAATTTTGTTAATAATAATGATGAAAAATTTGATTTAATAGATAATAAAAAGCTAAACTTAGAGCATAGTTTGTTTGATAAAGATGCTATAGTTTTAAAAAATATGGATAAAACTATTTTTTTAAAATCAAATAAGGGCAAAAAAGGGGTTAAAGTAGAGTTTTTTAATATGGACTATCTTGGCATATGGCACAGACCAAAAACTACAGCTCCTTATGTTTGCATAGAGCCGTGGACATCTCTTCCATCAAGAAAAAATGTGATTGAAGATATAGAAAAGCAAGATAATTTAATAAAATTAAAAGCGAATGATATCTATAAAAATAAATGTATAGTGTCGTTTTTGTAGATAGTATATTTGCTTTTCTTTTTAATTTATGGTAATATGAAGAGGTAAGATTATATTAAAAAGGAGAAAAATTATGAGTTGTCATGCAGATACTTGTTCTTGTAAAAACACTACTTGCCCAAGGTTTGGCAAATGCTGTGAATGTGTTGAATTTCATAAAACAAATGAAAAATTCCCACTTCCATCATGTTTAAGAGAAGTAGCAAGTAAATAAAAAATAAAAAAATCCATCATTAAGATGGATTTTTTTTATTTCATATCTTGAAGTAGTTTATTTGCTGTAATAAGTAAGTCTCTTGCTAAATTAAAATTATTATCTAAAATAGCAGATTCTATATTGTTAACAGTTTGAGTGTATTTTTCCTGAATTAATAAATAATCTTTATTAAAATGTTTTGAGTAAATCATTTGTCTGAATTTTCTATTGCTCATTCGGCGAATTGTTTTGTTTTCAATAATTAAAACATAGTCCATACAATTTGCAATAAAATAAAAATCATGAGAAACCATTAAAACAGTTCCTGAAAATTCGCTGATAGCTTTTTCAAGAGCTACTTGAGAATAAATATCTAAATGACTAGACGGCTCATCTAATATTAAAATATCAGTGTTAAATTTTGCAATTTTAGCCATTTGAAGAGTGTTTTTTTCACCGCCTGATAGGCTACTGATTTTACTATTCATAACCTCTTTTTCAAAGCTAAATTGATTTAAATGATTTTCAATTTCTTCATAAGTTGAAAATCCAGCATCAAAAAATTCATCGTAAATAGTGTTTTCATCATTAAGTGTTTCATTTTGAAGCTGAGAAAGATAAGAAATTTTAACGTTTTCTTTTATAGATATTAAAGGATTTTCATTTCTTGCAATTTGGCGTAAAAGAGAGGTTTTTCCTGTTCCATTTGCGCCTATTAATGCCACTTTATCGCCAAAATTTATTTCAAAATCAACATTTTCTAAAAGTGTTTCATCAAATGAAAGTGAAAAATTATTAGCAGAAATTAAAGTGTTAATTTCTTCATTTTTTGTAATTTCGCTTGAAGTGAAGTAATAATTTGGAGTTTTTATATAGATAAAAGGCTCTTTTGTTTGTCTTGCTTCTAGTCTTGCTTGATGGCTCACTTTTGCTTTTAAAGCTTTTCCGTGAACAGATTCTGCATTAGAAGAGGCAATTTCACGTAAATTTTCGATTACTTTTGCATTTCTTTCAATTTCTAAAGAATCTGCAAGGGCAATTTCTTGAATATCGATTTTCTTTTCAAGTAGATATAAATTGTATTCATCATATTTGCCTTGAAATTCTTGAATTTTAGTGTTTTCTAAATGAATAATTTTATTAAAGCATTGATTTAATAAATATCTATTATGGGTGATAACGATTAAAGTACCTTTATGTCCATTAATTAGATTTTTTAGTGAAGCAAGATTTTCAAAATCTAAAAACACATCAGGCTCATCCATAATAAGTAAATCTTGAGAACTAATCATTTCTTTTATAAGCTGAACTAATTTAAATTCACCACCACTAAGAAGTGAAATAGATAAATCTTTATGAGCGCCTAAATTTGAAAGATTTAATTTTTTTAAAATTAAATTCTCATAATTGTTTCCACCAATAGCTTCAAATTCATCAAGAGCATCTTGATATTCCAGCATAACCGCATCAAAGTCTTCGCTAGTGCTCATTCTATCGCAAATTTCATCTATATTTTTTTGTGCTTTTATAAAATTTTCAGCTATATAATCAAAAACAGTTGTATCTTCTTTTTCGTGTTTATAAAATTGGCTAGTAAATCCAATTTTGCATTCAGGATCAATAGTTACTTTTCCATCATATAAATATTTATTTTGCCCAGTTAGAATATCAATAAGAGTTGTTTTTCCACTCCCACTTGTTCCAATTAAAGCACAATGTTCGCCTTTTTCAATTGAAAATGAAACATTGTCATATAAATCTTTTTTAGGATATTGAAAAGATAAATTCTCAACTAAAATCATATTATTTTCCTTTCCTTTATAATTTATCAAAGAAAAAAGAGCTTAGTAATAAGCCCTTTTTATAGTGTAAACTTAATTTTCTATGGTATTATACCACTAATAAGGCTCATTAGTCAATAATCTAATCATCATTATCGCCTAAAGAGTATAAAAAGCAATCGGTAGAATGATTATTCATAATGCCAATAGCCTCTAAAAAAGAGAACACCGTTACACTTCCTAAAAATTTAAAGCCTCTCTTTTTTAAATCTTTTGATACCCTATCTGATAATTCGTTTTTTGAAGTGCAAGCATCAAAAGGGAATTTTAAAATTTTATTATCTGTAAAACTCCAAATGTAATTTGAAAAGCTTTTAAATTCTTTTTGAACACTTAAAAAACTTTTTGCATTTTGGATAGTTGCTAAAACTTTTAATTTGTTTCTTACAATTCCCTCATTATGCATTAATTCATCTATTTTAACTTCATCATATTTTGAAATTAAAACTGGATCAAAATTATCAAAAGCTCTTCTAAAATTATCTCTTTTTGAAAGGATTAAAAGCCAGGATAAACCACAATGAAAAGATTCTAAAACAAGCATTTCAAAGATGTATGCATCATCATAAGAGGCAACACCCCATTCTGTATCGTGATATGTTTGATAAATTGTAGAAGTGTTAAGCTTTGGCCAAGGGCATCTAGTCATAAAAATCTCCTTTTAAGAATATTAAAATAGCATAATTTTGCCTATACTTTTGGGCGAAAAATAAATTTACTTAATGAATAAAACTTGGCTTGCCAATAATCAAAGAAAAGTAAAGTTATGGTTATGCTATTAAAATAGCATAATTTCGCCTATACTTTTGGGCGAAAAATAAATTTACTTAATGAATAAAACTTGGCTTGCCAAATTTTATTCATAGTCTCTAATTTTATAAAAATGCCATCCGATATAGATGCACACAAGCATAAAAGAGAAGTAAATAATAGTAAAAAGCATTGTTTGTGTTTCAAATGCAACAGCATTTTGAGGGCTAAGCATTTCAAAAGGTGAAAAATACTTAAAAAACGATAAACTATCAGGGGCAATAGTGCTAAAAAATCCAAGAGTATAGCTAATTAAAACTAATAAGCTTGAAATCATAGAAGCGGAAATTTTTCCAGAAATTCCTGCGAGCATAGTGCTTATACCTAGAAAAACAAATGTTGATATACTAGAAATTTTTAAAATTTGCCAGCTTTCGAGTAAAGAAAATGTTTCACCACCATTAATAAATCCACATATCATAACCGAGGTAAATGCAGATATTAAAACACACATTAAAGCAGTGTATGATGATAAAAATTTTGCTATATATATTTCGCTGCGAGAAGTGTTTAAAGAGTATAAAAAATCTATAGTTTTATTTTTTTCTTCGTTTTGAATAATACTTCCTGAAAAAATAGCAGCAAATATGCTAATTGCAATTAAAATTAAATTATATATCATTCCAAGGTATCCTGTGTGAGTGGAAAGAGAAGTTAAATTATCCATTCCAAAGAATATCATTAGTTCCTCAGGAAGTGCCTCAAATTTCATTGCCGCTAAATCATTAACAGAAGGGAATAAAATCATATATAAAAACATTAAAGAGAATATAACAGCACACCAAATTAAAATTTGATTTTTATTTGTTTTTAAAGAAAGTTTTACAAGATTTATTGTGTTTTTCATCTATTCTTCCTCCTTGTAGTATTTTATAAAATCATCAGTAACATTTTTATTTTTTATTTCAAGTGTTTGCAGATTTAAAAGTGATAGTGATTTAATTAATTCATTTATATCATCATTATAATCAAATGTTTTTTCCAGGCCATCTTTTGTTTTGTAGTAAACAGTTTGAGTTTTTTTAATAGAAACCTTTTTTAAATCAATATCATCTATAATTTTGCCATCTTTTATAATTAAAACTCTATCACAGTATTTTTCTATCTCGCTTAAATTATGGCTAGAAAGAAAAACAGTAGCACCTTTTTCTCGTTTTTCTAAAAGAAGTTTAAAGAATTTTTCCTGCATTAAAGGATCAAGTCCATTAGTAGGCTCATCTAAAATTAACACTTCCTTTTCAGATAATAAACACTGAATAATAGAAACTTTCTTTTTATTTCCAAGGCTTAATTCATTAAATTTTTTATTTTCATCAAGTTCGAAATATTCAAATAAATCAGTAGCTTTTTTGTATTCGATGTTTTGAAAATTACAATAGAATAAAAATAATTCTTTTGCAGTGATATTGTTATAAAAACCTGCATCACTAGACATATAAGCTGCGATTTTTTTAATTTCTTTTGCGCTAGTGGCGCTATTTAAATCGTTTATATAAAGCTTACCCTCACTTGGGAATATAAAATTTAATAAAGCTTTAATAGTTGTACTCTTGCCAGCTCCATTTTTTCCAACAAAGCCAACAATTTCTCCTTTTTCTATTTTAAAATTAATACTATCAATAGCTGTAAAATTTCCGTATTTTTTTGAAAAATTAATAGCTGAAATCATAAAAATAATAAATCCTTTCTAAATATTATTAAATATACTTATATATAGAATATATCATTTTTAAAAAGAAAATGTCAATTAAAAAAACTAGGCAAAGCCTAGTTTTTTAAAATTATAGTTTTTCAGCACCAGGTTTTCCGTGGCATTGTTTGTATTTTTTTCCACTTCCACAAGGGCAAGGATCATTTCTTCCTACTTTTGTTACTCTATCTGGAGCTTTTCTTACAGGAGCGCTTTCACTACCACCACTAGTTCCAGTAACTTTTGCTACTTCCTCTCTTTTAATAGGATTATTAACTCTTATTTGAGCGGCTATTAGCATTTTAGTTGTGTCTTGACGAATACTTTCTATCATTTCATCAAACATATCAAAGCCTTCCATTCGATATTCGCTCACAGGATCTCTTGAGCCGTATCCGCGAAGTCCTATTCCACGGCGAAGTTGATCCATAGCATCAATATGCTCCATCCATTTTTTATCAACATTTCGAAGAAGGGCAACTCTTTCAAATTCTCTCATTTTTTCATCGCCTAAAAGTTCTTCTTTTGCAGTGAGTATTTTAGTTGCTTTTTCGATTAGGTAGTTTGATAAATCATCTTTTGTTAGAGTGTTTAATTCTTCATCAGAATAAACAAGTTCTTCATCTGTTATCAGCCAGCCACGATATGTGTCTTTTAAGCTTTGGATGTTCCATAAAGATGCATTTTCTTCAGAACAAAATAGGTTAACATTATCTGTAATAGACTGTGAAACCATAGATTTTACTTCGTTTGAAACATCACCACCAGAAAGAACATCACCTCTTTGCTTATAGATAATTTGTCTTTGGCTATTCATAACTTCATCGTATTTTAAAACGTTTTTACGAACATCAAAGTTTCGTCCTTCAATACGTTTTTGAGCTGTTTCAATAGTGTTAGTTAGCATTTTATGTTCTATTGGCATATCATCAGGAACTGATGATGTAATTAATGAGCTAGCAGGGGTGTTTGCAAAAAGTCTCATTAAATCATCTTCAAAACTGATAAAGAATTTACTCATACCAGGATCACCCTGACGGCCAGCACGGCCACGAAGCTGATTGTCGATACGGCGAGACTCATGTCTTTCTGTACCTAGTATAACAAGGCCGCCTGCATCTTTAACTTCTTTTGCATCGCTAGAAAGCATATCTTTGTATTTTTTATCTAAGTTTTGGAATTCTTCTCTTTGATTTATAATTTCAGCATCATCTGTTTCAAAATAGCTTGTTGCATTTTCAATCATCTCTTCGGTGTAGCCTTTTTTGCGAAGCTCTGATTTTGCCATAAATTCAGGATTACCACCTAAAATAATATCAGTACCACGACCAGCCATATTAGTTGCAATAGTAACAGCACCTTTTTTACCAGCTTGAGCTACTATTTCAGCTTCTCGCTCGTGATGTTTTGCATTTAGTATTTCATGTCGAACACCACGTTTTTTTAGTAGTTGTCCTATTTCTTCTGATTTTTCAATAGAAACAGTACCAATTAAAACAGGTTGCCCTTTTTCGTGTGCAATAACAGCATCCTCAACAACAGCATTAAATTTTGCTCTTTCTGTTTTAAAAACCATATCATTTAAATCTTGTCTTGCAATAGGTTTATTTGTTGGTATTTCTAAAACAGCAAGTCCGTATATTTCTAAAAATTCATCAGCTTCACTTAAAGCAGTACCAGTCATACCAGCAAGTTTTTTATACATTCTAAAGTAATTTTGAAATGTTATTGATGCTAAAGTTTTACTCTCGTGCGCTATTTTAACATTTTCTTTTGCTTCGATAGCTTGATGTAATCCTTCATTATATCTTCTGCCTTGCATTAAACGGCCAGTGAATTCATCAACTATAACAACTTCATCTTCGCGCACCACATAATCAACATCACGTTTCATTATATTATTTGCTTTAATAGCCTGTGTTATATGATGGGCGATAGTCATATTATCAGCATCAGAATAGTTTTCTAAATTAAAAAATTCTTCAGCTTTTTTAATTCCATGTTTTGTTAGAGTTGCTTGTTTTGCTTTTTCATCAATGATAACATCTTCTGTTTTATCATCTAAATCTTCTTTACTATCATGTTCTGCTACTCTAAAAGCAGAAAGTGTTCTTGCAAATGTATTTGCAATTTTATATAAATCTGTTGATTTATCACCTTGACCTGAAATAATTAAAGGAGTTCTAGCCTCATCTATTAAAATAGAGTCAACTTCATCGACTATAGCAAAATTGAATCCCCTTTGAACCATATTGTCTTTGTATATAACCATATTATCTCTTAAATAATCAAATCCAAATTCATTATTTGTTCCATATGTTATATCAGCAGCATATGCAGCTTTTTTCTCAGATGGATTCATACCGTGAACACATAATCCCACAGTAAGGCCAAGATATTCATATAATTTACCCATCCACTGGCTATCACGAGTTGCAAGATAATCATTAACAGTGATAACATGAACACCATTTCCGCTTAATGCATTTAAATAAACAGGCAAAGTTGCAACAAGAGTTTTACCCTCACCAGTTTTCATTTCAGCTATATTAGAGCGATGAAGAGCAATACCACCAATTATTTGAACAGGGTAGTGTGTCATGCCTAAAACTCTTGTAGATGCCTCACGACAAACTGCAAAAGCATCAGCGAGTATATCATCAAGACTTTCACCATTTGAAAGTCTCTCTTTTAAAACATTTGTTTGATTTTTTAAATCGCTCTCTGAAAAGGATTTATATTTATCCTCAAGCGCTACAACTGTTTGCATTAAAGCAGTTATAGATTTTAATTCTTTGGTTTGCGCATTACCAAAAAGTTTGTTTAAAAAAGACATAGGTACTCCTTATATATTAATATTGTATTTTATACTTTAATTCTAATATTATATTTTAATATAGTGTTGTAATTGTGTCAACTAAAAAGAGTGAATATTACAAAAAAAGATATAATTTTTGTTTTCTATTGATATAAAAGTTGGTTAATGATACAATAAATAAGATAACATAAAATTATTTTTGGAGGATTATTATTATGACTAATAGCGAAATTTTATCAAAAGTAGACCATACACTTTTAAAAGCAGATGCTACTAAAAAAGATATAGAAGAGATATGTAAAGAGGCGCTAGAAAATAAAACAGCTTCAATTTGCATAAATCCAAGCTTTATTGAATTTGCAAAAGAAAAATTAGAAGGAAAAGTTGCTGTTTGTACTGTTATTGGATTTCCATTAGGTGCAATGACAACAAAAAGTAAGGTTTTTGAAGCAAAAGATGCTATTGAAAAAGGCGCTAGTGAAGTTGATATGGTAATAAATATATCAAAAGCAAAAGATGGCGACTTTATTTATATAGAAAATGAAATAAGAGAAATTAAAAAAGCTGTAGGTGATAATATATTAAAAGTTATTATTGAAGCTTGCCTTTTAACTAATGATGAGAAAATAGCACTTTGTAAAGCCGTTACAAATGCAGGTGCAGATTATATTAAAACTTCAACTGGATTCTCAACAGGCGGTGCAACTTTTAGTGATGTTGAACTATTTTCAAAACATATTGGAGAAAATGTTAAAATAAAAGCAGCGGGCGGAATTCGATCAAAAGAAGATATGGAGAAATTTATTTCTCTTGGAGCAGATAGACTAGGAACTTCTTCTGCAATTAAAATTTTAAATAACGAAAAAACAAGCGGATATTAATTAAAAATAAAAACCTGTAGAATTCTACAGGTTTTTATTTTACTAAAATTAAATCTTATTAAGGCTAATTTTTTAATAGTTTGCATATACATAAAAGAAAAGATAAATTTAAGGAATGGTTTTTTAAAATGATGTACCCAATTATTTTATGTGTATTAGCAGGACTCTCAACGGCGGTAGGTGCTTTGCTTGTAGTAATGCAAAAAAAGAGAATAACAGATAGTAAAATAGCTTTATTTCAAGGCTTTGCGGCAGGTGTTATGCTTACTATTTCTGTTTTTGATTTGCTTCCAGAAAGCTTTATTGGATACTATTCATTTATGAATTCTGAAGATGCTTTAAAAAGTGTTTTTTCACTTTTTATTTTAGGGTGGATAATAGGCTCGCTTTTTATAAAATTAGTAGTGCCAACAAAGAGCGATGAAAATTTAGTAAATAGGCTTACTTTAATAACTATTTTAGTTATGGCTCTTCATAATATTCCAGAAGGAATGCTCACTATGTTTGTATCTTCTAGTGATATAAATATGGGTATGAGGGTTTCTTTTGCTGTAGCTTTGCATAATTTTCCAGAGGGCATTAGTATAGCTGCACCAATTTTATATTTAACTGGTAGTAAAAGAAAAGCTTTTAATCGTTCATTATTAGTTGGAATTATAGAGCCGGTAGCTGGAATTTTTTTATATTTATTACTAAAAGATATAGTTAATGAAGGATTTATTAATGGTCTTATGCCAATTATAGCAGGCATTATGTGCCAGGCTTCTATAATAGAATTAATACCAAATGGGATGAAAATATCAAGAAATACACACATAATTTATGGTATAATATTAGGAGTATTTATAATGAGTATTGGCATATTAGCTTTTTAGTGGTAAAATAGATATAACTATATTAAAAAAGGAAGTATAAATGAAAAAACTAATAATAATACTTTTGATGGGTTTAACATTATCAGGATGCACAGTTAATGCGAATTCAGATGATGTTTTTGAATTGTTATCATCTCCAAAGCTTTCAGAAAATGAAGCGGAAATTGTTGATGCAATAACTCTTTTTAACTCCTCAGAAGTAGTGCTAAAGTATTTAAAAGAAGGGGATAATATATCTCCTATTCAATATATTGATATAAACGATGATTTAACAGAAGAAGTAATAGCTTTTTATTCATCACCTAGTAGTAGTGGTTATATTAGAATGGCCGTTTTAGAAGAAAGGGATGGCGTATGGAAAGTTATTGATGATTTTGAAGGGTTTGGAAGTGAAGTTTTAAATGTTTCGCTAATTCAGTTTGATAAATCAAAAGGTAATCAGCTTTTAGTAACCTATACTTTTTCTAATACAACCGAAAAAATTGTCACTATGTATTTTCATGAAAATGGTGTTTTTACAAATGCATATAATCAGCTTTGCCAAAGCTACATAGTGAGTGATGTTACAAAAGATGGAAATGACGATTTAATTATAGGACAACCTAATTTAGAAGATAGATTGCCTTCAATAAATTTAGTGAGTTTAAATGAAGAAAAGGAAATAGGTATTTTAGCACAATATACTTTAAATGTTGTGAATGCTAATATCCAAAGTATAAAACTTAGCAAATCTACAAAAAGTGAAACACCGGCGATTATAATTGATTATAAAGATAATCAAAATATTATATACACAGAGGCTATATCTTATCAGGATGAAGAATTTATTAATGTTTTAGAAAATAGTATTGTTCAAAAAATCTGGAATTATGATTATGAACTTGTAAGTAAAGATATAGATGGGGATAACTATTTAGAAACCTCAACAATAATAGTTGCGCCTGAAGAAGAAAAGCTAGACTATATGGAATGGACAAACTTTTTAATTGAGCCAGCCCAAAGAAAAATGTTTGGTGTAATAGATGGTAAAAATCAAATATTCGTACAACTTCCAGATGAATGGCAAGGCTACACAAAGCTAAATCAAATTTCAGGAGTTGAATGGAGTGTTTTAAGATATGAAAATGAAAACACACAAGAGGATATAGAAGAAGAAAATTATGTTGATATTAGTGATTTAGATGAACTTGTGAAAATAAGAATAATTCATCCAGGAACAGCATTTTATATAAATGCTAATGAGGAAATATTCGAGGTAGGAGTTTTAAGGATAGCAATTTCATTTAATGAAGATGTCTCAGAAGAGCAAAGAGAGATTATATCAAAAAATATAATGTATTTAGATTAAAATAATATTAGATAAATAAGAAAGGTGATTTATTATGTATAGAATATTAATAGTAGAGGATGAAGATAGCATAGGAGAGTTCATAGAGCTAAATTTAAAAAATATAGGATATAGACCTACTAGAGTAACTAGCGGAGAAAGTGCAAAAGTATTAATTGATAACGGCGAAAAATTTGATTTAGCACTTATGGATATTATGCTCCCTGGAGTTAATGGGATATCTCTTTGTGAATATGTAAGAAGGATTAATGATGAAATCGGAATTATTATGCTTTCTGCAAAAAGCCAAGAGCAAGACAAAATAGCGGCTTTATCAGTTGGCGCTGATGATTATATAACAAAGCCATTTAGCATAGGCGAATTGCAAGCGAGAATATCAGCTTTATTAAGACGAATAGTAAAAAATGAAGTAGTAGAAGAAGAAAACGAGGATTTATTAAAATCTGGAATATTTACATTAGATTTAAAGAGTCGTGTTTTAAAAAAGAATGATGAAATTATAGATTTAACAAGTGTTGAGTTTAGTATAATGGAATTATTTTTTAAAGAAGAGGGAGTTGCTTTAATTAGAGAGAGAATTCTTGAGGGCGCTTGGGGCGATAACTATTTTGGTGATCTAAAAATAGTTGATGTAAATATTAGAAGGCTTAGAATGAAAATAGAAGAAGATCCATCAAACCCACAATATATAGTGACAGTTTGGGGATATGGCTATCGATGGAGTGTATAAATTTTAATG
This sequence comes from uncultured Oscillospiraceae bacterium, assembly GCA_964369205.1. GTDB lineage: Bacteria > Bacillota > Clostridia > Oscillospirales > Ruminococcaceae > RGIG3102. The sequence continues at coordinate 32,288 of CAYJEK010000002.1, read as the reverse complement.
AATAGCATTACAAAAAGATGGATAAGAAATAATTTATCCGTAACTATCATACTTCTTATAATAGTTCAAATAGTTGCAGCTTTTTTTGTTAGAGATAGTTATTATTCAGCAGCTCAAACCTTGATTTTAAATAGAATAGCAAGTATAACAGGGGCTATTGATTCCTCTGTTTATATGGAAAATGAAGAAAGATTTCAGCTCCTTTTAAACACAACTCAAGATTTTTCAGAAAAAGAAAAGTTTGCATTTATGTTAATAGGAGAAGATGGAAATATTTTATCAACATCAACAGGGTTTTTGCCATCTGATAATATGCATGAAGAGGATATAAAAATTGCCGCTGATACCGATGATGGGATATATACTAATGATTATATAACAGATATGAACGAACATGTTTTATCTTCAACTTCCATTATCTATCCAACAATTCAAGATGCTTATGCAATACGACTTGTAACCTCTTTAGAAAAAATAGATAATGAAATTTCAATTGTTTTAGTATTTATTTTTTTAGCTAGTGTAATAGTTGTTATATTTTATTTAATTTCGGGTATGTATTTTATTCGAAGTATTGTTAATCCTATGCAAGAAATTGAAAAAACTGCTCAAAAAATTGCAAAAGGCGAGTTCGATGTTAGAATTCAGCACTCATACACTAATGAAATGGGCTCTTTGTGCGATACTATAAATGAAATGGCGGAAGACTTAGCAAAAAGTGATGAAATTAAAAATGAATTTATATCAAGTATTTCGCATGAACTTAGAACTCCTTTAACGGCTATAAAAGGCTGGACGGAAACTATTAATCATAATGATAAAGAAAATTTTTATAAGGGTAAAAATATCATATTAAGCGAAACTGAACGACTTTATGCTATGGTAGAAAATTTACTAGATTTTTCAAGAATGCAGCAAGCAGAAATTTCTCTAACAAAGGAAAGACTTGATTTAGTAGCTGAAATAGAGGATGTTGTTTTAATGTTTAATCCAAGGTGCGAAATGGCAGGAGTTAGCCTTGAATTTTTAGAAACTATGGATATAGTTCCAATTTATGCAGATAAAAATAGACTAAAGCAAGTTTTTATAAATATTTTGGATAATAGTTTAAAGTATTCAAAGCAAGACTCTAAAATAGAAATAACACTCGATTATAAGAAAAGTGAAAAACAAGCTGAAATAAAAATTAAAGACTATGGAAAAGGAATACATCCAGAAGATTTAAAAAAGGTAACACAAAAGTTTTATAAGGGAAAAGGGGCAAAAAGAGGCTCTGGGATAGGGCTTGCCCTAGTTAATGAAATTATTGAGGCTCACGGTGGTAGCTTTTTTATAGAAAGTGAATACAAAAAATCAACAACTGCAATTATAACTTTAAATACGATTAGTACAATGAAATCAAAGAGAGTGTAAAAGGAAAAATAGTATAAATGGAAAAACAAAAATGCATATCAGTAGGTGGACAAGCCTTAATTGAGGGAATTATGATGAAAAGCCCAGAGACAACATCTGTTGTAGTAAGGGCTGCAAATGGCGAATTGAAAATAAAAACTGAAAAAAATAAAAAACTAAAACTAAAAAAAATACCAGTACTGCGAGGAATAGAAGCTTTTTTAGAAAGCATTATTCAAGGCTATAGGCATTTAATGTATTCAGCTGATGTATCTCTTGGAGCAGAAGAAGAACTTTCAAAATTCGAAAAATGGCTTATTGAAAAATTAGGTAGTAAAGCTAATGAAATTATTGGAACAATAGCGGCTCTTTTAGGAGGGATGCTCGCTATAGTTTTATTTATGGTTTTGCCAACTAGTATTACAGGGCTTATTGATGAATATATTATATCTCTTGGAGTTTTTAAAGCGGCGGCTGAGGGTGTTTTAAAAATAGTGATATTTTTAATATATCTATATTTAGTAGGAAAAAATAAAGAAGCATCAAGATTATTTGAATATCACGGAGCAGAGCATAAAGCTATTACTTGCTATGAAAGTGGCGATGATTTAACAATTGAAAACGTAAGAAAACATAAGAGATTTCACCCAAGATGCGGAACTAGTTTTATGCTTATTATTTTAGTAGTTAGCATTATATTATTCTCCTTTATTCCATGGGGCTCAACAGGAGTAAGAGTTGTATTAAAGCTTTTAGCACTACCACTTGTTATGGGAATATCTTATGAAATTTTAAAATTTAACGGGAGCCGTGAAACTGCTTTAACAAAAGCATTATCAGCTCCTGGAATGTGGTTTCAAAGGCTTACAACAAAAGAGCCAGATGATGGCATGATAGAAGTTGCAATAGAGTCAATTCTAGCAGTTTTACCAAAAGAGGAAGATAATTAATATAAAATAAGAGGTGTGCTTTGAAAAAAGATAATAAAATAAGAATTGGCGGTTTATCTATAGAAAGAGGCATTATGATAAAAGCTAATGGAAAAACTGCATTTGCTATGAGATTAAATGATGGCAAAATCCACTGTAAAGTGGATGATGAATTAAAAAGAGGGTTTAAAATAATGCCTATTTTAAACACCCTTGAAGAGGATATACTAGCATTAACAGAGTCAAATTACTATACAACATACTCAAAATATAAAGCACTCACTCAAATAGAGGATAAAATTTCAAAAGCTGAGAAGGCATTTATAAAAAAAGAAAGAGAAAAGAAACCATTTCAAAGTATAGAAGCAGAGTTAATGATTTCAACTTATCTTGTAAGAGGAATGCTTTTAGCTTTTTTTCTAATATTAGTAACTGATGTTTTATCAAGCTATTTAAACATTCCTTTAGAACTAAGGCCGGTTGTAGAGGTTGCTCTTAAGGGGATTTTTGGATATTTTATGTATATGGGAGGGGTAAATGCCTTAAATGATAGCTTAAAGCCGTACCCCATATATGCTCATCATTCAGCTGAACATAAAGTGATTTATTGCTATAAAAATTCACAGGAATTAACACTGGAAAATCTTAAAAATGCACCGAGCTTTACAAAAGCTTGCGGAACTATGGAAAGTGCGATAAGATTTTTTATTAGTCCTATATTTTATCTTGTGTTGCCATGGCCTGATTTTGCTTCAAGATTTCTATTAGAAATAGCTTTTTATCCTGTGGTGATATATATATCAAAAAAGATATATAGATATATTAGGAGTAATGATAATATACTTGTGGATTTAATTATTAAAATGCCATCAAAATATCAAAAGCTTACTCTAAGAGAGCCAAGTGATGATATATTAATGCTAGCTAAAAGTGCACTAGAAGCAACTTTTAATGAAGAGATAAAAAACGAAACAAAGATGAACGTTGAAGAAAGTATTAATCTTGAAAATTATCAAAAAATATTAAAAAAGGAATTATCATAAAATGAAAACATTATTTAATGTTTATAAAGAAATAGAAAATATTTTAAAAGAAAACGAAAATACCACTCCTAAAATGGAGGCGGATTTATATATAAATTATATTTATAAAAAAAATCGCCTTGATATGCCAAGTGATTTTATTGTGAGCGAGGATGATTATAATAAATTAATCAGCTTTGCAAATGAGCGAAAAGAAGGATATCCTATTCAGTATCAACTAGGTACTTGGCAGTTTTTTGATTTAGAGCTTAAAATAGGAGAAGGTGTTTTAATCCCAAGAAATGATACCGAAACAGTTTGCAAAGAGGCTATAGATATTTTAAAAGAAATAGATGAGCCAAATATTATGGATTTATGCTCAGGTAGCGGTGCTATTGCGCTTGCTATTAAAAAGTATGTTCCAAATAGTTTTGTTACTGCTGTTGAAAAATATGAAGAGGCATATAAATACCTAGAGCAAAATATTAAAGATAATAATTTAAATGTATTAAGCTATAAAGCTGATGTATTTACATTTGATGATAAAATTGAAGATGAAACCTTTGATATGATTATTGCAAATCCTCCATATGTTGATCCAGCTTATAAAGAAGATTTACAAAAAGAGGTAACTTTTGAGCCCGAAACTTCTCTTTTTGCAGACGATTATGGACTAAGGTTTTATAAATACATATCAAAATACTACTATAAAAAAATTAAATATAATGGTTATTTAGTGTTTGAACATGGATTTGATCAGCATGAATATATAAAGAATATTATCGAGGGTAATGGGTATATTTATATTAAAGAAATAACAGATATTAACGGGATTAGCCGTGGGCTTGTTGCACAAAAAAAATAATGCTTGCAAAAATAAAATAGGTGTGATATTATATAGTTAAACAGAAAAACAACCAATGGTTGTGTAAAGTGAAAATTATAAATTATAACATAGAAACGGAGTATAAAATGGAAACAGATAAAGCGAAAGCGCTCGATACCGCTCTTAAAAATATAGAAAAGCAATTTGGTAAAGGTGCAATTATGCGCCTTGGTGAAAATGTAACTTTAAATGTTGAAAAAGTGTCTACTGGCTCTTTATCATTAGATTTAGCCCTTGGAATTGGTGGTATGCCAAAGGGGAGAATAGTTGAAATTTATGGGCCTGAGAGTAGTGGTAAAACAACTCTTGCATTGCACCTAGTTGCAGAAGCTCAAAAAGCAGGAGGTAATGCTGCTTTTATCGACGTTGAACATGCACTAGATCCAGTTTATGCATCAGCAGTAGGCGTTGATATAGACTCACTCCTAGTTTCCCAGCCAGATACTGGTGAGCAATCAATGGAAATATGCGAGGCACTAGTTCGTTCAGGCGCTATAGATGTTATCATTGTAGACTCTGTTGCAGCAATGGCACCACGTGCTGAAATTGAGGGTGATATGGGTGATTCTCACGTTGGTCTGCAAGCAAGATTAATGAGTCAGGCTATGAGAAAATTAACATCTCAAATAGGCAAAACAAACACTATAGTTGTTTTTATAAACCAGTTAAGAGAAAAAGTGGGTGTTATGTATGGTAACCCTGAAACTACTCCTGGTGGTAGAGCTTTAAAATACTATTCATCAGTTAGAATTGATGTAAGAAGAATTGAAGCTATTAAAGTTGGCGGAGATGTTATAGGTAATAGAACAAGGGCAAAAGTTGTTAAAAACAAGGTGGCACCACCGTTTAGAGAAGCAGAATTTGATATTATGTTTGGACAAGGTATATCAAAACTTGGCGAAATTCTAGATATAGCAGTTAAAAATGAAGTTATAAATAGAGCGGGGGCTTGGTTTAGCTATGGCGATATTAGACTAGGGCAAGGAAGAGATAATTCAAAAGATTTTCTTAAAAACAATCCTGAAATTGCTAATGAAGTTGAGGCTAAAATATTTGCAATAGTTGAAGAAGCAAAGCAAAAAACAGCTATGAAACTTTCAAATAAGCCTGCTGTAGCAGCAGAACCTACGACAGACGGCGAAGAAAAACCAGCAAAGCCAACAAGACGCAGAAATGCAAATATTGATATAAATGTTGAGTAATTATAAAATTTCTGATATAAAAAAAACAAAAAAAGGTTTTAATGCTTTATTTGTAAATGGAGAGTTTTTATTCTCTGTTGATGATTTAGCTTTAATAAACTATAAAATAAAAATCGGCTCTTCTTTTAATAAAGAAGAGCTTGATTGTATTTCAAAAACAGCTCAAACAAAAAAAGCTGTTAATAAATGTTTTGATTATCTTTCAAGAAGGAGCCATTCAAAAAAAGAACTTCATACAAAACTTTTAAAGTATTATGATGAAGAAACAACAATTAAGGCTATAGAAAAAGTGGAAGAACTTGGCTATATTGATGATGAAGCTTTTGCAAATATGATGGCAAAGCATATTTTAAATGGCAAAAAATCTTCAAAAACTATTGCAAAACAAAAATTAATATCACTTGGAATTGACAAAGATATAATAGATGGTGTATTATTACAGTTTAGTGAAGAAAATCAAATAGAAAATATAAAAGTACAGCTAGCAAAAAAATATAAAAATAAACTAGAAGATAAGCAAAAAGTTGTAAATAGTCTTTTAAGAAAAGGTTTTAAATTTTCAGATATTAAAGAGGCAATGAAAAGTTTTGAGGAAGAACTTGATTTTTTTGAAGATGCTAGTTTTTATAGTTAGTTAATAAAAAGTGATATATTTTATTTTGAAATTATTGTATTATTAAAAATAATAATTAAAAATAAAAAAGTAAAGAAGGAAAAATAAATGAAAGTTATATTTGTAGGGCTAGGATGCCCTAAAAACCAAGTGGATAGCGATATTTTAGTGCATGCTTTATTAAAAGCTGGACACACAACAACTCCTGATATGAATGAGGCTGATGTCTGTATTATAAACACCTGCGGATTTATAACATCTGCAAAAGAGGAAGCTATAGAAAATATATTCAATGCAGTTTCTGCAAGAATTGAAAATCCAGCTTTAAAAATAGTTGTTATGGGGTGTTTTGCTGAAAGATATAAAGATGATATTTTAAGCGAAATTCCAGAAGTTAATGCAGTTATAGGAATTGGAGAAAATAAAAATATAGCAAAAATCTTAAATAGATTAGAAAATGAAAACAAATTTTCTTGCTATGGCCCAAAGGGTGATTTAGATATAAATGCTAAAAGAATTATTTCAACTCCAAAACATTATGCATATTTAAAAATAGCAGAAGGTTGCTCAAACTGTTGTCATTATTGTGCTATTCCTTTAATTCGTGGACCTCACCGTTCAAGAGAATGGGAAAACTGTATAGAGGAAGCAAAATGGCTAGCGGATGAGGGCGTTAAAGAAATAATTTTAGTAGCTCAGGATATAACAGCATATGGCGAAGATTTATACAAAAAAAGAAGACTTGCTGAATTAATGGAAGAAATTTCTAAAATAGATGGTATTGAATGGATTCGTTTAATGTATACATATCCTGAAAGATTAGATGATGAAGTAATAGAAGTTATGGCGAATAATAAAAAGGTTATTCCTTATATTGATATGCCAGTGCAACATATAAATGATAGGGTGCTAAAGGATATGAATCGTAAAGGTAGTACTGCTATTGTTAAAGATGCTATCAAACGTCTTCGTGAAAATGTTCCAGGAATTGTTATTAGAACAAGTTTAATAACAGGATATATAGGCGAGACAGAGGAAGAATTTAATGAATTATATGAATTCGTTAAAGAATATAAAATAGATAGACTAGGATGCTTTGCTTTTTCAGAAGAGGAAGGCACAGTAGCAGAATTTATGGAGCCTAAAGTTCCGGTTGAAATTCGCAAAGAGCGAGCAGATGCTATAATGAAATTGCAAACTGAAATTATGGCAAAAAAACAAGAAGAAATGATAGGAAAAACTATTGAAATTATCTGCGATGAGTATGATGATGAAAATGAGTTATTTATATGCAGAAGTGTTTACGATGCTCCAGAAATTGATGCAGAAGTTTATTTATCTAAAGATAGTGATATAAAAATCGGTGATATAAAAAAAGCAAAAGTTTTAAAAAGCGATATTTATGATTTATATGCTGAATTAATATAAAGCTATATTAAAAAGGAGATTTTTATGAATTTACCAAATAAGTTAACAACCTTTCGAGTTTTATTAATGCCAGTTTTTATACTGTTTATGGAATTTTACCAAAATAGTATAAATTCTACACAAAAGGGATATAATGTTTTAATAGCACTTATAATATTTGCCATTGCATCATTTACCGATTTTTTAGATGGATATATTGCAAGAAGAGATAATTTAGTAACAGATTTTGGAAAATTTATGGATCCTTTAGCAGACAAAGTTTTAACAACTGTTGCATTTGTGTATCTTTTAACTTTAGATTATCTATCGCCGATAGTATTATTAATAGTTTTAACTAGGGAATTTATCGTTAGTGGTATAAGAATGGTAGCGGCTACTTCTAAAAGTGGTGGAGTTGTAATAGCAGCTTCCTTTGCAGGGAAAGCGAAAACAGTTCTTCAAATGTTTAGTATAGTGTTTGCATTAGTAGTTATTTCTGGAACAGAGATGCAAAGCAGCTTTTTCATAGAAAATTTAGATTCTTTAAGATTTGCTATTGATGCATTAATGTGGGCGATGGCAGCTGCAACTGCTATTAGCGGGGCACAGTATGTGATTCCATACACAGACATACTAAAAGACAACAAATAATTCTTGATTATAATACTTTTAGATGTTATAATATAAAAAAGAAAAAATGCGATTGTATTAAGAATAGTAACTGATAATAAAAATTTCAAGAGAGAACTGCCTTGTGCTGAAAGCAGTTTAAATAAAATAAATCAGTGAATGCACTTAAAAGCAGATAAGGTGAAATAATAGTAGCTTTATACGAGTTATCTCCGTTAAAAGATATAAAAGATATAAATCGAAGTGGAACCGCGATAAAATCGCCTTCGCCTATTTTGGCGTTGGCGATTTTTTATTTATTAAAAAAAGAAAGGTAAGGTAATGTATATGAGTTACATGAAAGTTTTTAATACCCTAACAAGACAAAAAGAAGATTTTATTCCATTAGAAGAGAATAAGTATAAAATATATGTTTGTGGACCAACAGTTTACAATTATATTCATATAGGTAATGCAAGGCCTGCTATTATATTTGATACTTTAAGAAAGTATTTAGAGTATAAAGGCAATAAAGTTGAATATGTATCAAATATTACTGATATTGATGATAAAATCATTAAAAGAGCAATAGAAGAAGGTATAAGCTTTGATGATGTTGCAAGAAAATATGAAAATGAATACTTTGAGGATTTAAAAGGCCTTAATGTAAAAAAAGCAGACAGTACACCAAGAGTTTCAGATCATATTCCTGAAATTATAGATATAGTGACAACTTTAATTAATAAAGGGCATGCTTATAAAGCTGATAATGGAGATGTTTATTTTAGAGTGCATAGCTTTAAAGATTATGGAAAACTAAGCCATCAGCCATTAGCTGATTTAGAAATTGGAGCAAGGATTGAAGCGAGTGATATAAAAGAAAGCCCTGCAGACTTTGTTTTATGGAAGGCTTCAAAAGAAAATGAGCCAAGCTGGCAATCACCATTTTCAGATGGTCGTCCAGGCTGGCATATCGAATGTAGTGCAATGAGTAAAAAACATTTAGGCGACACTATTGATATGCATGCAGGGGGCCAAGATTTAATATTCCCGCACCACGAAAATGAAATAGCGCAAACTGAATGTGCAACAGATAAAGAATTTGCAAGATATTGGATGCATAATGCTTATATAAATGTTGATAATCAAAAGATGTCAAAAAGTTTAAACAACTTTTTTACAGTAAGAGATATTTCAAAAGAATATGGATATGAGCCAATTCGCTATTTCCAATTAACAGCGCATTATAGATCTCCTCTTAATTTTACAAGAGAAATAATGGATCAGTGTAAAGCAAGTCTTGAAAGATTATATACAGCAAGAGATACACTAGATTTTTTAATTGATAATGCAAATGGCGAAAAAGAAGAATTAAAAGCAATTAGTGATAATTATAAACAAGAGTTTATAAAAGTTATGGATGATGATTTAAACACGGCTGATGCTTTATCAAAAATATTCGAACTCGTTACGGCTATAAACACAAAAGGCAAAGAAGAAACAAAAGAAAGCCTTGTTTATACAGCGAAAATATTTGATGAATTAGCAGATGTTTTAGGAATTTTATATAATAGAAAAACTGATGAAATCCCTCAAGAAGTTTTAGATTTAGTAGAAGAGAGAACAAAAGTTCGTGCTGATAAAAACTGGGCAAGAGCGGATGAGATAAGAGATGAGCTTGATAAACTAGGTTTTGTTGTAAAAGATACATCAAGTGGCCCTCAAATACTGCATAAATAATAAAAAATAAAAATCTTCACTTTTAAAGTGAAGATTTCTTATTTATTAAGATACTATAGAAAATATATTACTTATACCACTAGGAAATTAATTTATAATAATAAAAATTAATTTGTAAAGAATAAGTAAAAATAGTATTTAATTTTGAATAAATACTTGCAAAATATATTAAAAAAAGTTAAACTAAGGAAAAGAATTTATAAAGGAAACTGAATTAATGAAACTAAATACAAAAAGAACTTTTTTTATAGGGCTTGCCTTTTTATCTATTAGTGCCTTTTGGCAAATGTATGATAATGTAATCCCTTTAATGCTAAGCCAAAGCTTTGGGCTTAATGAAACAATGACAGGAACTATTATGGCAGTGGATAATATCCTTGCATTATTTCTGCTTCCATTAATGGGGGCATTTTCAGATAGGGTAAATACTCGATTTGGAAAAAGAACACCATTTATAATAGTTGGAACTATATTAGCCGTTGTGTTTATGACGATACTTCCGTATGCAACGAATACTAATAATTTAACTCTTTTTATAGTGGCCCTTGCATTTACCTTAATATCAATGGCGCTATATCGCTCGCCAGCCGTGGCTCTTATGCCGGATTTAACTCCAAAACCTTTAAGAAGTAAAGGGAATGCGGTTATAAATTTAATGGGTGCAGTTGGCGGAATGCTAGCTTTAGTATTTATTAGTTTCTTAGTTCCAGATGGGGATAATCCAAGCTATCAAATGCTGTTTTTTGCAATATCAGTAGTTATGATTCTTGCTGTTATCGCTTTAATTATAACAACTCCTGAAAATAAGCTTTTAGAAAAAGTAAAGCTTGAATATAAAGAAGAAGAGGACTCAGAAGAAATAGAAGGCGAAAATGATAAACTTTCAAAAGATGTAATGAGGAGTTTAATTTTTATTTTAGTGTCGATATCTTTATGGTTTATGGCAAACAATGCAGTTCAAACAGCTTATTCAAGATATGCAGTAAATGTTTGGGGGCTAGAGGGCGGAAGCTATGCGCAAACTCTTCTAATAGCAACTATAGCATCAATACTAAGCTATATCCCAATAGGAATACTTGCAAGTAAAATAGGAAGAAAGAAAACTATTATGATGGGGCTAGTTTTAATGCTAGCGAGCTTTCTAGTAGCTGCAACATTTCGTGAATATCATCCACTAATTAATGTGGGATTTGCTTTAATAGGTGTGGGGCTTGCGGCTGTTAATGTTAATTCACTTCCTATGGTAGTTGAGATGAGTAAAGGTAGCGATGTTGGAAAATACACAGGATACTACTATACTTTCTCTATGTCGGCGCAAATAGTTACACCTATTTTATCAGGATATTTAATGCAGCATATTTCATACGAAATACTATTCCCATACTGTATAGTATTCACGGTTCTTGCGATGTGCACAATGAGTCAGGTAAAACATGGAGATTCAAAACCAGAAGCAAAAAAATCAGGACTTGAGCATTTTGATGTAGAAGATTAATTTTAAAAAGAGAAAGGAAAACATTCACTATGGCGATACTATATTCAATGATAGGTTTATTATTAACACTAACTTTAGTTTATTTATATTTAATAATGCCAAACACAACTAAAAAAGCTGCTGAAGAACAATTTTATAAATTTTTATATGCACATAGAGGTTTTCATGATAATAAAGGAGATGCACCTGAAAATTCATTGCTTTCCTTTAAAAGGGCAGTAGATAAAGGCTATGGTATGGAATTAGATGTTCAATTAACAAAAGATAATGTTGTAATAGCATTTCATGATTTTACTTTAGATAGAATGTGTGGAGTTAAAGGCAAAATTGAAGATTTAACCTATGATGAAATTAAAAATTATAAACTTTTAGATAGTGATGAAACTATCCCAACGTTTAAAGAAGTGCTAGAAGCAGTTGATAAAAAAACTCCTTTAATAGTTGAGCTTAAAGTTATGAATCCAAATTTAGTAGAAAAACTTTGCGAAGAAGTAGAAAAATTAATGGCGGATTACAATGGCTTATACTGTATGGAATCTTTTAATCCAGATGCAGTTGAGTGGTATAAAAAAAATCGTCCAAATGTTATAAGAGGACAACTTTCTTGTAATTTTGGCGCTTATGCAAAAGGAAAACCTCAATATAAAGCTATGGAATATCTACTTATGAATTTTAAATCAAGACCGGATTTTGTAGCTTATGATAAAAAAGGATACAATAATCTTTCAAGGAAAATATGCAGAAATTTATTTAAAAACTTATCTGTAGCTTGGACTATTTACACACAAGAAGAATTAGATGCAGCAAAACCTCATTTTGATTTATTTATATTTGAAGGTTTTGAGCCAAAATAACAAAAATGCGACTTAATTTTAAGTCGCATTTTTATTTTATATAAATACCTTTCATAAAATAATATTTTTGTGAATACCTATTAACAAAAGTATATTACTTTTTAGATAGGAAGGTGACTAAATTGTCAAATAATTTATTTTTAGACAGTCTTATAAGTACACAAAAAATTTTTGATTACAGTTTTGAAGAAGCTGTTGAACAAGAAATTTTATTAGCGGATTACGATGAGCCTGTTTTTAAGATTGTAAAAACTAATATCGAGCACACAATTACTCAAAAGTATATTCTAGATAATAAACTTATTATTGATGGATATTTTAAAGTGAGCATGTATTATCAAGCAAAGGAAAAAGAAAATTTATCAGTGAGTACATTAAAGCTTCCATTTCAAAAACAAATTGATATAGAAAAAACTGTGGGTGATGATTATTTTATATACACTCAAGGTGAAATGCAATATGTAAATACTAGAGCGATAAGCCAAACAAGAATAGATATAAGAGGTGTTTATAGAATTTCAGCAAAAGTATACTGTGCAAATGATTTAGAAGTTATAACTGCAATAAACTCAAAAACAGTTTGTGGCGATGATGAAAAAATAGAACATTTTAAACTTCAAGGCATTGGTAATCGTCAGTTTACTATTGAAGATGAAGCAGATGAATTAGAAGGTTTAAAACAAATTATTAATATAAGCACTGTTAATAATAATATTAGCACCTCTGTTTATAAAGATAAAGTGAATGTAAAAGGCGAGGTAACTGCAGATATTTACTATACAAAAGAGGAAATAGAAGGGGTTCAAAATCTAAGAAAAACCTTTTTATATAATCAAATAGTTGATATAAAAGATATAGATGAAAATAATATTTCATACACAGATTTTAATTTAACAGCCTTTTCTGTAACTCAAAATGCAGAAAATCAAAAAATTAATGCTAATCTTACAGCAGTTCTTGAATCAAAATCATTTAAAAGGCAGGAAGTATATGCTCTAAAAGATGCTTTTTCTAAGATTTATGAGTGTAGTGGTGAATACAAAGAAATTTATTATGACAAGAATTTAAGTTCAATAAATAAAACTATTAAACTAAATCTTGAAGAAACTGTAGAAAATGGTCTTGAAGTTGTACATCAGTTTTTAAATATAGGAGAAATAAAAACTTATTTTGAAGAAGAAAATTTAATTGCAAAAGCAAAAGTTACAGCTTATGTAATAGTAAAAAATCTGCAAGGTGAGTTTTTCACTGTGGTAAAATCAGAAGATTGTATTATTGACAGCAAAGTGAATACAGGGAAAAAAGATGAATATATAGCATCGCTAACCTTGAGTGATTTTAAAGTATCTATAAATGAAGAAAAACTCACTTTAAAAATAAATTTAATTTTAGATGGATTTATGATACTTAAAGAATCAGTGAAATTACTATCTGATTTTAAAGAAAACGAAGAAGAGCTATTAGAAAAAAATAGCGAATCATTAATATTATACTATGCAAAAAAAGGTGAGAGTATTTTTGATATAGCTAGAAGATATAGAATAGCTATCCCTTCGATTTTAAAAGAAAATGAAATAGAAACAAAGGTTTTGCAAGAAGATAAAATGCTGATAATTTCAGCTTTTATGAATTGAGGTGATAAATAAATGAACATATATGAAAATATAGAGAAAAGAACAGGTGGAGACATCTACATAGGAGTAGTGGGCCCTGTGAGAAGTGGTAAAAGCACCTTCATAAAAAAATTAATGGAAGCATTAGTTATCCCAAATATTAAAGACGCTGATAAAAAGGTGAGAACTATAGATGAATTACCTCAATCAGCCTCAGGGCGAACAGTGATGACAACACAGCCAAATTTTATTCCAGAGCAGGGTGTTGATATTGTTTTAGAAGAAAAGCAGAATTTAAAAGTAAGATTAGTAGACTGTGTTGGCTATATGGTAAAAGGGGCGCAAGGAGATACAGAAGAGGGAAAACCTCGCCTTGTAAAAACTCCATGGCACAAAGAAGCTATTCCTTTTGAAAAGGCAGCAGAAATAGGCACACATAAAGTGATAAAAGATCACTCTACTATTGGTGTTGTTATAACAACAGATGGCTCTATAAGCGATATACCAAGAGAGAATTATATTAATGCAGAAGATAAAGTTATCTCTCAATTAAAAAGTCTTTCTAAGCCTTTTGTTGTAGTGGTAAATTCGCAAAATCCGAAATCAAAAGAAGCTTTAAAAGCGGCAGAAGAAATTCAAAATAAATATAAAGTGAGCACAATAACTGCAAACTGCCAAGAACTTGATAAAAAAGCAGTAGAAGAGATATTAGCTTTAATTTTAACACAGTTTCCTATTAAAGAAATATCCGTAACTATTCCAAAATGGCTAGCTATGCAAGATGATGATTTTAAAGCTAAAGAAAAAATAATGGCAGATATTAAAGAGAATTTTTCAGGCATTAAAAAAATTAGCGAAATTCCAAAAGCTGCAAGTAATCTTTTAAAAACAGAATATCTAACATCCACTGGTATGGGCAGAATAGATTATGGAACTGGTTGTGCGGTTTTAAACGTTAGTGTTGAAAGTGATTTATATTATGATACTTTAAAAGAGATAACCGGTGAAGACGTTAAAGACGACTGGGCATTGATGAATTTAATGAAGCATCTAATATATGCAAAAAATGAATATGCAAAAATTGAGCCAGCATTAAAACAGGTGGAGGCAAATGGATATGGAATAGTTATGCCAAGTATCGAGCAATTAAAATTAGAAGAGCCAGAAATGGTAAAACAAGGCTCGAAATTTGGTGTAAAGCTTACAGCATCAGCTCCAAGTTTGCATATTTTAAAAGCAAATATAGAAACAACAGTTTCTCCAATAGTTGGAAGTGAGAGTATGGGAGAAGAATTAGTTTCATCAATGATGAAAAATTTTGAAAGTGAGCCTTTAGAAATTTGGCAAAGTAATATATTTGGAAATTCACTTCAAGATCTAGTAACTCAAGGTCTTAATGCAAAACTATTAAATATCCCAATGGAGGCAAGAGAACGCCTTGCAGATACAGTTGAAAAAGTGGTAAATGAGGGCTGCCAAGGGTTAGTTTGTATAATATTATAAAAATTAAATTTTACATAAAATAGAAGGATGGTTTTGCCATTCTTCTGTTTTTTTATAGCATATGGTATTAATATCCATAAATTATCATACAAATTTCTAAAAAATATCACTTTATTTTTTGATTTATTGCAAAATTTATGGTATAATGTTTAGCAGTAGTTTTATTTTAATGATAATAAAACTTGCTAAAAATAATTAATGCAAAAATGGGGTAAAAGAATGAATCAAGTGAATAATACTCAAAATGAAGAGTTTATAAATATAAAAGAAGAATTAAATATAAATAAAAAAGAAGAAAATATAATTTCTAAAAAAAGAAAAAACAGAAGAATTATAATAGGTGCAGTTTTTAGTTTTTTTGCAGTTATCGGAGTTATTTCAATTATTTTAACTGGTGTAGGCATAACAAATGCACTTCTAGATAATACAGAAGAAAAAATAGAATATGCACAAAAATTATCATCTCTTGCAATATATGATCCACTACCAGTTGAAGATGTGTCTTTAATTGATAAGAAAATATTATATTTAAGTGGTATATGGGCAGCGGTAATAAATGAAGATACAGAGCAGTTTGAAAAAAATGAATACGGAGAAACACTTCTTCCTGCAATAGTTGTTGATTCTTATATCGAATCAGTTTTTGGTCAAGGACTTGATTTAATATATGAAACATTTGATGATTCAGGTATTACTTATATATTTGATGAAGAAAAGCAAGCTTATATTATCCCTGTTACAAGTATTCCAACGGGCTATACAATAGAAGTAGCAGAAATAGAGCAAGGCTTATTTTCAACAGAGAAAAAATTAACAGTTGCATACCTTGCAGCGGCAACATCTTGGACCGATGTTGAAAAAACACCTATTGTAAAATATGTGGATTATATTTTTGAAAAACAAAATGATGATTACTATTTAGTTGCAATAAGAGAGAGTGAAAAAGTAGTAGAAGTGTCAGCGGAGGTAACTCCTACACCAACAACAGAGCCTATTCCAGTGCCTGAGGGGAATGAGGAAGAATTAGTTCCAGCAGCACAAGCAGAAGCGGCAGCTGAAAGTGAAACAGAGCAAGCTACAGAAGATACAGCAGAAGATACTACAGAAGATACACAAGAAGAATAATATAAATTGTAAAAGCAGGAGAATACTCCTGCTTTTATATTGAATAAATATGAACAAATATTAAATTAATGGTAAAATAATGATAAAAATATAGATATTTGAAAAATATATGATACAATATATTGTGATAATATTTAAAAAAAATTAATTTAAACTAAAATATACAAAGGAATGGGATAATATGCAAAAAAATAACGATGAATATATAGTTATAAAATCAGAAAGTCAAAAAAGAATAGCACTAATAGCTCACGATGGAAGAAAAAAAGATTTAGTTAAATGGGCAATATCTAATAAGGAAAAGCTTTCAAGGCATTTTCTTTTTGGAACAGGGACTACAGCTAAAATTTTAGCAGATGAAACACATCTGCCTGTAACTGCATTTCATTCAGGCCCACTTGGGGGCGATCAGCAAATTGGTGCTAAAATATCAGAAGGATTAATTGATTTTATGATATTTTTTTGGGATCCTTTATCTTCCCAGCCACATGATCCAGATATAAAAGCACTGCTTAGAATAGCGGCTTTATATAATATTCCAGTGGCAACAAATCAATCTACTGCTGATTTTCTGTTTTCTTCAGATTTAATGAATGAAGAGTATGATAGAAAAATTATTGATTATGCAAAAAGAATTAATAGGCGAGCAAATGATTTTAAGGAAAATTGATATATCTATATTGAACAATAATTTGAATTGTGCTATAATTCAAAAAGACTATAAAAAAATTAAATTCAAAGGAGAAAATATATGAATACAAGCTCTGTAATTAAACAAGATAAACTTTTAAAAATTAACCAACAAGTGTTATTATCAGGTGGTAGTGTGTATGGGCTGATTTATCTAATAGGTGGTGAATTTCTATTAGGGGCGGCTATAGTTTTACTTACTATAGCATTAGTTTTTGGTGTGCAATTTTCAAAAAAGAAAATTAAAGGGGAATTCACAGTTTACTTAATAACTTTCGTTCAATACTTTTTAATAGTAGGCTTTGGGCTTGTATCATTTGAAGTTATAGGGAGCTTTACATTAATTACCTCAGCTATTGTTATGAATAGTTTATACTACAATAAGAAAATTATTATATCACAGTGGGTGATAACAGATATAATTTTAGTTATTTGCTTTGTTTTTAGGGATATGTTTTTCTTTGGAATACCAACTTCTGCTATAATTAGAGGTATACTAGGACTAAACTTTGCTCTATTATTCTTATATTTCTTACTTTCTTGGGGTATAACATCTCTTCAAGATGCAGCTGAAAAAACAAAAAAAGCGGACGAGCTTGTTTTAGAAGTTAATGAAAGAATGAGAGAAAGCCAAGAGCAAGCTAAAAAGCAAGAAGAAGTGTTTTATAGTATTAGAACAAGAAGTGATAATTTAAGTATGACTTCTGTTAATATGCTAGATGTTGCAAGAGCTTTAAATGATTCTTCTCTAGCTCAAGAGCAAACTTTAAATGATTTAACATCTCAAGGTAGAGTTGTTATGAGTGAGATACAACAAGCAAAAGATAAAGCAGGAAAATCAAAAGAAATTGCTATAAATAGTGCAGATAGATTACGTGAAAACAATGAAAATATGGGGCGAATAGTTGAGGCTATTTCTGATATTGAAAAATCAAGCGAAAAAATTATATCTATTATTCAAAATATAGAAGGTATAGCATTCCAAACAAATATTCTAGCTTTAAATGCATCAATAGAAGCTGCAAGAGCAGGTAGTGCTGGTAAAGGATTTGCTGTTGTTGCTGATGAAGTTAGAAATTTAGCAGTTAAATCATCAGAAGCTGCAAGTGATAGCGCGAGCCTTGTTAATGAATCTATAAGAAGTGTTCAAATAGGAGCAAAGCTTGTTAAGGAAACAGCAAGTAATATGGGAGAAGTTATCGACTTCTCAGATGAAGCGGCTCAAAATGCTCAAACTATAGATGAATTAATGATGCAGCAAGTTGAAAATGTTGAAAAAATGCTAGCTCGTATGGAAGAAATTTCATCAGCTATAGTTAGAACAACAAGAACTGCAGAGGAAAGTAATCTTCTAGCAAATAAAGTTACTAATGAAATTGGATACATAAATTCAGCAATGCAATAAAAAACACCACCGATTTTTAATCGGTGGCATTTTTTTATTCAGCTAGATTTCTTCCCATTAAAACACCCATTAAAGATGCCATCATAAGTCCTCTTGTCCAGCCAGAGGAATCTCCAAGACAGTGAAGATTTTTTATATTTGTTATAAAGTTTGTATCCATTTTAACTTTGTTGCTATAAAATTTTAATTCAGGTGAATACAAAAGAGTTTCACTTGAGGCAAATCCTGGAACAACAGTGTCTACAGCTTTAATAAAGTTTATAATATTAGTCATCGCTCTGTATGGCATAGCGGCAGTTATATCTCCTGCTACTGCATCACTTAAAGTTGGAACTAAGTTTGATTTTGATAATTCGTGTGGCCATGTTCTCTTGCCGTCTAAAATATCTCCAAATCTTTGAACTAATATTTGATTAGCTCCTAGCATATTAGTAATTTCGCCAACTTTTTTTGCATATTCAATAGGTTGATTAAATGGCTCTCTAAAATTATGAGAGGATAATATAGCAAGGTTTGTATTATTCGATTTTAAATCTTTATAAGAATGTCCATTTACAACGGCTAAATCATTATCATAATTTTCTTGGCTTACAAATCCACCAGGGTTTTGGCAGAAAGTACGCACTTTATCTTTAAATGGTTTTGGATAGCCAATTAATTTTGATTCATATAAAACGGCATTAACCTTTTCCATTATTTCATTTCTTACTTCTACTCTAACACCTATATCAACAGTGCCTGGTGCATGTGCAATTCCATTTTCAGCACAAACTTTTTCTAGCCAATCAGCACCGCGACGTCCAGTTGCTAAAACAATGTTATTTGCATATATATTAAATGTTTCATTTTTATTACTTACTATTACACCTTTGCAAACACCATCTTCTAAAATAATATTGTTGCATTCATGAGAAAAAAGAATGTTAACTCCGTTATCAAGAAGATAATTTTGAAGACTTAAATAAATATCGTGCGCCTTTTCAGTTCCAAGATGGCGAATAGGGCAGTCTACAAGTTTTAAGCCTGCTTTAATAGCATTTTTTCTAATTTCTTTAACTTCTTCAGTATGTCCAAGCCCTTCAATATGGGTGTCAGCACCAAAATCAAGATAAATTTTATCAGTGTATTCTATCATCTCTTGAGTAAGGTCTGCGCCGATTAAGTTTGGCAAATCTCCACCAACTTCAAAACTTAAAGAAAGCTTTCCATCAGAAAATGCACCAGCGCCTGAAAAACCAGTTGTTATATGGCAATAGGGTTTGCATTGAACACATTTTTTAGTTTTTGCTTTTGGACAATGCCTATTTTCAATTTTAACTCCTTTTTCAACAATGGTAATACTTTTAGTAGATTTCTTTTTAATCATTTCTACAGCTGTGAAAATGCCAGCTGGGCCAGCTCCAATAATAACTACATCTTGCTTCATAATATTTAATCCTTTCATAGGTCCCAGATGCACAAATTAAAAGGCAACTAGGATTAGTAAACATAGCAATATCTCGACTAAATAAAATTTAAGGGGATCCTTAAATTTTATTTTTTGTCGAGTAAATTAACGCAGAGTATTTCGCACACAGTTACACAGTATACTACTGTGTTTAATTTTTGTCAAGCTTTTTATTTGGGTTTTTCATAGTAAGAGAAATACGTTTTTTATTTATATCAACACTCATAACCCAAACCGTTACAACATCGCCAACTTTCACTTCTTCACTTGGATGTTTTATATATCTATCGCAAATTTGGCTTAGATGAACAAGGCCGTCTTGATGAACTCCTATATCAACAAAAGCTCCAAAATCAATAACATTTCTTACAGTTCCTTTAAGTTCCATACCTGCTGTTAAATCTTTCATATCTAAAAT
The DNA here is from genome assembly GCA_964369205.1 of uncultured Oscillospiraceae bacterium. GTDB lineage: Bacteria > Bacillota > Clostridia > Oscillospirales > Ruminococcaceae > RGIG3102. The sequence goes on along the minus strand of CAYJEK010000002.1, from coordinate 11,938 downwards.
ATCACTGCGAAGAAGAGGTTTTGGAAGTTCATCCCTCATATCTCTACCAGGTTTTACAAGCTCTGAAATTATATCTTTTAAAGTAGGCACACCAATGTTTAAATCATTTGCTAATTTTTCATATCCTATTTTTTCAGCTCTATCAGTTAAATCTTTTAAAGTAGGAGTTCCGATATCATTAGTGGTGTGATTTAATAATTCTAATAGTTCTTTTGCAGCTTTATAGCTTTCTGGGTGAACAGAACTGGTGTCAAGTTTGTCTTTAGCAAAAGGAATTCTTAAAAATCCAGCTGAGAGCATAAAAGCCTTAGGCCCAAGCTTTGGAACTTTTAGTAATTGATTTTTAGAAGAGAATTTCCCATTTTCTTCTCTATAAGTAACAATGTTTTTAGCAATAGATTTATTTAGCCCTGAAACTCTTTCTAAAAGTGGAGCAGAGGCGATATTTAAATCAACTCCAACTGTGTTTACACAGTATTCAACAACACCATCAAGGCTCTCCTCAAGTTTTGCTTTTGGCATATCGTGTTGATATTGTCCAACACCAATAGATTTTGGATCTATTTTAACTAGTTCTGCTAGAGGATCTTGAAGTCTTCTTGCTATTGAAATAGCACTTCTAATTGAAACATCGAATTGTGGGAATTCTGCAGCTGCAAGTTTTGAAGCGGAGTAAATAGAAGCACCAGCTTCATTTACTACCATATAATTTACAGGCTGCGAAACTTCTTTTAGTAAATTTGAAACAAAGATTTCTGTTTCTTTTGTAGCAGTACCATTACCAATAGAAATAACATCAACATTGTGTTTTTTAATTAAAGATTTTAATTGATTACTAGCTTTAATTTTATCATGATTATCTAAAGTCATATATATAACTCCAGAATCTAAAACTTTGCCTGTTGAATCAACTACTGCCATTTTGCATCCTGTTCTATAACCAGGATCTAAAGCAAGGCAAATTTTATCCTTAACAGGCGGAACTAATAAAAGTTGTTTTAAATTATCAGAGAATAATTTAATAGCGCCAGTAGAAGCTATATCACTTAAATTATTTCTTATTTCAGTATCAAGGCTTGGATTTATTAGCCTTGAAAAACTATCAGCTATACTATTTTTTACGATAACTGCAGACTCGCTTTGATTTTTAACATATAGTTTTTCAATGATTTCTAAGGCATTAGGAGTGTCTACTAATATGCTAACTTTTAAAAAGTTTTCTTTTTCACCTCTATTTATAGCTAAAACTCTATGTGGTAAAACTTTATTAACAGGCTGATTAAAATCGTAATACTGTGTGTATACACTTTCTTTTTCTTCATCGCCTTTTGAAGTGATAACACCTGTTTTATAATAAAACTTTTTAAGCTCAGTTCTAACATTTGTATCATCTGAAACAGTTTCAGCTATTATATCCATAGCTCCTTGAATAGCATCAAGAGTAGTTTCAACTTCTTCATTTAAAAACTTTTCAGCTTCTAGTGTAGGGTTTATTGCAGAATTTTGCTCAAGTATTAATAAAGCAAGAGGCTCAAGTCCTTTAGCTTTTGCCATAGAGGCTCTAGTTTTTCTTTTTGGTTTAAATGGGCGATAAATATCTTCAACTTCTGATAGAATCATAGCATTATTAATAGAAAGCATAATCTCATCAGTCATTTTTTCTTGCTCTGTTATACTTTTTATAACTTCCAATTTTCTTTCTTCTAAATTACGAAGATATACTAGTCTATCAGCTACACTTCTAACAGTTTGATCATCAAGCTCGCCAGTTTTTTCTTTTCTATATCTTGAAATAAAAGGAACAGTAGCCCCCTCGTCTAAAAGGGCAATAGTGTTTTCCACTTGCCAAGGCTTTAGAGATAACTCTCTTGAAATAATCGATAAAATTTCCATAAAATAATAAAGTCCTTTCTCAAAATGGTGTATAAATTTTATTCACCTATATTTTTTCTTTTAATAATTATTAAATAAATAGTGTATATAATAATTGAAACAAAACTTAAAGTTAAACTTAAATCAAGATACGGTGTTTTGTATTCAAATATAATTTCATTCTCTCCACTAGGAGCAAAAACTGCCATAAGGCCATAATTAACTTTTAGAATTTCAGCTTCTTCTCCGTTCACATATGCTGTAAATCCTTCGTCAAATGGGACAGAATAAAAAACAAAATTATCTTCTTCAAGATTTATTTTACTAGTAAAACCATCACCCCTCATTTCAAAATAATGGCCAGCTTCCTCTTGTCTGTTTTCGCAGTCTAATAAATATGTTTCAAAGCTTATATCAGATAATTCTTCTAAAGGTAGTGCTGAAATATTTGCAGTGTAATCCTTTAAAACTGAGGTATCTTCAAAAGCGAGCGCCCTCATTAATATATTACTTCTATTAATATCCTCAACTACCTCTAAATCATTATACGATACATAATAATCTAAAGTAAAACCAAAAGGCACGAAATAATCATTTTTAAATATTGTGTATGGATAAGATGTGTGATGTTCTGTAAAAGTAAGAGTTTGAAGACCTTCTTTTAAATTTTCAGCTTCCCAATTTGGAGTTACATAGTATTTTACACTTAAAAGGCCACGAAGAGCATAAATATCTTTTTCAGGCTTTGATGAAACATCTCTTTTTACTCCAACACTTGGATAAAATTCTAAGATATATGGATTAACAGTAGAATTAAAAAATTGTAAAGACGGATAATTAACAAATAAACCAAAATTATTATAACTTTGAAAATTATCTATTCTAAAATCTTGATTTTCATTATCATCATATAAATTGAATTCATCGATAATATCATAGTTTTGGATTTTATAAAGGCTATCTGCACTTTCTTGTGGTATTTTTGAAAACCCCATATGAGTAATAGAGAAAAGCAAAATCATAGTAACAGCACCACAAAAAAGTCTTTTTTCATATTTTTCATCGCCGTAATATCTGTTTATAATAAATTGTAATATATAAATGCTTAAAAAAGCAATAAAAATACTAGAAACGAATATTTCAGGATCTTCTGAAATTCCAAGTTTAAAATTGCCATCATCATTTTTTGAAGGGGTAAGAGCAAATAAAACAGGGATAATTAAAAGTGTGTAAACATACTTTAAGCTGTTTAGTATATCCTCTTTTTCAAAAGAAAAGCCTTGCATATTCATTCCCACAAGCATTAAAGAAGGCATATAAAACCATCGTGCATAATAGCTAGTGTTAAAAGCATAAAAACTTGAATTTAAAATAGGTACAAATGCAAATAATATACAAACTGAAAATATCACAAAAAAAGATGAATTTCTTTTCTTTTTAAAAAATAAAAAGAAACCATATAAACCACCAAGAGCAATAAATATTGAAAGGCTAGTCCATTTTATAGCACCTTGAGTGAAAAATGAAGGATTATAAGCAGGATCAGGAGGTAAAAGGGCACTAAAAAGAATAGCAAAATATTGCTGAACTTCGCCATACATCCAAATTCCAAAATCCGTAAGAGATCTATCAACACGTGGATTTAATAATAAAGATGGAATTGTGGGAATAATTAAAATACATCCCATAAAAAAACCTAAAACACTCTCAAAAGCTAAAGTGAAAAATCTTTTAAAATTAAATTCATAGTCTTTAATTAAAACTTTTACCGTGAAATATATTATTAAAAAAACAACTTGCCCTAAAAAGAAGAAGTAGTTATTTAATAAATTAATAGCAACAAATAAAGGGAATAACCCCTTTTTATTATTATACATATATTCATCTAAAGAAAATAATAGAAATGGGAAAAATGCTACAGCCTCTATAAAGTGATTAAAAAATATATTGTATACAGAAAACCCAGAAAAAGCATATAAAATAGCACCAATGCTAGCATAAACATTGTTTTTAGCATATCTTTTTAAGTATATATAAGCACCAAGAGAGGCTAAAGAAAATTTTAGCATTAATAAGTATGGCATTATATACACAGCCATTTTTGATGGGAATAATAAACTCAGCCAAAAAAATGGAGAGCCTAGCATATAAAATGAATAGGTATTAATAAAAGAAGAGCCTAAATCGCTAGCCCAGCTAAAAGAGAAATTTCCACTTTTAATTAAATCATTCCCATACATATAAAATGGAATTTGCTGAGAATTATAATCTCCGGCATATAAAAAGAAGCCAGAATCCATTATTAAATATGGTAAAAACATTATAAAAGCAATTAAAAAAGATATTAAAAAAATCTTTAAATACTCGTTTTTGAATATTTTCATTAATAAAAATTCCTTTCTTTAAAATATAGATAATTATATTTTAGCAAGTTCATCCAAAGTTAATGAATAAGAAGGAATCATATTTTCTAAAAAGTAGTCGACCTCTTCTAAATGCATTTCATCTAAATTTTTCTTTATTGATTGATAAGCAGAATTAAATTCTTTGTTACCGCTTTTTTCTTCTTCTATGCATTTAATTAATGCGCTTAATTTATCAGCAGCTTTTAATAATTTTTTTTCATATTCATTTAAAAGATTAGAGCTACTAAATGGCTCAATGTAAGATTTTAAAAGTGGATGATGCGAATCAAGTAGTTTATTTGTTGCCTTTTCTTCTATAAGTTTATAAGCCAAGGATAGGCTTTTATCATTGTATTTTACAGGAGTTGGCATATCGCCAGTTAAAATTTCGCTCATATCGTGATATAAAGCTGTTAAAACAACGTTTTTTCCATTAACTTCTTTATTAAAAATTTTGTCGGCTATACCGCAAAGAGTGTGAGCTATTAACATAACTTCTGTTGTGTGCTGCGCAACATCTTCACTGTGAGATTGGCGCATTAGTCCCCAGCGAGGAAGATATTTCATTCTTGAGAGTAAGGCATTAAAATTATACATCACGATTCTCCTTTAAAGCTTCTACTACTAAATTTTTAGCATCATCAAAAGTTGTAAGGCTGTTAGTTAAAAATCTTAAATGAGAAGCAGATTTTAAGCCTTTTAAGTATAAAGCTGCTTGTCCTCTTGATTTTTTCATTCCTAAAATTTCGCCATTAACTTCGCATAATTTTTCAATATGCCAAAGCATTAAATTCATTCTTTCTTCTATTGATAAATCATCTTTTATAGGTTTATTTTTAAAATAATCATCAAGTTGAGAGAAAAACCAAGGTCTACTTAGCGCTTCTCTTCCTATCATAACTCCATCGCACCCTGTTATATTTAATACCTTATCACAAATTTCAACATTTGTAATATCACCATTTGCAAAAACAGGAATTGAAACAGAATTTTTTACTTCTTTTATTATATTATAATCAACACCCGGCTTGTACATTTCATCTCTTGTTCTGCCGTGAACTGCTAAAAAACTAACTCCAACATCCTCTAAATGTTTTGAAAGCTCGATAGCGGTTATACTATTATTATCCCAGCCTTTTCTTATTTTAACACTAACAGGAGTGTTTTTTGCCATATCAACTGTTACTTTTGCTATTTCTCTTGCTAAAAGAGGATTTTTCATAAGAGCAGAGCCTGAGCCATTGCCAACTATTTTTGGAGCAGGACAACCCATATTTATATCTATAAAATCCGGCTTATATTCTAAAACCATAGGAACTGCAACTTTGAAATCTTCAGGATCAAAGCCAAAAAGTTGAATTCCAAATGGATTTTTTCTATCAAAACTTTGCATTAAAGCATGGCTTTTTTTATCTTTAAATCTTAAAGCCCTTGCAGATACCATTTCACTCACAGTAAAACCTGCATTAAAATCATCGGCAACTTTGCGCATAACTATATCACAAAAACCTGCCATAGGAGCTAAAACAGCTCTATTATCTATATTAAAATTACCTAATTTCATTATCTTCACCCTAAATATTTAAAATTTAACTAATAAATTATACCATAAATTAAAAAAATATGATATACTATATAAAAAGAAATTTTAAAATTAAATAAAAATTATTAAAAAATTAATTTTAAGTATATACAAGGCAAACAGGAAGGAATATAAATAAATGAAACTTTTAGCTTTAGATGGAAATAGTATATTAAATAGAGCTTTTTATGGAATAAAACTTTTAACTACAAAAGATGGACAATACACAAATGCAATTTATGGTTTTTTAAATATATTATCAAAATTAAAGCAGGATGTATCGCCAGATGCAGTGGCAATAGCTTTTGATTTAAAAGGGAAAACATTTCGCCATGAAATGTATGATGGATATAAAGCCACTAGAAAAGGCATGCCAGAAGAACTAGCACAGCAAATGCCAGTTTTAAAAGAGTTATTACTGGATTTGGGGTATGTAATAGTTACAAAAGAAGGGTTTGAAGCAGATGATGTTTTAGGAACTCTTGCTGCAAATGTTAAAGACGGGGATGAGTGTTTTATAGCAACAGGAGATAGGGATTCCCTTCAATTAGTTAATGATAAAGTTACAGTTATCCTATCCTCAACTCAATTTGGAAGAAGCCAAAATTTATTTATGGACACAGAGGCTGTTAAAGAAAAATATGGGCTTACTCCTAGTGAATTAATAGATTTAAAAGCACTTATGGGCGATAGCTCTGATAATATTCCAGGAGTTAAAGGTGTTGGTGAAAAAACAGCAGTAACACTTATTCAAAATTTTAAAACACTTGATGGAGTTTATGAAAATATAGACAGTGAAGTGATTAAAAAAGGTGTTCGCCAAAAATTAATAGATGATAAAGAAATGGCATATCTTTCAAAAAAACTTGGAACTATTAATTTATCTGTTCCTATAGATGCAGAATATAAAAGCTATATAAAAAAGGATGCTGATGTTCAAAAAGCTACAAAAACATTATCACAGCTAGAAATGTTTTCTCTTATTGAAAAGCTTGTTGAAACTAGCAGTCAAGAAGTTGTACTAAAAGAAGAAATTTCTCTTGAAAAGGTTGAAATTAAAGAGTTTACAAATAATTTAAAAAGCTGCTTTGTTTATAAAAATGAAGATAAATTTTATTTTATAAAAGATAAAAATGTTTATTTTTTAAATAGCGATAGCCCTATTTTAAAAGAATTTTTGGAAGATGAAAAAATAGAAAAAATAGCTTATGATTCAAAAGAATTATATGAATTTGCTTTTTTAAATAATATAGAGATAAAAGGAATTAAGTTTTGCTTAAAGCTTGCAGCTTATCTTATTAATCCGGCTCAAAACAGCTATGATTTTGAAAGAATAGTTGCATCTTCAAATGCAGAAAAAATATTTGAGTGCGATGAATATTTTGCACCATTTATTGAAAGTGTATATAAAAATTTAAATGAGGAAATAGAAAAAGATAATCAAAAGGATTTACTTTTTGATATAGAAATGCCTTTAGCTGAAGTTTTAGCTAATATGGAGTACTTAGGCTTTAGTTTAGATAAAGAGAAGTTAATAGAATTTGGTGAAATGCTAAAAATTCAGCTTTTAAAAGATTCAAATGCTGTTTATGATTTAGTTGGATATAAATTTAATTTAAATAGTCCAAAACAGCTAGGTAAAGCCCTTTTTGAGGATTTAGAATTGCCAACGGGCAAGAAAACAAAATCTGGGTATTCAACAAATGCTGAAACTCTAGAAAATTTAAGAAAATATCACCCTGTTATTGATATAATTTTAAATTATAGAAGCTATCAAAAATTAAACTCTACCTATGTTGAAGGTTTTATTGATAAAATAAAAGAAGATGGCAGAATTCACACCACTTTTAATCAAACTGAAACAAGAACAGGAAGAATTTCATCAGGTGAGCCGAATTTGCAAAACATTCCTGTTAGAACAAAACTAGGACAAGAACTAAGAAAGTTTTTTACTGCAAAAGAAGGCTGTGTTTTACTTGATGCTGACTATTCACAAATAGAACTTCGTATACTAGCACATATTAGTAAAGATGAAGTGATGTGCGATGCATTTACTAATAATTTAGATATCCACACTCAAACTGCATCAAAAGTTTTAAAACTACCTCCTGAGATGATAACTAGCGAATTTAGATCAAGAGCAAAGGCTGTAAACTTTGGTATTGTTTATGGAATAGGTGCTTTTAGCCTTGCAAAAGATATAAATATTTCTGTAAAAGAAGCTGATAGCTTTATAAAAGAGTATTTAGAAAACTTTAAAGGTGTAAAAAAATATATGGATGATATAGTTGTTTTAGCAAAAGAAAATGGCTATGTTACAACTCTTTTTAATAGAAAAAGAATGCTTCCTGAAATAAATAATTCTAATAAAATGATACAAGCTCTTGGAAAAAGAATGGCTCTAAATACACCTATACAAGGCACAAGTGCAGATATTATAAAAATTGCTATGGTGAGAGTTTATAAAAAATTAAAAGAAGAAAATTTAAAAGCAAAACTTGTTTTACAAGTGCATGATGAACTTATTGTTGAATGCCCTGTAGAAGAAAAAGAAATTGTTTCAAAGATTTTAAAAGAAGAAATGGAAAACTCTGCAAAATTAATTATTCCACTTAAAGCGGATGTAAATATTGGAAAAAACTGGTATGATGCAAAAGGTTAATATAGTTTTAAAATGAATTTTAAATAAAGAAAGGAAATAGTTATTACTATGAAAATCGAAGAATTTAAGATGCAAGATGTTCAGGAAGTTTTAAAACTTCACGCTGATGTGAGTGATGGTTGGGGAATTAAAGGCCTTATTAATGATGCACAAAATAGTCATACCAAAAGCTTTATTGTAAGAAATGGTAGCGGTGTTATAGCTTATATTTCTTATCTTAATATAGAAGATGCAGAACTTGTTTTTGTTTGTGTTGATAAAAATCATAGACGAAAAGGAGTAGCAGAATTTTTAATAAAAGAAACTATTAAAATAATTAATCCGCCACTTGTAGTTTTAGAAGTGAGAAGCCAAAATACAGCAGCTATTGATTTATATAAAAAACTAGGGTTTAATCAAATAGGAGTAAGAAAGAATTTTTATTCTTTTCCGGACGATGATGCCTTAGTTTTAGAGCTTATTTTAAAGGAGAAAAATACATAAATGTTAATTTTAGGAATTGAAACTAGCTGCGATGAAACTGCTATTTCAGTTGTAAGGGATGGAAGAGAGATTCTATCAAATGTTATTAATTCACAGGCAGATGAGCATGGAATGTATGGTGGAGTAGTGCCAGAAATAGCCTCAAGAAGGCATATAGAAAATATATCCCTTGTTATGCACAATGCAATGAAAGAAGCGAATATTTCATATGATGAAATTGATGCGATAGCCGTTACTTATGCACCAGGCTTAATAGGAGCACTTTTAGTTGGCATAAATTTTGCAAAAGGCCTTAGCTATTCATTAAATAAACCACTTGTTCCAGTTCATCATATAAGAGGGCATATTGCTGCTTTATACCTTGAATACAAAGATTTAAAACCACCATTTATTTGTCTTGTAGCATCAGGTGGACATAGCCATATAGTGGCAGTTGATTCCTACACAGATTTTAAAGTAATAGGAAGAACTATAGATGATGCAGCGGGTGAAGCATTTGATAAGGTTGCAAGAACATTAGGGCTTGGCTATCCAGGCGGCCCTGCTATTGCAAAAGCTGCCTTAGAAGGTGATAAAACTGCTTATAAATTACCAACACCAAATACACAAAATCCATACGATGTTAGCTTTTCAGGACTTAAAACAGCAGTTATTAATATTTATAATACTAATAATATGAAAGGCATAGAAACTAATATTAATGATTTATCAGCTTCTTTTGAAGAAAAAGTGGCAAGTATGTTAAGTGATAACTTGATTAATGCTGCAAAGGAATTTAAATATGAGAAAGTAGCAATAGCAGGCGGAGTTGCGGCAAATTTAAGGCTTCGTGAATTAATATTAGAAAAAATCGATAAAGAAAATTTTTACTGCCCAAATATTAAATTATGCACTGATAATGCGGCAATGATAGCATCGCAAGGATATTATGAATTTATAAATGGAAAAACGGCAAATTTAAATTTAAACGGTATTGCAAATTTAGATATTAGCGATGCTTAATAAAGTTTATAAGCTTTTTACTTGACTTTTAATAAGAATTAAGTAAAATAATTATATAGAAAATAAAAAAGGAGATTACTATTATGATTTTTGAGCAATTAAAAACAATTATCGCAGAGCAACTTGAGATTTTAGAAGAAGATATCACATTAGAAAGTGATTTAATTCAAGATTTTGATGCAGACAGCCTAGATTTAGTAGATATTGTTATGTCTATTGAAGATGTTTTTGGAGTAGAGATCCCCGAAGAGAGCATTGATGAAATAAAATATGTAAGCGATGTAGTAGCCTTTATTGAAGAAAATAAAGATTAATAATATAAATAAAAAAGGGATGAAAATAAAATGTCGAAACAAAAAAAATTAGTTAGCGAAATAACATCAAGAGATGAAGATTTTGCACAATGGTTTACGGATATATGCAGAAAAGCAGAATTAATTGATTATTCAACTGTAAAAGGATTTACAGTTATGCGCCCATACGGACAAGCAATATGGGAAAACATTAGAAATATATTAGATGCTCGTTTTAAAGAAACAGAGCATGAAAATGTTTCTATGCCTTTATTAATTCCAGAAAGCCTTTTAAATAAAGAAAAAGATCACGTTGACGGATTTGCACCAGAAGTTGCTTGGGTTACCTATGGTGGAAGTAATGAGCTTGAAGAAAGATTATGTATTCGCCCAACTAGTGAAACACTTTTTTGTGATCACTGGTCAAGAGTGCTTCAAACTCACAGACAACTGCCTATGAAATATAATCAGTGGTGCAGTGTAGTTCGCTGGGAAAAAACAACAAGACCTTTTTTAAGAGGAAGAGAGTTTGACTGGCAAGAAGGTCACACTATTCATGCATCTAAAGAAGAGGCTATTGAAGAAACATTCACAATGCTGAATATCTATGCTGATTTTGCTGAAAAATCTTTGATGATACCAGTTATAAAAGGACAAAAAACTGAAAAAGAAAAGTTTTCAGGCGCAGTTTCAACTTATACTATTGAAGCAATGATGCACGATGGTAAAGCTTTACAAAGCGGAACATCACACTTTTTTGGAGATGGTTTTTCAAGAGCATTCGATGTAAAATATGCAGATAAAAACAATGGTATTTCTTATCCGTTCCAAACATCTTGGGGTGTTTCAACTAGGATTATAGGTGCTGTTATTATGACACACGGTGATGATGATGGGCTTGTTTTACCTCCAGCTATTGCTCCAATTCAATTAGCAATAATTCCTATTGCTATGCATAAAGATGGGGTAGTTGAAAAAGCAACAGAACTAAAAGATAAATTAAAATCAAAATACAGAGTAAAACTTGATATTTCTGATAATTCTCCAGGCTGGAAGTTTGCAGAATATGAAATGAAAGGTGTTCCTGTACGTCTTGAAATAGGTCCAAAAGATATTGAGAATAATCAGTGTGTTTTAGTTCGCCGTGATACAAGAGAAAAAATATTCATTTCTTTAGATAATCTAGAAGCAGAACTTGAAAAATTATACACAGAAGTAGCTCAAAATATGTTTAATAAAGCACTAGAAAACAGACTAAGTAAAACTGAAACATTAACAGATTTTGAAGAAATAATTGCATCTTCAAAAGAAAAAGATGGATTTATTATATCTCCTTGGTGTGGAGAACTTGCTTGCGAAGAAGAAATGAAAGAAAAAGCAGGCCTATCAAGCAGATGTATGCCATTTGAAATGCAAGAAAACACAAGTGGTGTTTGCCCAATGTGTAAAAAAGAAGCAAAACATACGGTTATCTGGGGAAAATCATACTAATGCTGCGCATTAGTATGATTTCATCCAAGATTTTATTTGGGCAAAAAGAGTAGCCCAAACTTTTTTAAAGCAAGCTTAAAAAAGAGAAAACTTGGATGCTTTAGAATTTATTAATGCTGTGCATTAGTATGATTTCATCCAAGATTTT
>CAYJEK010000001.1:72505-159227 GCA_964369205.1 uncultured Oscillospiraceae bacterium | reverse complement strand
TATATACGAAGAAAATTTAAGTAATTAATATTTTTAATAAAAAAGAGTGAGGCTAACCTCACTTTTTTAATCCCTGCTATTTACTTTTTATACCTTTTATAAGCTTCTTCTAAAGCCCATAGTTGCTGTGGCAAAAATATTTTTTCTCTTGCCTCATTTATATCTAAAAATACAAGGTAGTGATTTTCTTCTAAAGGCTCGCTTACCTTTTCTCCTATTTCTATATAATAAAAGTATCCCATTGGATGAAAATATAAGTTTTCATCTTTTATTTTAGTGTAATAATCAGCTTCACAGATAAGTTCTTTTACTGTAAGAGTAAGCCCCGCTTCTTCTAAAAACTCTCTTTTTAGGCATTCGATGTGATTTTCTCCTTCTTCAATTCCACCGCCGATTAAAAAATAAGCTTCATCGCCATTTTTTCTTATATTTTTTACAACTGCTACTTTTCCGTCTCCAAGAAACCCTATTCCATAACAGCCTTCTCTTTCTAGGTAAACTTCATTTTCTTTTTTTATCCCAAATGTTTTTTTAAGCATTATATCTCCTTTTAATAAAACAAAGACAGAATACATAATATTCTGTCTTGATTTTTTTACTATATTTCTGTTCGTCCTTGTAGTGCGCGAAATAAGGTTACTTCATCTGCAAACTCAAGTGATGCTCCTACTGGAAGTCCATAAGCAAGCCTTGTAACTTTAACTTCTAACGGCTTTACTATTCTTGAAATATACATTGCAGTAGCCTCACCTTCAATAGTTGGGCTTGTTGCCATTATTATTTCAGATATTTCATCTTTATTAATTCTTTCAAGAAGCTGTTTTATAGTTAATTGTTCAGCAGTTATTCCGTCTAATGGAGAAATAAGCCCGTGTAAAACGTGGTACACCCCTTTATATTCCCTTGTTTTTTCAAAGGTTTGTATATCTCTTGGACTTTCCACTACACAAACAATATTCTTTTCCCTTGTTTTAGTCTCGCAAATAGAACAGATTTCTTTTTCAGTAAAGTTTTGGCAGATAGGGCATCTGTGGATTTCTTTGTGAACTGAAAGAATAGCATTTGCAAATTCAGATGCATCTTTTTCGTCCATAGATAACACTTGGTATGCCATTCTTGTAGCACCTTTTTTGCCTACGCCGTTTAATTTTTGAAAACTATCAATTAATTTTTCTAATGGATTTCCATTTGATTTCATAAATATAAATTCCTTTAGTTAATATTATAAGAAAAATCTTACATACCAGGAACATTTAATCCGTTTGTAATTTTGTTCATTTCTGTTTCATTTTCAAGCTTTGCTTTTGTTATTGCATCATTAACAGCGGCACAAACTAAATCTTCAAGCATTTCTAAATCATCCATATCAACAGATTTTGGATCAATAGTAAGCTTTACTAAATCATTTTTACCAGTAACAACAGCTTTAACAAGGCCTTGTCCACTATTGCCTTCATATTCAGTTGCATCTAATTTTTCTTGAAGAATTTTCATATCATCTTGCATTTGTTGTGCTTGTTTGATTATTTGATTCATATTTTGAGCTCCGCCGCCCATTCCTTTTGGTAGTCTTGCTTTCATTATATTATCTCCTTAATTTTAATCTTTAATATTTATCTGAACACCATTTTTTTCTAGTGCTAGTATATCATTTAATTTATCCTCTTTTTGAGGTTCTATTAAATTTTGGATATTTTTATATCCACCTATATTATAGCTTACACCGCAAGCTTCTAATATAAATTTTTTCACTTCGCTAGCGGCTTCTTTATTAGTTCTTATATAATTATTAAGCCCTTCGCTTCCTTGTATATAAACAACGTTTTTATAAAGCCATCCTTTTGAAGAATTTATAAAATGATAAAAAGGAACATCATGTTTTTGAATTAAATTTAAAACATCTTTCCAATAAATAAATTCTATAGGTTTTTCTTCTTGAGTTTTATCTATTGGCTTTTTATCATAAACTTTAGTATTTAAAGGTACTGTTTCTTCTTTTACTTCTATAGTTTTAGGTTTTTCCTCATTTTTAATAGAAGGGGTTTGATTGATTGAGTTTTCAGGTTGCTTATATTCATAAACAACATTATTAACCGGCATTATATTTTGAATACTACAAATATTAAAAAGTGCTATATCCATTGCTATTTTAGGACTTTGCCCCATAGAAATTTCTTCAAGCGCATCAGTAAGTTTTGATAAAGTAAAAGAAATAAACTGTGTAGTTGTATCCTTTGCTTGTGCTTTTAATTTTTCAAATTTTTCATCTGAAATATTTAAAAGCTCCCCTGAAGTTTTTTCTATTCCTGCTAATAATAAATTTCTAAAATGAGTTATTAATTCTTCGCATAATCTTTTTAAATCAACGCTTTTTTGCTCTATTTCTAAAAGAAATCTAAGTGAGTTTGCTAAATCTTTATTTATAATTTCTTTTGAGAGATTAAATATCTCTTCATCTTTTGATACACCAACTATATTAGATACAACAGTAACCGTTATCTCATCTTGAGATGCTATACAAGTTTCTAAAATAGAAAGCCCATCTCTCATAGCTCCATCAGCGAGTGATGCTATCATTTTAGCCGCATCTTGTGTTAAATTAATGTTTTCACTTTCTGCCACTTGCATTAAATTATCGCCAATTTCACTCACCGTTAATTTATTAAAATCATATTTTTGACATCTTGAAAGAATGGTAGCTGGAACTTTATGCAGTTCTGTTGTGGCTAAAATAAACACAACGTGTGCAGGAGGCTCTTCTAGAGTTTTTAATAAGGCATTAAATGCTGCAATAGAAAGCATATGAACCTCATCTATTATATAAACTCTATATTTTGCCATAACAGGAAGATACATAACTTCCTCTAATAAATCTCTAATATCTTCAACTGAATTATTAGAAGCTGCATCCATCTCAGTTACATCATAAATAGTTTCATTTTCAATACCTTTACAGATATCACATTCAAGGCAAGGCTCTCCATTATTAGGATTTTGGCAGTTAATTGCTTTTGCAAAAATTTTTGCACAGCTAGTTTTCCCTGTTCCTCTTGTTCCTGTAAATAAAAAAGCATGTCCTATTTTACCACTAGAAATTTGATTTTTCAAAGCTGCCACAACATATTTTTGCCCAACTACTTCAAAAAAGGTTTTTGGTCTAAATTTTCTATATAATGCAGTGTGCACAAATATCACCCTTTCTATAAAAAAAGACAGGCTATCGCCCATTTTGGCGCCACATCCTTTAGATGTAGTGCATTAACACATATACAAAGAGAACATAAGTATCGCAAAATCAAATCTGCTTAATGCTGCTTGGTCTCCCATCTGACATGGTTCACAGCTGACTTTCGTACAGCTCTCTTTGTATATCTAGTAATGCATTATTAGCACTGTCTTTATAAAACTATGTTATTATATCATAAAAAAAATATTTTTTCAAGAAAAAAATCAAAAAGGACAGAATAATTTTTTCTGCCCTTTTTAGCTTTTAATTATTTAACGATTTCGCCTTCGTTTACACCGCCACAAGCATTAGCTTCATCTGTATCGATATGCATTGCTGTTGCATATGAAGCGCTAACTCTGATAACAACATCATCAAAAATTAAGCTTCTAGCATCAGAATTGATTTTAACTTTAACGATTTCTTTATCTGAAACACCAAAGCTTTGAGCATCTTCAGGAGTGATGTGAATATGTCTTTTTGCAACGATAACTCCTTCTGAAATTTCAACTTCACCAGCAGGTCCTACTAATTTGCAGCCAGCTGATCCTGTTAAATCTCCTGATTCTCTAATTACAACAGGAAGACCTATTGAACGAGCATCAGTACCTGATAATTCAACTTGAGTTGCAGTTCTAACTGGTCCTAATATAGAAACATTAGCTAGTTCCTTTTTAGGCCCTACTACTGTTACTCTTTCCTCACAAGCAAATTGCCCTGGTTGTGATAAGTCTTTTTTATGAGTTAATTGGTGTCCTTGTCCGAACAGAATATCTACGTGCTCTTGAGTTAAATGAATGTGTCTTGCAGATGTTTCAACTAGAATTTTAGCCATTAGTTAAATCCCCCATTTTTTAATATTAAGTTTGCTTTATTACTATTATATGATACATTAAATATCTACATTTTACAAGTATTATTTTAATAAAAACACATAATTTTTATTATTTTAATTTTTTATATAAATCATTTAATATATTATATATTATTTGTATTTAATTTGCACAAATTAACATTTTCTTTTTATTTTTAATACAATACGTTATGGAGGTGATTTTTATAAAAAATTTAAAAATCATAAATGATTATCTTTATTCTTATTATGAAAATTTATTTTTTTATAATAAGTGTGATTTAATTTTTAAGGATATCATTTCAAAAGAAGATAAAAATATTTTTTTTAAAGATAGTTTTAGGCCTTGTAGTGAATATATTTATAAAAAACTAATACCTAAATTAAATTCAAAAGGAGATGTTTTTATAATACTTGATGAAAATTATAATACAAAGAAAATAAAAGCTATATATCAATATCCTTTTTTAAAAGCCATTTCAGAAAATGAATATGACTATAATTTAGATTTATATTATTATAATAAAAGTAATAATATAATAAAAAAAATGATAGACTTAAAAAGTAAATAATTTTTAGATAGTATGTTTTTCATACTATGTTTATTTTTTATTACTACGTATCTTTTAATACACCTCTTGCATAACTAAAAATTTGATGTTACAATGAAATTGATTTTTAAATTTTAAGGAGGAAATTTTATGAATTTCAACAAAGTAAACCTTGTATATTTTTCAGCTACAAGTGTTAGCAAAAAATATGCAGTAGCAATGGCAGAAGCTTTAAAAAAAGAAACAGTAGAGTATGATTTCACACTTCCTGCAAACAGAATGGTAGAAAATGCTCCATCTTTTACAAGTGAAGATTTAGTTATTGTTTCAGTGCCAATTTACGGCGGAAGAGTTCCAACAGTCTGTCTTGATTATCTAAATGCACTTAAAGGTGATAACACTCCTTGTGTAGTTGTTGGTACTTACGGAAATCGTCATTATGATGATGCAGTTGTAGAGCTTGAAGATATTATGAAAGCTAATGGCTTTACTGTTATCGCAGGAGCTGCTACAATTGGTAGACACTCATTCACTAGCGATTTAGCTGGCGACAGACCAAATACTGAAGATTTAGATAATGCTAAAGAATTCATTTTAAAAGCAGTGGAAAAAGATTTAGCACCTTTAGCTGAAGGAGTTATCCCTGGAGCAAGACCATATAAAGAAAAAGGTCCTGCAAATGGATTGCACCCATCAACTACTGATGATTGCATAAACTGCAAAATCTGTGCTAAAGGATGTCCTAGCCAAATTATCAGCTATGATAACTGCAAAGAATTCTCAGGCGATACTATGACATGTCTAAAATGCTGCAAATGTGTAGTTTCATGTCCAAAACAAGCAAAAGAATTTACTCAAGAAGCATTTATTAATATCCAAAACTACTTAGTATCAAATTTTGGTGCTACTGCTAGACCAAACGAATA
This sequence comes from uncultured Oscillospiraceae bacterium, assembly GCA_964369205.1. GTDB lineage: Bacteria > Bacillota > Clostridia > Oscillospirales > Ruminococcaceae > RGIG3102. The sequence goes on along the minus strand of CAYJEK010000001.1, from coordinate 153,671 downwards.
CTTTTTATAATAAATAATTAAAAAAATAAAAATCCACTCATTAAATGAGTGGATTTTTTATTTTTAACTATTCAGCTTCAACTTCTAGGGCTGTGTTCATACTTGTTATAACATCACCTGGATTTTCCATTACTACTAATGCCACAAGTCCATTTTCTAAAACTTCAACTTGTGCACCTTCTGCTATTGCAAGTTGATCTGGAAGATATCCTTCAAACTGACCTACAATATAATCTTTATATTCAGTAAGTTCTGCCACTACTGCTTCCTGCATACCCTCAGCTGGTTGAACTAGCATAAGAGCATAAGCTTGAGTCATTATCATTGAGAATGAAAATGCACCTGCTTGATAATTTTCAGCATTGAATCCAAGTCCCGCTTCATTAAAAACAAAGCCATTTAATTCTTCACTTCCAAGTGCTAATGGAGGATTATAAGTTACAGCCTCACCGCCAACTTCTACTAAAACAGCAGAAAGCTCCTCATTCGTGTAAACTTTTGCCTCTTCCTCTGCTGCACATCCTGTTACTAATGATGTCATTAAAACTACTGATAATATAAGTGATATAATTTTTTTCATTTTTATTGTTTCCTTTCTTATAGCTAACCCTTTTATTTAATTAAGATTTTAAAGCTATTCACTTTATTCCCAACTATTATAATATAAAACAAATAATATATCAATATTATTACCTAATTTGTAATATTTATTTCATAAAATAAAACCACTGCATAAGCAGTGGTTTTAAAATTTAATTATTTAGAGATAACTGAAACAGTGTCTCTTGCTATCATAATTTCTTCGTTTGTTTGAACAACTAGAGATTTTACAGTTGAACCTTCACCTGTAATATCGATAACAGCTTGTCCACGTTTTTTATTTTCTTCTGCATTTACTTTAACGCCTAAGAATTCAAGACCTTCTAAAACTCCAGCTCTTACTGAACCTGAGTTTTCGCCGATACCAGCTGTAAATAAAATGCAGTCAACTCCGCCCATAGCAGCAGCATAGCTACCGATGAACTTTTTAATTTGATAGTAGTACATATCAAGTGCAAGTTGTGCTCTTTCATTTCCTTCAGCAGCAGCATCTTCGATATCACGACAGTCGCTAGAAATGCCTGAAACTCCGATAAATCCACCTTTTTTAGTTAAATAATCTGTGATTTCATTTCCTTTCATTCCTGTAACTTCTGAAATTAAAGCAGCAACAGAAGGATCTAAATCACCTGAACGTGAACCCATCATAAATCCGCCAAGAGGAGTAAGTCCCATTGAAGTATCAACTACTTTACCACAATCAACAGCTGCAAGTGATGCACCGTTTCCTAAATGGCAAGAAATGATTTTTAATTCGCTGATATCTTTTCCTATATAATCAGCAGCAGCCTTTGATACGAATTTATGACTAGTGCCGTGGAAGCCATAGCGACGAACTGAGTGTTTTTCATAGAATTCATAAGGAACTGCATACATATATGCTTTTGAAGGCATAGTTGCATGGAATGCTGTATCAAAAACAGCAACGTTTGGCATATCTGCGCCAAAAATTTCTTTAACACTTTTAATACCTTGAACAGCAGCTGGGTTATGAGCTGGTGCTAATGCTGATAGCTCTTCAATAGTATTTGTAACTTCATCTGTGATAAGTGTTGGTTGTTGGAATTTTTCACCACCGTGAACAACACGATGACCAACAGCTGAGATTTCAGATTTATCTTTAATAACAGCACCTTCACCAGTTGACATCATTTCAAACACTTTAGCAATAGCTTCAGTATGGTTTGCAAAGTCAACTTTAACTTCCCATTCCCCGCCTTTTGCTTTATGTGTGATAAATGAGCCACCTATAGCAATTCTTTCGCAAACACCTTTGCAGATAACACTTTCATCATTCATATCAAGTAATTGATATTTTAATGAGCTTGAGCCACAGTTAATAACTAAAATTTTCATTATAGCCTCCAAGTAATTTTTAATTTAATAATTTGATTTTGTATTCTATTTAATACTAACTATACTATTATAAGATATAATTTTTACTTTTTCAACTATTTTAAAGCATTTTTTATAATTTTAGTATATTTATATAAGTTTTTTATTTAAAACTTCCTTTATTTCAACTATTTTTTATTAAAGCATTTTTTTATACTATAAACTTTTAAATAAAGCTAGCCTTGACATATATTTTTTTTAATATTATTATTTTATTATATATTATACATTAGTAATTATAAAGGTGGATTTTTTAATGAGTAAAACTGTTGGCATTATAGCTGAATACAATCCTTTTCATACAGGGCATTTATATCAAATAGATTCTTTAAAAGAAAAAGGAATTGATAATATAGTAATCATTCAAAGTGGTAGCTGTGTTCAGCGCGGAGAAATGAGTGTTTTTTCAAAGTTTTTGAGAAGTAAGGCAGCAGTTTTAAATGGTGCTAGCCTTGTTGTAGAACTTCCATTTCCATACTCCTCTCTAAGCGCCGAAGGATTTGCTTTTTCTAGTGTTAGCTTATTAAAGGAAATCGGAGTAGATGCTATTTGCTTTGGAAGTGAGAGCGATGATATATCTCTTTTAAAATCTATAGCTGAATTTCTATTAAGCGAAGAATATACAGCCTCTTTAAAATTTTATTTAAATAAAAAAATGCCTTTTGCAAAAGCAAGAGAAAAAGCACTGCTTGATAAATTCGAAATCACTAATAGTTTTGTAACTGCATCTAATGATATTTTAGCTATTGAATATATAAAAGCTGCTATTATGCTTTCATTTAAAGTTGAATTTATTCCTTTAAAAAGAAAAGGTGCTCTTTATAATGATTTAAAAGAAAAAGATGGGTTTGCCTCTGCAACTATGCTAAGAGAAAGTATTTCAAATTACAAATGGGACAAGGCACTAAATTTTCTTCCAAAAAACACACATGAATTAGTAAATAAAGCTTTAAATCAAGGCGAATACTTTGTTTTTGATAAAACTTTTGAGAGAAGTTTATTGTTTTCACTAAAAAATAAAAAAAGCAACTTCTTTTTAAAATTGCCCGATTGTAATGAAGAGCTTAGTCATGCTTTTGAGAATGCTTTTTTAGAAAGCAGTAGTATAGAAATGGTTTATTCCCTACTTCCAACTAAAACCTACACAAAATCTCGATTACAAAGAATTATGCTTTATGGATTTTTAAATTTAGAAAAAAACTTTCCTCGAGCTGTTCCATATATTAGAATACTCGCTATTGGAAAAAATGGAGAACAAATAATAAAAGAGAAAAGCAAAGATACTACTCTGCCTTTCTCTCATTCTATTAAACGTATTAAAAACACAAATCCTGAATGCGCTATAGTTGCCGATTATGAAAACAGAGCATTTACAGCATTTTCGAGCTTCTCAAAAACTTGCGGTGATTCAAAGCTTGATTTTACAAACAAACTTTTCAAACTTTAATCTTTATTTTTAAAAACAAATATTTTGCTTAAAAAGTAATTTGCAACAGTAACTACTGCAATAGAGATTATAGCAGCTATTAAATCTTGCATTTTAAAATTCGTTACAAAAAGCCACATTAAAGCCATATCTAAAAACAAAGTGATAACTCTTGATGAGGAAAAACTTATAAATTCTTTTAGATAATTTGGATTTTTGCTTTTAAAAACATATTTTCTATTTGTAAAATAAGCAAATAAAACACCACTCACCCATTTTATTAAATTTGCTATTTGCAATTCTATTGCATTATTTGCATCCAAGAAAGTTCTTGTAGATGCATAATAAAAAACAAGGCTTACTATTGTGGTTAAAACTCCAACAATAATATAGTTTACTAGCTCCTCATATTTAAGATATAACGATTTTATTTTTTCCATATAATTTCCTATCTGATATTTTAATTGTAATAATATAATACAATTTAATTCCCTTTTTGTAAATAATTTATTTTTTTTACTTTTTTCGACATTTTTCTTGCTCCCTTATTTTGTAGTATTATATTGGGGTAATTTATTTTGTTTTAGCCTTACTTATATAAACTAAATGGTTTTTTATAAGTACTATCAGCTTGACAAGTACCCTAAGATGTACTATTATAATTTATAAGTAGCTTGTGTTTAGTTTTTATAGTTATAATATTTTATGCATCTTAAAACTAAAAACAAAAAGGAGCATTTTTATGAGCAAACTATATACACTAATTAGCGATTTATGCAAAGATAGAGGGATAACACCTGGAAAAATGTGTACAGATATCGGTATAAGTAGGGGACTTATCACTGATTTGAAAATGGGAAGAAAACACAATGTAACTGGGGCAACCTTAAAAAAAATCTCTGACTATCTAGGTGTAACTGTTGATTTTTTACTAACTGGCGATAAAGGCCTTGAAAATATCGAAGATATCAATTTTATCATTGATATTGTGAAAAAAAAGCCAGCTATTTTAGAATTATTAAAACAAGTTGATGGTTTTTCAAATAAAGATATACAAAAAATAATTAGTTTTTCAAAAACTATTGAAAAATAATTTTTCAAACATAACTGAAAGGTTTCAAATTTAAATTTTATGATTAAAACAAAAAATAAAAATTATAGAGTAATTTACTTAATTATTTCCTTATTTTTTATACTAACACCAAGAATTATATCACCTCCTATTGGAATGACAAATTCTGCTTTTAATATTCTGGGGATATTTCTAGCTTGCCTTACTTTATGGATGCTAGAAGGTATTGATTGGCCTAGTATTTTATGTATAGGCCTTATTGGCACTATTCCTGAAATCGGACTTGCTAGTGCTTTAAAATCAGCTTTTGGCTCAGATACATTTGCCTTTTTAATGTTCACATTTTTATGCACATATGCTGTTTCAAAAACTAGCTTTTTAAAAAGATGTGCCATTAGATTTATAACAAGTAAGTTTTCAAAAAGAGGGGCTTGGCATTTTGTTATATCTTTTTTTAGTGCTGTTATTTTAATGGGCTGTTTTATGTCCCCAACTGTTATTTTTATATTATTTTTACCTATTTTAGAGGAGATTTTTAATTTACTAGATATTAAAAAAGGTGAAAAAGTAGGAGAAATGCTTATTATAGGCCTTGCTTTTTGTGTTTCAATTTCTTCTGGTATGACTCCTATTGCCCACGTTTTTTCTGTTATGGCAATGGGATTTTATGAGGCTGCTACTGGAATTTCTATTAGCTATGCAAGCTATATGTTTGCAATGATACCTGTGGGAATAATTTGTGTTATTTTTCTTTTATTAGTTTTCAAATTCATTCTTCGCCCTGATTTAAAAAAGCTTGAAAATATCGATATTTCATCACTAAAAAGTGAAATCGAACCTATTCGTAAAAAAGAAATATTTGTTGTAGCAGTTTTTATATTTGTTATTTTATTATGGGTTTTACCTGGAATATTTACAAACCCAGTATTCACTTTAATTAAATCTTACGGAAGTGCTTTTCCGCCTATAGTTGGAATAATTTTGTATTGCTTGGTAAAATTTGACAACGAGAGTGTTTTAAATATAGCTGATGGAATGAAAAACGGTATTCCTTGGCCAAGCCTTATAATGGCAGGGGCTACTTTATCTTTAGGAGCAGCTTTAACTAATGATGATATCGGACTAAAAACCTATTTAATTGATATGCTATCACCTATTTTGCAAACAATTGCACCTAGCTTATTAGTTATAATATTTATCGCTTGGGCTTGTATTCAAACAAATTTATCTTCTAATATGGTAACTGTAACTGTTGTAACAAACGTTGCAATACCAATACTTTTAGCATATGGAAGTGATATAAACACCGCCGGAGTTGTATCTTTAATAGGAATGATGGGAGCATATGCATTCGCAACTCCACCTGCAATGCCTCATATAGCTATTTCTGCTGCTTCTGGATGGACAAACACACAAAGTATGTTTAAATATGGATTTATTTTTATGATAATAACAACTTTAGTAGCATCCTTTATTGGATACCCTCTTACAACAATTTTTATGTAAAATAAAAAATCCCGTAAATCTTTTGATTTACGGGATTTTTTTAATAATCTAAGGTTTATTTACAATCTACCTTTTAGAGATTAGAATTAGAAATTGTGTTTTGTGTATTTTGTAAAATAAAATTATTCAGCTACTGGAGTAATAGTAGCAAAAAGCATATCTCTTTCAGCTAAATCATATCCATCTTCAAAGAAATCATACATTGTCCAGTTGTAGTATAATCTTTCAGCTGGATACACTCCGTAACCATCTTGATTATGGTCAGTTGTATCATATGGATCTGCAACAATGATAACATCATCTTGGTAAGTTTCAGTTCCCATATTATCATATCCAATCATAACTTGCCAATGTCCGCCCCAGTCGTTCCAAGCAAAAGCAATTGGTGTTCCTTCTGCTAGAAGTTCTTGAATTTTATCTAAAGTCATATATTCATAAATTTCATCATCAGGATAGTTGTATGTGCTATCAACAGTAAACCCTCCAACTTCTTCAAAAATCATAACTAATGACTCAAGGCTAGTTGCAGCCTCGTCCATTCCGTTTGTTCTAAATGCTGCTAATGTTTCCTCGTTGTGTTCTTTTAGTGCATCATAATGATTTAGCATCATAACTGCACTCGTTACACCGCAAGACCATTCGCTTGTTTGTTGTTGTGTTTCAAAGTTTGAAATAATTGTTAGTGTATCTGTACTAGTAGCATTATAAAAATCTACTGAAGAGAAGTAGGATGAATCTTCATGATCACCATCTCTTTCTACACTGTCTGCACCATATTCGTGCAAATCCACAGTGTATGGGATTTTCATTTCGTCTGTGTAATTTCCTGCTGATTGAGTTGAAACTTCTGATACTTCTTGAGTCTCAGTAGTAGTTGTTGTCTCTTGGCTGCAAGCTGTTAAAATTAAAGAAGCAGCAAGAAGGGATACAATTAGTTTTTTCATAAATAGAATTTCCTTTCAATAATAAAAAAATAATTGTACTCTCAAAAACTTACATTTTTGGCTTTTCGATTGGTTTATTTATTATATGTTACCATTTTTATTTATTCAATTTTCAAAGCTATGGTCTATGTAGTAAATAAATTACTTATTAATACCCACCATGTTTTTTGTTTATCAAGTACGGTGAAAAGTTTAATAAGCGAAGTAAAACATAGTAAAGCTTTACAATAACATAAACTATATTAACATAACTTATGTTTTCGCTAATTCGGCTCTGACTTCAGCTGTCCGTATGGCCTTATCATAAATTAATATGAGAAGTCATTTTAAGATTCATAATCTTAATGAATTAGTTTGTTGAATTTATTACAAAAATACACAATCCTAATTATATCATAACAAAATAAAAAATCAATATAAATAGTTAAAATTTTTTAACTATTTATATTTTTTTATGAATTGCATAAAATATAGTTTTAGAAGTTGAATAAAATTGATGAATGCATATATTATCTAATTATAATATATGCATTCGAATTACTATCTATTTTTACATCATAGTGATTTCAAGCTTTGGCCCTGTTGATTTTTCTTTATAGGAAAGAATCTCTAATTTTTCTTTTTTAAACTTTTCTTTTAACTCCTCAATATATTTCCAGCTTAAATAAATTTGTTCCCACTGTGAAAACCAAGTGTTATCTCCTATTAAAACAGCATCTATTAACCTTTCATATGCTTCTGGAGTATTTATTCTATTAGCTAAAATGCAGTTTTGGCAAAAATCCATCTCTTCTCTTATAACTTCATCACTATCGCCCGCTTTTTTAATATTAAATTTTAAATTGACACCTTCAACTGGCTGAACATAAAAAATCAATTCATCACTTTCGTCTATTTCTCCAACTGGCTTAAACACTATTTTAACGAGCATCTCTCTTTTTGAGAGTTTTTTGCCTGTCATTAAGTAAAACGGAACATTTTCCCATCTTTCATTGTCAATAAAAAGTTTTAAAAAAGCAAATGTTTCAGTTTTTGATTCTTTATTCACGCCGTCTTCATTTAAATATCCCTCATATTGTGCTAACACAAGGCTTTCTTTTGCTGATATATTTTCTACACCTCTTAAACTTTTAAAAACTTCAAGTTGTCTTGATTTTAAATCATTTTCATCATCAGGCTCTTCTAGTGCAACAATGCTTAGTATTTGCATAATATGGTTTTGTACCATATCTTTTAGAGCACCTGCCTTATCATAATAACCTGCCCTTGTTTCAACACCAACCTCTTCACTTGCAATAATTTTAATATTATCAATAGAATTTTTATCCCAAGAATTTTTAAATATTTGATTTTTAAATCTAACCGTTAAAATATTTCTCACCATCTCTTTTCCAAGATAGTGATCTATTCTATAAATATTTTCTTTTCCAAAGCTTGTTTCTAATTTTTTATTTAAATTATTAGCATCTTCTAAAGTTTCACCAAAAGGCTTTTCTATCACTATTTTGCACTCGCCAAGGCAATTCATTTTTAATATTCCATCGCTTATAACATCAAAAAATCTAGGTGCTACTGCATAATAAAATATATTTTCATTATATGGATTATCACAAAAAAACTTTGATAATTTATTGTAGCTTTCAAGATTTGTAAAATCCATCTTATAATACTCTATTAATTTTACAAATTCATCAAATGTTTCTTTTTTATAATCAAGTCTACTATATTTTTGTGTCCAATCATTAATAATATCTATATAATTTTGATTCGTATAATCACGTCTGCCTATTACTAAAATTCTATCCTCTTTATTAATTTTTCCTCTTACAAATAAATTATAAAAGGCAGGTATTAATTTTCTATAAGCCAAATCCCCTGTGCCGCCAAAAATAGTTAGGTTTCTACTCTTTTTCCCATTCATAGTGAAAATCTCCCTCTCTATCAATTCTTTTGAAAGTGTGAGCTCCAAAAAAATCTCTTTGTGCGCTAATTAAATTTGCTCCTAATAAATCAGCACTTAACTGATCAATATAAGTTAAAGCGGCTATTAAAGTTGGTATTGGAGTTTTAGTTTTAATAGAATCTAAAACTATTTCTCTTAAATCTTCTATATTTTCATTAACTATTTTTATTATATCTTTGTGTAGTAAAAAATTTACAAGTGATTTATCATCCAGATAAATTTTCATTAAAACTTCTAATAGCTGCGCTTGAATTATGCAGCCCGCACGAAAAATTGAAGCAATTTTTGATAAATCTAAATCCCAATTATATTCTTTTGAAGCATTTTGCATTTGGCTAAACCCTTGTGCATAGGCTACAAGTTTTGCTAAATAGTATGCTTTTTTAATTTTTTCCTTATCTAAAGCATCTAAAATTTCTTTATTTTTAATTATTTCTTTTGATAAAACTTCTCTTTCTTTATCCATATTCGATACAAATCTTGCTGCAAGCGCATTTTGTATCATTGAAACATCTTGCATTTGATTTATAGCTTCAATGCTAGTCCATTTTCCAGTTCCTTTTTGGCTAGCTGTATCTTTTATCATATCAATTATATCAAATGAAGTTTTATCATCCTTTTCTTTTAAAATTTTATATGTTATTTCTAAGAGATAACTTTTTGATTCTCCATCATTTAATTCTTTAATAAAATCTGATATTTCATTATTTTTTAAGTTGTATGAATTTTTTAGTAATAGATATATTTCTGCAATAATTTGCATATCAGCATACTCTATTCCATTGTGCACCATTTTAACATAGTGTCCCGCTCCATTTTCTCCTATATAAGTGCAGCAATCTTCATTATTTTTTTTAGCTGATATTTTATTTAAAAACGGCTCTATTAATTTATATGCTTCTTTATCGCCTGCAGGCATTATACTAGGACCTAAAAGAGCGCCCTTTTCTCCTCCTGAAACGCCAACACCAAAGAATTTGATATTTTTTTCTTTTAAATATTTTTCTCTTTTAATTGTGTCTTTAAAGTAAGAATTTCCAGCATCCATTATAATATCTCCATCATTTAAAAACTCAAGAGATTTCTCAATATATTCATCAACTACTTTTCCTGCCGGTAGCATAAAGATAATTTTTCTTGGTTTTTCTAGCGAATTAATAAAATCTTCTAATTCTTCAAAGGCTAAAAACCCTTTATTTTTTTCCTCTATTTCTTTGGCTACACTATAACTTCTATTAAATCCTGAAACTAAAAATCCATTGTTATATAAATTTTGTGCTAAAGCTCTGCCCATTGTTCCAAGTCCTACAACTCCGATTTGATTTTTCATAATAATTCTTCCTTTCTTTTTTGAAAGCTTATTTTTTAATTTCTATAATAGAAACTCCTTCAGGAATACTGATTTTTGATTTTTCTTTTTCTATTGTATTATTTTTTATTTTATAAGATACGGCATCATTTGTTTCCATACCTAAAACTATAATATATTTATCCTCTAAAACATTTAATATATCTCTTGGGTGTTTTTGATTTATGCTAAATGTTTGTAGAATTTTCATATCATTGTTTTTTATATCTATTATTAAAATAGTGTTATCTCCTCTTATTGAGATATACAATATATTTTTGTCATTATTAATTCTTATTGCAGCTGCCGCTGGATTATTTTTATAATTTTTTATAAGGCTGATAGTTTTTAATTTTTTGAAATTATTTTTAAAATCTATCATTATTAATTCGCATGATTTTTCGCATAAAACATATAAATATCCTTTATTTTCTAGATAAATCATATGTCTTGGACCTTGGTTTTTTTCTAATTTAATATTATTTTTAATATTTAAATTTTCATCTAAAATTAGTATTTCATCATTTAAAAGAAAAGATACAACTAGATTTTCTTCACATTTCATCAGCATATGCGCACCTGTAAAGCCAGTAAACTTTACACTTTTAACAACACTTAATTTATATGCATTTTTTTCATTTTTAAAGGAAATTTTCGTTATATTCCCTGTGTGATAATTAGTTGTATATATATAATCATCAATAACACAGATGTAGCAAGAGGAATTCTCTTCATAAAAAATTTTATCTATTAAATTTTCATTTTTATCTATTATACAAACACCTGATTTATTGTCTTCCGTTATTATTGAAAAAATTAAATTTTCATACTCGCATATATATTTTGAATCTTTTAATTTATAAAAAATTTGCGCATTCGATAAATTTCCTTCTTCACTAATATTAAATTTATAAATACCTAAACTATCTTTTTTAGAATATGTGCCTGTTAATATATTCATAACTATCCCCTATTAAAGCAATATGAAGCCGCCTTTAAAGTTTTACCTTTAAAAACAGCTCCAAATCACATTTTTTATTAGTTATTAAAATTCTTTTGTCATCATGTAGTACATTAATTTCACGCCATATCCTGTTGCACCAGGAGCTGTGTATGTTTTTTCTGTTTCAGACCAGCTCATACCCGCAATATCTACGTGTACCCAAGCTTTTTCATTAACAAATTTTTCAAGGAAAGCCGCTGCAGTTATTGTTCCGCCGCCTTTTAAGCTTCCTAGATTTTTATAATCTGCTTTTATAGATTTTAAAGATTCGCCATATTCTTTATACATAGGTAGTCTTGCAACCTTTTCACCACTCTTTTTAGCAGCTTCATAAAGCTCATTATATAATTCATCATTATTAGACATTACAGCTGAGCAAACACCACCGAATGTTGCCATTGCAGAACCGGTTAAAGTTGCCATATCAAAAATTTTATCAACTTCATCTTTTTTTGATATGTAATAAAGTGCATCTGCAAGAATTAATCTTCCCTCAGCGTCAGTATTTGCAATTTCAACTGTCTTTTTAGATAAAGCAGTAGCAACACTACCTGGAAGTATAGCTGTTTCGCCAATTATATTTTCTGCTAAAGGAATAACAGCATAAACATTTTTTTCTAATTTATTTTTAGCTATAGCAGTGATTGCTCCAAGCATAGCCGCGCCGCCTGCCATATCTGTGTGCATATTTGCAATACCAGGATATGATTTTAAGCAGTATCCGCCTGAATCAAATGTTAACCCTTTACCTACTAAAGCTGTGTATGGTGCATCGCCATTATTTGTGTATTTCATAACAACCATGCAAGGTTTTTTCTCACTACTACCGCCAACTGCAACAATTAAGCCAGCACCCATTTCTTTTAACTCTTCATAAGTGATAACTTGAATTTCCATTCCATTTTCTTCAGCTGACTTTTTTGCAATTTCTGCAAAAGATTCTGGATATAATTCATTTGGAGGAAGATTAACAGTTGTTATTGCAAGGTTTACACCTTTTGCAATATTCACCCCATAATCTAATTTTTCTTGCCCTTTTTTTAGCTCTTCCGCTGTATAAACTAAAACTTCTTTCGCCTCTTCTTCTTTAACATCAGTTTTATTAACATTATCTTTAAAGTTTACCATTGTGTAAACTTCACCAAATAATTTTAAAACTTTTTTTGTTAAAGCTTTATCTTCTTTGTTTAAATCAATGTAAACATGAAGAGTAGTCTCTTTTTCGTTTTTAACTGCTTTAATAGCTTTTGCTAAAGATTTCCTTACACCTTCATTGCATTCGCCATCGCCAATTCCAACAAAAACTGATTTTGTTAGTTTTGAGTCTTTTATTTCTGTTTTAGTGAAAACTTCTTCTTTTTCTCCTTTAAAAAGATTTAAATCTTTTATTTCTTTTGCGCATTTTCCAATAGAGTATTCCTCTTTTGAAATAATTAAATTTAATTCTTTTGGTGAAAATTTTTCTTTTGAGTAAAGTATGTTCATTTTGCTATCCTTTCTTTTTTTATTATTATACATATAATTTTACACTATTTTTCCTAAAAATCAAGGTTAACTAACTAATATTATATATAAATCTTTAATTATATTAATATTTTTTGTATTTTTGCTTGATTTTATTAACAAAAAGTAGTATTATATTAGTAGAGAGCCACTAAAAAACAATTTGTTATTCAAATAAACAAATTTTAAAAATATAATTTATAATAATTTTTATATAATTAAATAAGCTTCATACTCGCTTTCTTAGCGCCTATTGTCACGTAAACTTTAGATTAAGGAGGAAAGAGTATGGAATTTTTATTATATCCATTTATTTTATCTATTGCTATTTATTTATATTTTCTTAATAGCAAAAAATCTTTAATTGCAGTTTTTATTATATCTGTCTCCTTAACTATTTTTAGTTTATATAGAATACGTTCTTTAAGAAATGATTTTATTAATCAAGTTTTTAATTTATCTAAAGATAATGTAAGTGCAAACTACTCCTACTTAATAGATTTTTTTAACTATTCAATAATTTCTATATTTATCCTTATTTTAATTTTAATTTTACTATCGAATATATTTTTATTAAATAATAGGAGTGTATCTATTCTTTATATAACTACTATTGGAATTATAATGGTGGCCATACCAATTTACACATATATTTATGCTACTTCATTTAATATCTATAATTTAAATATTGCAAATTATCTGTTTAGATGTTCTTCTTACCAAACTATTTTTTTACATATACCATTTACTTTAAAAAAAATATTTAATTATTTTAAATACACTAAACCATTTTTTAGCTACAGCGAACCTATAGTAATAAGATAAGATAAACTACTATACATAATATAAAAAAGATTAACTTTTTATAAAGCTAATCTTTTTTATTGCTTTATTTAATATAATGTGATAGAATGATTCAGTTTGAGAAAATACGAGGTGATTATGAAAGACAGTAATAAACTTGGCAGTATGCCAATAACAAAACTTTTAATAACAATGTCTGTTCCTGCAATGCTATCTATGACAGTTCAGGCTTTATACAATATTGTGGATAGCATTTTTATTTCTTTTTATGCACAAGAAGGGCTAACAGCTGTAACCCTTGCATTTCCTATTCAGATGCTATTAATAGCTCTTTCTGTTGGTACAGGGGTTGGTATAAATTCTTTAATATCAAGAAGACTTGGTGAGAAAAATATTGAAGATGCAAATAGTGCTGCTTCACATGGAATATTTTTAGCAGTAATAGGCTGGGTTTTCTTTTTAATATTCGGAGTGTTTTTTGCAGAGCCTTTTATTAATGCTTTCACTGATAATGCAGAAATTGCAAGTATGGGATATAGCTATTTATCAATAGTGTGTATTTTTTCTTTTGGTGTTTTAATTCAAATAGTTATAGAAAAAACTATTCAATCTACAGGTGATATGGTTCATCCGATGATAGCTCAATTAATTGGCGCTTTAACAAACATTGCCCTTGATCCAGTTTTCATTTTCGGATTTGGCCCTATTCCTTCATTTGGAGTAACGGGTGCTGCTATTGCAACTGTTATTGGGCAAATTATCGCAATGATATATTTAATTTATATCCTATTAGTAAAGCAAAAAACTCTAAAAATTAAATTAAAAAGATTTAAATTCAATAAAATAATTTTAAAAGATATATTTAAAGTAGGACTTCCATCTATTATTATGCAATCAATAGGTAGCCTTTTAGGTATTAGTTTAAACGGCATTTTAGCAGGATTCTCAGATTTAGCTGTTGCGGCTCTTGGAGTTTATCAGCGATTACAATCATTCTTATTTATGCCTTTATTTGGAATGACTGCAGGGCTTATGCCTATTTTAGGATATAATTTTGGAGCTAAAAATAAAGATAGGATTATCGCCGCTTTAAAAGTGAGCTCTTTATTTGGAGCTATTATGATGGGCCTTGGAACCATTTTATTCTGGGCCATACCAGAACAACTTTTAGCCATTTTCGACGCAGACGTAGCTTTAATTGAAATAGCAACACCTGCTTTAAAATCTATTTCCACAGGCTTTGTTATGGCAAGTTTTGCTATAATATTCTCAACTGCTTTCCAAGCTTTTGGTGAGGGCAATTTAAGTATGTTTATTAGTCTTGCAAGACAGCTAGTTATTTTACTGCCAACTGCATATTTTATGTCCTTTTTAGGACTTTCTTATGTGTGGCTTGCATTCCCTATAGCCGAAATCGTTTGCTTTATACTCAGTGTATATATGATGAGAGTTGTGTTTAAAAAACATATAAATAATTTATAATAAAAAATGCTAGCCGCAAGCTAGCATTTTTTTATTTTAATTATAAAAATCTTTTACACTATTATATATAGTAGAAACTAAACTACTTATTTCTTCATCTGATTTTAAATTTTGAGTACTTAAATTAAATTGTACATCGTTTATAAAAAAAGTAGCATCTGTTATTTTATAATCCATATCTATTTTTCTTACTAACACATCTACTTCCACATTATCTATTGATACTTTAATTGTTTTTTCTTCAAAGTTATCATAATAAAGACCACTTATATCATCGGCTGTTTTAGCAGCTCTTAAATAATACTCCATATCTTCATAAACAAAAATCGCCTGTGCTATATCAACAATAGCAGAGTACTTAATATCCGATGAATTATCTGGTGCTATTATATATAATCCCATAGGTTTAAAATCTTCTGGCGACTCCATTTCTTTCATAGGATTTGCTACTTGTGTGTTTACTTCTACTTCTTCTTTGTTTTCCTCGCTTTGAGATGATGTAGTATCTATTTCTTCCTCAGTATTCACTTCATTATTCTGGCAAGCTGTAAAAAATACAGCTACTAATAAAACCAATAAAATTATTTTTCTCATTTTAAACCCTCCAAAATTTTATATTTATATATTTTAATTATAATATACTATATAAAAAAAGGCAATAAGAAGGTGTTATCTATTAAAAAACATACTATTATCTATTTCTATTTTTTCAAACTGATTTTTCACTTTTTCATTATCACTCAAAGCTCCTACCTTATAACTAAATAGAATCTGCATAGCTAATAATAAGCTTAATGAAAATGATACTATTTTTATTAGTTTTAAATTTAAAATAATAATTCCCCCTTATAAAACTACATTGCTTATATAGATTTTTTATATCCATTATTTAACTTTTTTACCATCGTAGTTTTTTACATTTAAAAATTCTTATATATATTAAAGTTTAATTGTGTAAAAAACGAGAAATTCTAAATGTCAAATTATGTATTTTTCGCTTTTATTATTATATATTCATTTTAAATTCTTAATATTTATTCGTTTATTATAAATTTAAAAAACAAAAAAGGACTTATTCGTCCTTTTTTATTTTCATATTTATATCTTCAACTATTTCTTCTCCAGCATCAGCTATTCTATCTGCATTCACCTTCATATTATTTATAGCATTTTTAGCTTTTTCTTTATTTTGAGCAAGATACACAGCTCCGGCTGAGGCTACTGATGCCCCTATAGTAATTCCCATAATCATATTTTTTATTGAATTTGATGATTTGTTATTCATAAATTTACTTCCTTTCTTATTTATCCTTTTATTTGGATATTAATACTTTATATTATCTTTATAATTTCTTAAATTATACTAGTAATTTTTTTTTAAATACTTTATAATATTATTTATGAATAAATTATTAACATATTTGTTTTGATATTTTGTGATTTAACAATATATTAATAGATTACCGATAATATTTTTGTTATACTAACTTTATGAAACGAAGAAAGGAATTAATTTTGAAAAATATATTTTCAAATTAAAGTTATATTATTATGAAAAAAGCTTTATGTATACACGATATTTCCTGTGTGGGAAGATGTAGTTTAACTGCTATTTCCCCGGTTATAAGCAGTTATGGTATTCAATGCATACCATTGCCAACTGCCGTTTTATCAACTCACTTTGGTGGATTTGGAAAACCTGCTTTTATTGATCTAACCGACTTTTTAAAAGAAAGTTTTGAGCATTTTAAAAGTCTTAATTTAAATTTTGATGCCGTTTATAGTGGATATCTTGGAAATTATAAACAGCTTGAAATAGTTAAAGATACATATAATTATGCAAAAAACTCACTTAAAGTATTAGATCCTGTTATGGCTGATAATGGAAAAATCTATTCTTCTATAACGCCTGATTTAATAAAAGGATTTAAAGATTTAGCATCTTTATCTGATATTATTATCCCAAATCCTACTGAGGCACAAATTTTACTAGATTTAGATTATCAAAAAACTAGTTTTACAAAAGAAGAAATTTTTGATATTTTAAATAAATTAAAAGATAAATACAATGTAAGTGTAGTTATCACTGGGATAAAGCTTATTGATGGTGATATGATTTGCATTGGATATGATAAATTAAAAGATGAAATATTTAATTTTTCTTGTAATTATATTCCTATTTCTTTTCCGGGTACTGGTGATTTATTTGGCGCTTTACTTGTTTCAAATTTAATTTTAGAAAAAAGTCTTGAAGAATCTTCAAAAATCGCAGCAAACTTCGTTGAAAAATGTATAAAAGATACATATGATAAAAAACCTGACACAAGGTTTGGTGTTGATATCGAGCCTTTACTTAAAACTTTAAATTAAAAGGAGAATTAATTTTATGAATACTAATCAAAGTAAAACACGAAAAATAGTTACTATTGCTTTAATGGCAGCTTTAGTTTTTACCACAACTAAATTTTTTAGTATACCTATTCCAGTGGGTGCTGGAAAAACAGCTCTTCATTTAGGAAATGTTATGTGTATACTATCAGGTTTATTATTTGGCCCTTTAACCGGTGGACTTGCAGCTGGGGTTGGCAGTATGATAGTTGATTTAACTGATCCATTATGGGCACCTGAATTTTGGGTTACATTTATATTAAAATTTGCTATGGGTTATGTGGCAGGCTTTATAATGAAAACAGGCAAAGAATCAAAAGTTAGAACAACTGTTGCCGCTGTAACTGGCGCTATTACATATTTTTTATTATACATGGGCAAAACATATATCACTCAGCAATTTATTTTATCTACTCCATTTGAAACTACAATGGCAGTTTTAATTACAAAAGGCTCTACAAGTCTTGCAAATGCCTTGATTGCAATGGTTGCATCTGTTATACTATATTATATAATGCAGCCGGCTTTAAAAAGAGCAAATTTATTAAAAAGTGCCTAATTAAAAATATTAGTATACACCTTTTAAATGCTTTTTATTTAAGAGGTGTATATTTATATTAAAATTGAAATAAGGAATAATATATAATGAAAACAGTTAACATAGTTTTATTTGAACCACAAATACCTCAAAACACAGGAAATATCGCAAGAACGTGCGCTGCTACTGGTGCACGACTACATTTAGTAAAGCCACTTGGATTTGTTATTGATGATAAGCAGCTAAAAAGAGCCGGCCTTGATTACTGGGACAAACTTGATATCACATACTACGAAAACACCGAAGATTTCTTTAATAAAAATAAAGATGGACAGTTCTTTTTTTACACAACTAAAGCCGTTAATAGATACGATGAAGTTGAATACAAAGATAATTGTTTTTTAATTTTTGGGCGAGAAGATAAAGGAATTAGCGAAGATATTTTAAAAGATTATAAGGAATCCTGTGTTAGAATTCCAATGCTTTCTTTAATACGAAGCCTTAATCTTTCAAACACAGTGGCAATAGCTGTTTATGAAACTTTAAGACATTGGGATTTTAATAGCCTTGAAACTATAGGAGATTTAACAAAATATTCTTGGGGCTAAAAAGCTTGCATTTTATTTTTTTGTATGCTATAATACGTTTTGCTAAAATTTAATATTTTATTTTACTAAAAATATTGCAAAAAAGATTTGCAATATTGCCTATTATATAGGTTGTAAAACATATCAAGAGGCCTTTAAAGCTTTTCCTCTTGATTAATCCAAAGCTTTTTTAATCACTTATTTATATTTAATTATCTTTGTGGTCAGGAAAGTATTTTCTGACTACTTTTTTATTTATATAGTGTTTAATTAAAGTAAAACACATAAGAAAGGTTTATAAAAAAACTATGAAAACAAAAAAAATCGTAACACAAGCACTTATCGCCGCTATTTATACAGCTCTAAGCCTTGGACTTGCGCCTTTATCATTTGGCTCTGTTCAATTTAGAATTAGCGAGGCTCTAACTCTTCTTCCTATTTTTAGCCCAAGTTATATTATCGGGGTAACACTTGGCTGCTTTCTAACAAATCTATTAGGATTTTTTATGGGGGTAAATATTTTAGGCTCCTTAGATATAGTTTTTGGAACAGCTGCAACGCTTATCGCTGCTATATTAACTTATTATTTTAGAAATATAAAATTTAAAGGATTACCAGTTTTATCCGCTATCCCTCCTATAATTATAAATGCAGTAGTAATAGGATTAGAACTTACTGTTCTTATAGCGGGCGGATTTGATTTTGCAGTATTTTCTTTTCAGGCTCTTTGTGTTGGAGCAGGTCAGCTTGGTAGTTGTTTAATTTTAGGCTTAATTTTAGTTAAAATTATAGAAGAAAACCCAAAATTAAAAGAGATTATTAGTAAGTAAAAAATGGCGATGAAATATCATCGCCATTTTTTATTTATTTTATTAAATTATACCCTATATCATAAGCATTTTTTAAATCAATAGGAAATTGAGTTTCTTTATGTGCTCTTTTTTCTTCTTCACTAAATCCACTAGATTCATATTTTGAATAATCGCTAAACTGATATGTATTATTAGCTATTAAAGTTTTGGGTTCAAAAAAAGTTGCACCAATAGTTTTTTCATATCCAGAAAAAGAATTCGGATAATTTACATTTTGCATAATCTCTTTTTTAAAATTCATTGTATAAATACAGGCTGTTGGCATTTTTTTAGGAGCTATTTTAGTGCCTTTTCCATCATATACAAGATATTGAAATAATAACCTTTCTAAAAATGCTATCATCTGCCCTGTTATATTTCCAAAATAAATAGGTGAGCCAAATATAATAGCATCTGCATTTGAAAGTTTTTCTAAAACAGGAAGTAAATCATCTTTAATAGGACATTTGCCGTAATTTGCCCCACCTATCCTTTTACACTCAAAACAGCTTTTGCATCCTGTGTAATTCAAATCGTATAAGTGAATAATTTCAGTTTCGATATTATTATCTGAATCTTTTGCACCTTTTAAAGCTTCCTCTAATAACTTTATAGTATTACCATTTTTTCTAGGACTTCCGTTTATAGCATATATTTTTTTCATTTTATTTTCTCCTTTATAAATATAAAGCTCTATAAAAAATTATAGAGCTTTATATATTTTATTCTTCTGTTTTATTTTCTTCTAAATTTTCAAGTTTTGCTTCTTCTATATCTCTTTTTGCAATTTCTTCATCTGTCATCATTCTGCCGGCTTTTTCGTTGTAAATGCCCGCAGCGCGCCATTTTTTAATTCTAATTCTTGAAACTACAAGCATTATAGCTAAAAATGCAATACCAACAACTAAGAACACTTGCATAAACTGAAGATACATTTGCCATTCAGGACTTAATTTATTGTGAGTGCCGCCTGCAATATCGCTCATATCAAAATAGCTTGTCATATCATTTTCAAATCTATATTGAGAGCTTATAGCCATTAAAGCATATGCTGTGTCTTCAATGTTTCCATCTTTTTCTTCTGGATCTTCTTTATTGTATGATCCATCTTCTCTTTCTTGATCTAAAACCCAAGTAAGTAAATCATTCCCTTCAACATCTGTAGCATCTCTATTAGCTGAATTTAAAGCAACCACTGTAAGTGCTAAATCTTTTAATGAATCATCTTTTCTAATATGAGTTGTTAAATAGTCTGAGCCTTCTTCTATAGCTTCTTTTATTTTTGTTGTTTCTTCGCACAGTGAAAGAGCTATAACAGCATTAGCAGTTACTTCTATTAAAGATTCTTTCATTCCAGCATATTGAAAGCTTCCATCTTCAACTTGAAGAGATAAGGCAAATTCAATTAATTCTTCTTCTGTTACATCGCCTTCCTCACTTAAAGTGTAGTCGGCACTTTTTAGAGCTGTTAAAGCTTCTATTTTATTTAAGTATCCACCTTTTAATAGTTCACTATTAAAACTAATTCCTATAAGTAAATCTGCATTAGATGTTCTATCAGCATATTTTCCAAGTGCTGTATAAGCTAATATAACATCTGGATATTTATCAGGGTGAGAATCAAAATCTTCTCCTAAAACACCTGCATTATCTGATAAGAAACTGTTCACCCTTGTTTCATATGTTGTAGCAGGTCTGTCCCAAAAGTCAATATGCCCAGATCTTAATAAAGCTATAAACTCAAGTTCATTGCCGTATTCTGGATTTTTAGTCTCACCTTCTAAATAAGAGCCTGTTGTATATATTGCAAGCTCTAGTCTATCATCTGTTTCGGGTGCACTTTGACATCCTGTAAGGCTGAGTGCCATTACAAAAACCAGTAAAAGTGATATAATTTTATTTAAATGTTTCATTTTTCCTCCATAGTTGTGTGTATTTTTTATTCACTCTTACTAATTTATCAAAAAAAGGGAGAAATGTCAATTTAATTCAAAAATATTTCATAAAAAACTATTAAAAGGTATAATTTTATGCTATAATATTAAAATAAAATAAATTTAAACTTAATGATTTAGGAATATAATATATGGAAATTTTAAACAAAGAAAATTATTTTGAATATGAACTTTTTTGCAAAAGCTTCCCTTTAGCAGGGTTTCAGCAAAGTATCAATTGGGCAGAAGTAAAAAAAGGCTGGAAGAGTGAAATTATAGTTGTTCGCAATGATGAATATAAAATAATAGCAGGTATGCTTATTTTAATTCGAAAAATGGGTGCAAAAAGCTATATGTATGCAAATCGTGGTCCTGTTTGCGATTATAAGAATTTAGATGTTTTAAAAGAATTATATGAAGGTGTTTTATTTATTGCAAAAAAACACAAAGCCTTTAAATTTATAATGGATCCTCTTGTTGAAGAACATGAAGAAGAAGTAATCCAAAATTTTATAAATGCAGGATTTAAAATTGACAGGAATGCACCTTTTCACAAAACTATTCAGCCTAGATACTCGTATCAGCTGCGATATCTAAAAGGACTTTCTTATGATGATTTACTTCTTAAAATGTCTCGCGACACAAGATACAATATGCGCCTTTATCAAAAAAAAGGAGTTGTGTGTAAAGATATGGGACTTTTAGGAATTAATGATTTTTATGAAATATATAGTGAAACAAGTGCAAGACAAAAATTCACACCTCGTCCAAAATCTTATTTTGAAAACATGCTAAATGCCTTTGGAGATAATGCTAAATTATTTATGTGTTATTATGAAGATGAAGCTCTTTGTGGCGGTATTGGTATTCAGTACAGTGATATGGTAAGCCATGTTTATGGCTGTTCAACTGATAAAATGAGAAATTTAAGACCAACTTATGCAGTTCAAGTAGAGCTTATGAAATGGGCACTTAACACTAATTGCTCTTCATATGATATGCAAGGTGTTTCACCTAGTGCTGAATACGATGAAGGATTACATCGTGTTCTAAAATTTAAATCAAACTTTACAGGCGAAATCGTTGAATGTGTTGGCGAATTTTATCTGATTTTTGATAAAATTTATGATTTAAGTATAAACACAGCACTAGAAGTAAGAAAAATGCTTAAAAAGAAATCATAAAATTAATGATTGAAAGATTACTGTTTTTTTGATAATATTATAAATTATAAAACTATTTTAAAGGAGAATTAAAATGCAAAGAAAACCTTATTATATAACTACCCCAATATACTACCCTTCTTCAAATCTTCATATAGGACACAGCTACACAACTGTTATAGCTGATGCTCTTGCAAGGTATAAAAGATTAGAAGGCTTTGATGTTATGTTTTTAACTGGCTCTGATGAACACGGCCAAAAAATCCAAGACAAAGCAGAGGAAGCTGGAAAAACACCAAAACAATATGTTGATGAAATTGTTGATGGAATTAAAAAACTATGGGAATTAATGGACGTAAAATACGATAGATACATAAGAACTACTGATGAATATCATAAAACGTCTGTTCAAAAAATATTTAAAACTCTTTATGATAAAGGTGATATTTATAAAGGCTTTTATGAAGGAATGTATTGTAAACCTTGCGAAACTTTTTGGACTAACACTCAATTAGTTGATGGAAAATGTCCTGATTGTGGACGTGAAGTTTATCCAGCTAAAGAAGATGCCTACTTCTTTAAATTATCAAACTATGCTGATAAGCTATTAAATTTATATGAAGAAAACCCTTTATTTATTCAGCCTGAGGCTAGAAAAAATGAAATGATAAGCTTTATTAAACAAGGTCTTCAAGATTTATGTGTTTCAAGAACAACTGTTTCTTGGGGTATCCCTGTTGATTTTGATGAAGGACACACTGTTTATGTGTGGGTTGATGCTTTATCAAATTATATTTCAGCTTTAGGATATGAAAATGATGAATACACTGATTTTTCAAAATACTGGCCAGCAGATGTTCATTTAATGGCTAAAGAAATCCTTCGTTTTCATAGCATTATATGGCCTGCAATGCTTATGGCTTTAGAACTTCCTTTACCAAGTAGAGTTTTTGGACACGGGTGGCTCCTTTTAGAGGGTGGAAAGATGAGTAAAAGTGTTGGCAATGTGGTTGATCCTGTTGTTTTATGCTCAAAATACGGTGTTGATGCTATTCGCTACTTCCTACTTCGCGACATCCCTTTTGGAAACGATGGAGTTTACACAAACGAAGCTTTAATGAGTAGAATAAATACAGATTTAGCAAATGATTTAGGAAATCTTGTTTCTAGAACTGTTGCTATGATTGAAAAATACTTTGATGGCACACTTCCAACTGAAAGACAAAGTGATGAATTAGACAATGATTTAATTTCAATGTGTAATAATTTAAAACCTCTTGTTACAAAGTATATGAATGAATTAAATACTCCTCTTGCTCTACAAGAAATATTTAAAGTTATTCAAAGAGCAAATAAATATATCGATGAAACAGCACCGTGGACTCTTGCAAAAGATGAAAATAATAATGCTCGCCTTGCAACTGTTTTATACAATTTAGCAGAATCTATTAGATTTTCAGCTGTTCTTCTTCAAGCTTTCCTTCCAAACACTCTAGAAAAAATAGCTAATCAGCTAGGCTTTTCTGATGATTTACTTTCATTTGATAGCATAGAAGAATTTGGAAAACTTAAAGAATTTACAGCTAAAAAAGGAGATGTTATCTTCCCTCGTATAGATATTGAAAAAGAACTCGAGGAAATCAAAAAAGCTCAAGATGAAGAAAAAGCTAAACTTGAAGCTCCAAAAGAAGAAGAAAAAGAGGAAGAAACTATTCCTGAAATCAATATAGATGATTTTATGAAGGTTAACTTAATAGTTGGCGAAATTATAAACTGCGAGCCTGTACCAAAGGCTGATAAACTATTAAACAACACTATTTTTGATGGCAAAAGAGAGAGAACTATTTTATCTGGTATTGCACAATGGTATAAACCTAGCGATTTAATAGGCAAAAAAGTTGTTATCGTTGATAATTTAGCACCTCGTAAAATGAGAGGGCTTATGAGTGAGGGAATGATACTCGCTAGCGATAATGGTGATGATGTTGAAGTTGTATTTATAAATGATAACGTAGCACCTGGTAGTAAAGTTAGATAAAAATAAAAATCTCTACTTAGGTAGAGATTTTTTAATACAAAGAAGGAATTATAAATTATGATTAAAATTTTTGATAGTCACGCGCATTATAACAGCCATAGATATTATGAAAATTATGATGAAATGATAAAAAAAATAAAAAACAGTAGAGTTGGATATGTTTTAAATTGTGCTTGGGATTACGATTCAAGTGTTTTAGCTCTAAAACAAAGTGAAGAGCTCGATTTTATGTATGCATCAGCTGGCTTTCATCCAAGCGATGCTGATAGAGCAACTAAAGAAAATCTTTTAAAAGTAAAAGAGCTTGCAAAAAATAATAAAAAAATTGTTGCTATAGGCGAAGCTGGCCTTGATTACTATTATGAGGATAGACCTAGTGATAAAGAGCAAAAAGAAGCATTTATTGAGCAGATAAAAATTGCTAATGAATTAGATTTACCACTAATTATCCACACTAGAGATGCTATGAAAGATACTTTAGATATATTAACAGAGCATCCTGTAAAATCTGGAGTAATTCATTGCTACTCAGGCTCTGCTGAAAGCTGCAAAGAGCTCGTTAAAATGGGATTTTATATTGGTTTTACTGGTGTTATAACATTTAAAAATGCTAAAAAAGCTGTAGAAAGCTTAAAAGTTGTTCCTTTAGATAGACTTTTAATTGAAACTGACTGCCCTTATATGGCACCAGAGCCTATGAGAGGAAAAACTTCTGATTCCACTATGCTTGAATTTATAGCTGCAAAAATTGCTGAAATTTTAGAAATGGAAACTGATGAAATAATTAAAATTACAACTGATAATGCAAAAAGATTGTATAAAGTTAAATAAAACTAACATTTATTAACTAAATCTATTGACTTTAAGAAAATTCTATGATAATATTATATAGATATTTTAATCAGTAAAAAAATATCTATATAACAATACTGAAAGGAAATTTTTAATTATGAAAAAATTTATTGCATTATTTTTAGTAGCTTCTTTAGCATTTGCTTTAACAGCTTGCTCATCAGCTACTGAAGAAACTACTGAAACTACAACAGAGGAAACGGTTACTACAACAGAAGAAACTACAGCTGATTATTCAGGCTTAACTATCGGTAAAGCAGATTATGCAGCACACGGAACTTATTCTTTTGCTGCTACTTCCGCAGTTTTAGCTGGAGACACAATCGTTGCAGCTTACATTGACGAATACCAATATTTAGATGCTGATACATATACTGGTGTTCCAAATAGTGATGCTACATTTGGAGAAATGGCTCTTGCTACTCAAAAAGTATTAGGATCAAAAAGAACAAATATCGAAAGTTATAGCGCTAATATGGCTGAAAAAGGTGGATCTACTTTACCTCTTGATACATCTTGGACAGCTATTGAAGAATTCTGTGTTGGCAAAACTGTGGCAGAACTTGAAGCTTGGGCTGGCACAGCTGAAGGTGCTGATGTTATAGCTGGTTCTACTTTAGTAGATACTGTTGGCTATGTTAAAGCTGTCATTGAAGCTGCAAAGGCCGCTCCAGTGAGCACTGCAGATCCTGCAAACTTTGCTGATGTTGATGTTAAAATTGCACATGTTGATTATGCGGCACACGGAACTTACTGCTTTACTTTAGCATCTGTTGCTGTAGTTGAAGATGTTATTGTTGCGGCTTTTGTAGATGATTACCAATACCTTGATGCTGCTTCATACATTGGTGTTCCAAATAGTGATGCTACATTTGGTGAAACTGCTTTAGCGAGTGAAAAAGTATTAGCTTCAAAAAGAACAAACATCGAAAGTTATAGTGCTAATATGTCTGAAAATGGCGGTGCTACTTTACCTCTTGATGCATCTTGGACAGCTATTGAAGATTTCTGTGTTGGCAAAACAATTACAGAACTTGAAACTTGGGCTGGTACAGCTGAAGGTGCAGATGTTATAGCTGGTTCTACTTTAGTAGATACTGTTGGTTACACTAAAGCTATCATAGAAGCTGCTAAAATGGCTAAGTAATTTACAATTTAATTAATTTATAAAAATAAAGGAATGGTAAAACCATTCCTTTATTTATTTTACTAAATTTTAAGCTTAATTTTTAATGATGATGATTTTCATTTATATGATATGGATTTACATGCACCATACAATGCTTTACCCCCTCTATTTCTTCTACTTTATCGTGCACTAAGTGAGAAATATCGTGTGCATCATTTAAACTAATGCTTCCATCTACTGCAATTTCAATATCAATGTATATTTTGTTTCCAAACATTCTAGTTTTTAAATCATCAATAGCGATAACACCCTTAACATTTAAAGTAACATCCTTAATTTTCTCAGTGGTTTCTTCATCACAAGATTTATCTATTGTTTTATTCATTCCTTCAATAAATATCTCATAAGCCGCTTTTATAACTAATAACGATATTAAAACACTCGCTATAGGCTCTAAAATCAAAAATCCCATTCTCGCCCCAAATATACCTATAAAAGAGCCTATCGAGCTTAATGCATCCGAGCGATGATGCCAAGCATCAGCAAGAAGTGCATCTGATTTTATTTTTTTAGCCGCAGATTTTGTGTACCAAAACATCCATTCTTTAACTATTATCGATAAAACAGCTGCATATAATGCTATTCCTCCAGGAGCTACGATTTCGCTTCTATTAGAAAAAATGAGAAGTATTCCATCAATGCCTATTCCCGCCCCTGTAATCGCCAAAATTACGGCTAAAACAATGGACGCTATACTCTCTAGCTTCTCATGACCATATTGATGCTCTTCATCTACACCTTCGTGAGAAACACTAACGCCTATCATAACTACAACGGTACTAAAAACATCACTCGCAGAGTGAACAGCATCTGAAATCATTGCTGACGAATTTGCAATGACACCTGCAAAAAATTTTATTACCGCAAGGATAATATTAACAATTAATGTTATAACTGAAACTCTTATTGCTATCTTTTTTTCCATATTCACCTCAAAATATATTTACTATATAATTTAATATATCATATTTTAATGACTAAAATCAATATTTATGCTATAATATAATAATATACTATAATATTATATTATTAATTTTTACTTAAAAGGAGTAGCATTTATTAATGAAATTTATTTTTCTAATATTCTCAATATTATTTTTTATTAATGGAATTGTTTTATTATTTCGCGGAAGTTTTCATTTTGGACTCTTTATTATGATATCTTTATCTTTAATATCTTACATATTATTTACAAAATGGGAATTTTTTATGAATTTAAGTAAAAATGGTATTTACTTCTATTTAAAAATGTGTATAATATTATTTGTATGCTTATATACAGCGAGTGCTGTATTTATATTGTTAAGTGCCTCCTCAAACCCTACGTATAAAGAGGATGCGATAATAGTTTTAGGTTCTGGAGTTGATTATGATAACACTCCGTCTGCCACTGCTAGTTTAAGGCTAGATGAGGCTATTGAATATTATAAAAAAAATCCTGATTGCTATATCATTGTTACAGGCTCTTTTAGTAATAATTCAAAAGTCACTGAGGCTTTGGCTATGAAAAACTATTTATTGGAAAATAATATCCCTGAAAATGTAATATTAATGGAAGACAAGGCAAAAAGTACATATCAAAATTTTATCAATACTAAAATTATTTTAGATGAATATAATATTGATAGTGAGAACACTGTTTTTGTAAGTCAAAACTTTCATTTATATAGAGCATCTTTTTTTGCTAAAGAAGCGGGATTTAATAATATAAATACCATAGGGGTTAAAACTGATATATTTGTTTTTACTCCTGCGATGATAAGGGAAATAACCGCTGTCATTTTGCAAGTATTTTTAAAAATACTTGATTATTAAATTTTAAAGAAAGGATTAAATTTTAAAAAAAATGATATGCTATTTCACAAATTAGATTAACTATTAAAAATCTAATTTAATTATTTCAAAAAGGAGTTATATATGGATCAAACATTATTAATGCCTATTATACTTTTTATAGTAGGTCTTGTTATTATTATTAAAGGCGGCGACTACTTTGTAGATGCTGCAAGATGGGTAAGCGAAGTTGCTGGTATCCCAAAACTAATCGTTGGTGCAACTATTATTAGCCTTGCTACAACTCTTCCAGAACTTTTAGTTTCTTCAATAGCTACTATAGATGGAAACATTGGTATTGCTATGGGTAATGCTATAGGTAGTGTTATTGCAAACATCGGTATAGGCCTTAGCCTTGGTATTATTTTTACACCTTCATTTATTAATCCAAAAGAATTTAATTCAAAAGCTATTATTATGATAGTTACTACATGCGTTTTATTATTCTTTGGTTTAAGTGGTGAAATCAATATGGTTCACAGTACTATATTATTTATTATATTAGCAGTTTACATTTATTCAAATATTTTATCTGTAAAACAAAGTAATGCAGAAGATAATACTGAAAAACCACAAGTTTCTTCAAAAATCATTGTTAAAAATATTCTAATGTTTGTTTTTGGAGCGGCTGGAATTATTATAGGGGCTGATTTATTAGTTACGAATGGTGAAATATTAGCTAGAGCATTCGGTGTTAGCGATGCAGTTATCGGCCTTACAATTATAGCTATTGGAACATCTCTTCCAGAACTAGTTACTGCTATTACTTCAATAATAAAAAAAGAAGGAGCTTTATCTGTTGGTAATATTTTAGGGGCTAATATTATAGATATGGCTATGATACTTCCTGTCTGTTCAATAATTTCAGGAGGCACTTTAGAAGTTACTGGCTCAACTATTTCAGTTGATATCCCGTTTGCTTTATTCTTAATGGTTGTTGCTGTTGTTCCAACTATTATAACTAAACAATTCAAAAGATGGCAAGGGTTTGTTATACTAGCTTCCTATGTAGCTTATTTAATTTACGTAGTAAATTTTGTATAATATAAATTATATACCAATCAAAAATCACTATCAAAATTGATAGTGATTTTTTTATTTATTTTTTTAAAAATATTGATATAATTTTAGCTAAGTATTTTAAACTGTTAATTTCTTTTGGCGTCCACACTCTTGGTGCAGTACAATCATCAAGACCTAAAAACAGCCTAACTGCATTTTTTTCATTTATTTGTGCATGTAAAAACGATTTTATATCCTGATCATCCATTAATTTAAAAGCACCATCTGCTTTTAACTCTTTTAAATCATTCGTGTAAACAATTCCATCTTTATCTGCATTAACAAAAAAATCTGCCAAAACTTCTGCTGTTAAACCTTTTAACCCTTCTATTTCAGGCTTTATGCCCTCTTTGCACCATTCAAATGTATTATCATAAGTTTTTCCAGAATTAAAGCTTTCAAAAATATAGCATCTATCTGCATTATATTCCATCCCTATTCTTTTTAAAGCCATATTAATAGAGGATTTAATATCTTTTGATTCAAACATTAACTCAAATATATCTGATATAATTTCAGAATCAAAATAAGTATCAGCTAATCTGCCTGCATTTTCTAGGATGGTTCTATTTTTCATTGTTCCATCTACTAATTCATCAGTATATAATGTATAGCAGTCTTTACCATTTAATTTTGATTGATACAAAGCTTTATCTGCCGCTTTATATAAATCTTCAAAAAACTTTCCATCTTGCGGAAACTTTGCTATTCCTACACTACCTGAAACTTTATAGCTATTATTTTCGCCTTTATACTCTTCTTTAAATGCTTCTAAAACATTTTTTGCTTTTTCGGTTATGATTTTTTCATCTTTAAGATTTTTAGCTAGCACTAAAAACTCATCTCCACCTATTCTGCCAACTATATCATCGTGTCTAAAACAGCTTTTTAATTTACTTGCTATCTCTCTTAAAACAATATCTCCAAAATGGTGACCTAAATTATCATTTACAGCCTTAAAATTATCTATATCGATAATATATATAACAGCATCTTTAGTACTTTGCCTTGATATGTAATCAGCTGTCATCGTTTCAGCCGTTATTTTATTATAACAGCCTGTTAATAAATCTGTTTGAGATTTTATTTCAAATTTCTTTTCAGCATCAATATCAGTAGCAAAGCCAACAACTGAAATTGGCCTTGAATTTTTATCTTTAACTACATTATAATTAATTCTATAATACTCTGGATGTCCATCACTAGAATTAAATTTCATATCAAAATTGCCTTTTAGGCCTGTTTTTGCCGATTCAATTTTATCACCAAAAAATTCTTCATCTTCTTTAAAAATCAAATTGTTTTCATACATAAAATCAGGAAAAGCAACAGCATCTTTCCCAAACCTTAAATCTATCGCCCCATTTGCATAGAATTTTATTTTATTTGTTCTTAAATCCCAATAAAAAGTTGACACTCCTTGCATATCAAAAACTGATTTTGCAAAGGTATTTACACTTAAATTATCAGTAAAATACTCTTCTATAGTAGTACTTTCATAATAATTCATCACATTAAAATTCAAGTTTTCTATGTATGCCACAACGATGTTTTCATCATTATTAAAATCAACTCTTTGCAAGGTAATTCTTGAAAAAAGTTTATTATTATTTAAATCAATGTGAAGCCATAAAAATTCTTCATATGAATTATTAAAAGCAATTTCAAGTTTTTCTTTATACTTTACAATAGATTCTTTAGTATCTGGCTGAAATTTTGGAGAAAATTCAAAAAAATTATTTTTTATTTTATCTCCATTTTCTACTTTAAATAAATTTAATGCTTTTGTATTTATAAAATTTATTGTTAAATCTTTGTTCCATATAATAGCTGGCATAGGAGTTAGTTCTATATTCTTTTCAATAGAAATTTTATAGCTATCTGTCATAGTTCCTCCAAAAGTTAATATATACTATTAACTTATTTATATATTATTACCTTTAATTATACGTTATTAATACATTAATTGCAATAAAAACTATATTTTTACTTTAAAAGCATAAAAATTCTTTTCTATATTCTTTAAAATATCCTCAAATCCAATATTTTTAATGGTTGCTATTTTTTTAATAGTATTAATTAAAACTTCTCTATAGCTAATATTTTTATCAGTATTTAAATTTTCATAAGCCCACTTACTAGCTGATAATCCATCTGTTTCAATTAAAATTCTATTTAGTGGAACTTTTTTTGCCACATTTATAACTGCTTCATCCCATAACACACTAGGCCCTATAGTAAAAAAGCAATTAAGATTTATAAATTCTTCTAAAAACTGATTTGATGAATACCAATGAACTAGATACTTATTATCATATTTTTTAATTAGTTCTAACACTTCTTTTTCCATACCTTTTGTATGAAGTATAACTGATTTTTTATTTATATGAGCATATTCTAATTGCTTTATAAAGGCATTTTTTTGAATATCAATATCCGTATTGCACCAGCAATTATCAAGCCCTATTTCGCCAATTATTTTAGCAGAATTCAAAAAAGGGATTGCATCATTAAAATCCATTAAATCAGCCGTCCATGGATGAATACCAAAAGAATACAAAAAATTTTCATTTTCTATACTAGAAAATCTTTTAAATTCTTCTTTACTACTAAGAGATACAATCCCTGTAATACCACTTTTAAAAAACACTTCTAATTCTTTATCATCCTTTATATGCAAGTGAGCATCATATAATTTTATATTATTAAAATCTATCATTTTAAATCTCCTATTATACTTTCATAGATTTTAATTCTCAAATCACTTTGTTTATAAAGCCAGCTTCGTGTTTTTTCTTTTTCACTTATAACTATTTCATTTAAAAATCCTTTCCCATTTTTGTTTAGAATTAATATTCTATCAGAAAGATATATAGCCTCATCTATATCATGAGTTACTAAAAGGATTGTTCTATTCATTTTCTCTCGAAGGCTTATTAGCCAGTCTTGCATCTCTCCTCTTGTTATAACATCTAATGCGCCAAAAGGCTCATCTAATAATAAAACATCTGATTTGCAAAGCAGTGTTCTTAAAAAAGCAGCACGTTGCCTCATTCCACCCGATAAAGCATCTGGATATTCATTTTCATACCCATCTATTCCAAAAGCTTTAAAATGTTTTAACGCCTCTTTTTTTCCTTCTTCAAAATTATTATGGATTTTTGAATATAAACAAACATTTTCAAGTATAGTTTTCCACGGAAATAATAAATCGTTTTGTGGCATATAAGAAAAATTTTCACTAATACCATTTATTTCTTTATCATCTAAAAATATTTCCCCTTTATCTTTTTTTAAAACTCCTGTTAATAGTTTTAATATAGTGGATTTTCCCGCCCCTGAAGGACCTAGTATACTAACAAATTCACCCTCTTTTATATTAAAAGATATATTATCAACTATTAGCTTTTCATCATAGGAAAAAGATAAATTTTCACCTCTAAGTTTCATAATTTTGAAGTTTCCCCTTTTTTATATTAATACCACAATAATTTTAAAAAATAAAATTATTGTGGTATATTTCATTTTTATAATTTATTCACCTAAAAATTCATTTGTAAAACATTCGCTTGAGTTTATTGGCGATGCAATAATTTCATATTCCACTAAGAAATCTGTGTAATTATCCCACACTTCTGTTTTCATACTTCCCCAGTTATCAGTATCTTCCATATACTTATTCGCTAGATACTCCTGTGATGCTACTAAGAATTCAATATCGTAAGTAGGCGCATATTTTAGTAATATTTGAGCGGATTCCTCTGGGCTATTAATTGCATCTATATACCCTTTTTCTGTAGCTTCAAGGAATAATTCCACTACTTCTTTTGAATTATTAATCATATCATCATTAGTTATAATAACAGGTGTGTAATAATTTAATCTTTCATCTAACTCTGAAAGTTCCATATAATTTAAAGGGAAGTTTTCCATTTGTGCATTTATGCTATCCCAACCTTCGTAAAACCATTTTATATCAACATCACCTTTTAAACTTTCAAGCCCTGAGCCATCTGATATAACTATATTTAGCTTTGAAAAATCTGCGCCAGCTTGTGTCATAACTGCTTTTAAAACAGCTTCCTCACCAGGGCCTCCCCAGCCTGCATATGTTTTCCCCTCAAAATCTTTTGGAGATGTTATCCCTTTTTCTTCATAGCTTACAAAGCCTGAAGTATTATTTTGAATAATAGTAGCTATAGCTTTTATAGGAAGTGGCTCTTCGCTAGATTTTGCAACTGTTACATCTTCTTGATAGCTAATTCCAAAATCGCCTTTTCCCGTGGCTATAAGTGTTGCTGTTGCACCTTCCGTTGGCTCAATTATTTCAACATTTAGGCCTAATTCTTCATAATACCCTTTATCAAGAGCTACATACATTCCTGTATGATTAGTGTTTGCAACATAGTCTAATATAACTGTTACATCTTTTAAATTTTCTGTTTGAGTTTCTTGTTGAGTATCTTCCTTTGAGCAAGCTGTAAGAGATATCATCATAATTAAAGTTAGTGTAAGGCTAATAAGTTTTTTCATTTTTTCTCCTTTTTTATAAATGTTTGTATTATATAATTTTATTAAGATATGGATTCTTAATAAATATTATAATTTTAATTATTAAATTCATTAATAAGCTTAAAATAATAACCATAAAAACACAGGCAAAGGCTGTGTCGAGCATATATGCATTTTTAGCTCTTATTAAATAGTAGCCTAGTCCCTCTTGCGCGGCTACCCATTCTCCTACAACTGCACCTGAAATACTGTATGTTGCTGCCACTTTAAGTCCTGAAAAAAGCGATGGAATAGCTGCTGGAATTTTCACCGTTTTATATATAGTAAAGCTATTTGCACCATAGCTTTTTGCAAGATTTATATACTCTTTATCAACATTGTAAAGTCCATCAGAAAAACTTACAACTATAGGAAAAAAGCACATTAATACAACAGTAACTATTTTTGGCAATAGCCCAAATCCTAAATAGATAACAAAGATAGGCGCTAAAACTATCATTGGTACAGTTTGTGTAACTACTAAAATTGGATATATTGCTTTTTTTATAATCGAAAATTTATCCATTATAATAGCTATAAAAACAGCTATTATAAAAGCTACTATTAGTCCTAAAACGGCTTCTCCCATTGTAACTAAACTGTGATAGAAAATTTCATTTATATTTTTTATCAGCGCATCGATAACGTCTATAGGTGATGGGAGCACATACATTGGAATTTTAAAAACAAACACCGAAAACTCCCAAATTACTATAAGCAAAATTATAACTAAGGCTGAAATATGATTTTCTTTTAAATTTTTCATCAATTTTAAATTTCTCCAAAAATAAAAACCTATTGCTTTTACAATAGGTTTTTAAACATAAATATTTTTATATTCTACATCCCTACGTTGGCATTACCCAAATCAGGTTTAAGAGTCAAAATTTACAAATTTTATCTCAGCCAATTTATTGGCTCCCCTTGCATCTTATAATATTATAATACAGTTTTTTTTATTTTTCAACTATTATTTACAAAGTAAGTTTATACTTAGTAAAAATATTTTCTTTTTATACGTATATCATTCCATTTTCGTCTGATTTTTTAAATAATGTGAATATAAAATCGAAAATAGCGATAATTTCTGGGATTCCTGTCCAAAAAAACAATAGGCATAGTATTCCTTGAAATGTTTTTTTAGCATAAAACTTTTGAATTCCGCAAAACCCTAAAAAGAAAGTGATAATTAAATATATAACTTTATTTACCTTCATAAGTATAATCGCTCCTTCCTATAAATCTCTTTATTGATGAGTATATTCAATATATTCATCATAAGTCATCACTTTATCAATAATACTTCCATCAGCTTTTATTTCAATAATTCTATTGGCAACTGTTTGAATAAATTGATGGTCGTGACTTGAGAAAACTGCTGTTCCTTTAAAATCAATCAGCCCGTTATTTACAGCTGTTATTGATTCAAGGTCTAAATGGTTTGTAGGCTGATCTAGTAAAATAACATTAGCTTCTTTCATCATCATTCTAGAAAGCATACATCTTACTTTTTCACCACCAGAAAGCACTTTAACTTTTTTATAAACATCATCACCTGAAAACAGCATTCTACCTAAAAAGCCTCTTAAAAAGCTTTCTGTTTGATCTTTTGAATACTGACTTAGCCATTCAACTAAGTTCATATCATTGTTTTCAAAAAATTCAGTGTTATCATTTGGAAGATAGCTTCTTGAAGTACTAACACCCCATTTTATGCTACCCTCATCAGGCTCCATTTCACCATTTAATATTTTAAATAGCGCTGTTTGACCTGCTTCATTTTCGCCAACTAGTGCGATTTTATCTAGTCTATTAATAAAGAAAGAAACATTATCTAAAACTTTTACTCCATCAATTGTTTTTGATACTTCTCTAACTTCTAAAACATCTTTTCCTACTTCTCTATCTTGAACAAATCCAACGAACGGATATTTTCTTGAAGAAGCCGGCATATCTTCGATTTTAATATTATCTAAAACTTTTTTTCTTGAAGTAGCTTGTTTTGATTTTGATTTATTCGCTGAGAAACGACGGATAAATTCTTCTAATTGCTTAATTTTTTCTTCTTTTTTCTTGTTTTGATTTTTAACTAATTGATTAATTAATGTACTTGATTCATACCAGAAATCGTAGTTACCTGCATACATTCTAATTTTCCCAAAATCGATATCCACTGTGTGAGTACAAACTGCATTTAAAAAGTGTCTATCATGAGATACAACTAAAACTGTTCCAGCAAAATCAATTATAAATTCTTCAAGCCAAGAAATTGCATCTATATCTAAATGGTTTGTAGGCTCATCTAATAGTATAATACTAGGCTTTCCAAATAAAGCTTTTGCTAAAAGCACTTTTACTTTATCTCTACCATTTAAACTAGACATCATCCCATAATGAAAATCTTTATCAACTCCAAGACCGTTTAGTAGTTGAAACACCTCTGTTTCAGCTTCCCAGCCATCAAGCTCTGCAAATTCGCCCTCAAGTTCTGCTGCTCTTTCACCATCTGCCTCTGAAAAATCAGGTTTTTGATATAATTCATCTTTTTCTTTCATTATAGAATATAGTTTTGGATTTCCCATTATAACTGTATCTAAAACAGAAAATTCATCAAATTTAAAATGATCTTGTTCTAAAACTGACATTCTTGCATTTTTATCTAAAAATATATCCCCTTTACTAGCCTCTAGTTTTCCTGAAATAATTTTTAAAAATGTACTTTTACCTGCTCCATTAGCACCTATTATTCCATAGCAATTACCTTGTGTAAAAGTAAGTTCTACATCTTTAAAAAGTGCTTGTCCATTAAATTCGTGTGTTAATTGATTTATTGTTAGCATATTTTTTCCTACCCCTTTTCTATCTCTTTTATTATCTTGCTATATCGCTTAGAATTAAATCTGGATTTTTTTCCTGTGCCCAGTTTATATTCCACTGACTTGTAAATAATAATAATTTTCTATCTTTAAAATCTTCTAGCCCTTTTGTATCACTTGTTAAATTTAATTTTTTAACATCTACATCACTATTTTCTATCCAGCGAATAAACTGATATGGAAGATTTTGAATTCTTATATCAACATTGTATTCATTTTTTAGTCTATGTTCTAAAACTTCTAGCTGCAGAACCCCAACAACACCAACTATAACCTCTTCCATACCGCCACCAATTTCTTTAAAGATTTGAATAGCTCCTTCTTGTGCTATTTGCTCCATTCCTTTAACGAATTGTTTTCTTTTCATAGTATCAACTTGAGTGATTCTTGCAAAATGTTCTGGAGCAAACGTTGGAATGCTCTCAAAAGTAAATGGTTTTTTAGCCGTTGTTATAGTGTCTCCAATTGAGAAAACACCTGGATCAAATATACCTATAATATCTCCTGCAAATGCTTCATCCACTGTTTCTCTTTCACTCGCCATTAGCTGTGTACTTTGTGCAAGCTTTATTTTTTTATTTCCTTGAACGTGGAAAACATCCATACCCCTTGTGAATTTACCACTGCAAACTCTCATAAATGCAATTCTATCTCTATGTGCTTTATTCATATTTGCTTGAATTTTAAATACAAAGGCTGAAAAATCATCGCTTTTTGGCTCTATTAAGCCTTCTGATGAATTTCTTGCAAGTGGAGAAGTTGTAAGTTTTAAAAACTCATCTATAAATGGCTCTACACCAAAGTTTGTCAGTGCTGAGCCAAAAAACACAGGAGTTAATTGACCATTATTGATTTTTTCTAAATCAAAATCATAACTTGCACCATCTAATAAATCTATATCATCAACTAAAGTTTTGTGCAAATCACTAGTTATTAAATCATCAAGATTTTCATCTCCAAGTTTTGCGCTAATAGCAGTTGCCTGATTTGCACCTATTTTTGCTCCATGATTAAATGCTATGATTTCTTTTGAATTTCTATTATAAACTCCTTTAAAATCTTTTCCAGAGCCTATTGGCCAATTTATAGGATAGGTTTGAATTCCCAAAACATTTTCAATTTCTTCTAATAATTCAAAAGGATCTTGTGCATCTCTATCCATTTTATTTATAAATGTAAATATTGGAATATTTCTCATAGTACAAACTTTAAATAATTTTTTAGTTTGATTTTCAACACCCTTTGCGGCATCTATTACCATAACTGCACTATCCGCTGCCATAAGAGTTCTATAAGTGTCTTCTGAGAAATCTTGGTGACCAGGAGTATCAAGGATATTTACACAAAATCCATTATAATTAAACTGCATAACGGATGATGTAACAGAAATACCTCTTTGTTTTTCTATCTCCATCCAGTCGGATGTTGCACTTCTTGCACCTTTTTTACCTTTAACTATACCTGCTTGCTGAATAGCACCTCCGTATAGTAGTAGTTTTTCAGTTAGAGTAGTTTTTCCGGCATCGGGATGCGAAATAATCGCAAAGGTACGTCTTTTATCTATTTGATTAATAAAATCTTTCACTTTAAATATTCCTTTCTATAAATTTTATAGTATTACACTTATTTTTGAGTATAAATTATATTATTTTGTGTTGTCTTTTTGCTGTGTTATTTTTCATATTATTGCAAAGCAATATTTCGGCTATTTTCCTTGCCGAAAAGCGAAAACTAAGGTTTGTGTTATCATTTATGATAATACAAACAGACACGATAAAAATTATATCATAATTCCTTTATTTTAGCAAGTAAAATACATAATATACACTAATTTTTCCTAGATATTTTTCATTATAGAAATATTATTCAAAATTAATTTTTATTTTTTTAATATTTGTAAATTAGATGTATTATATGATATAATAATTTAGTTAATTTAAAAAACTTGAAATGGAGTAGTATGAATTTTAAAAGTGAAGATATTTTAAAAAAGTATTTTGGATATGATAGCTTTCGCGATGGACAAAAAACTATTATTGATGAAATTTTAAATAAAAATGATGTTTTGGGTATAATGCCAACTGGAGCGGGTAAATCCCTTTGCTACTGGGTTCCAGCTTTAATGATGGATGGTATAACTTTAGTTATATCCCCTTTAATATCTTTAATGCAAGATCAGGTTAAAAGCTTGATTCAATCTGGAATAAAGGCAGCTTATATAAATTCTTCTCTTACCTCTAATCAAATTAGTCTCGCTTTAAATTATGCTAGAAATTATAAATATAAAATAATATACGTTGCCCCTGAAAGGCTTTTAACACCTGAATTTTTAAATTTTGCACAAAGTGTTAATATCTCTCAGGTAACTGTTGATGAAGCGCATTGTATATCACAGTGGGGGCAAGATTTTCGTCCAAGCTACACAGATATAAAAGAATTTGTTTCTATACTTTCTAATCGCCCTGTGGTTTCTGCTTTTACAGCAACTGCCACAGAAAAAGTTAAAGATGATGTTATCTCTTTATTAAATTTAAATTCTCCTTTAACACTAATAACTGGGTTTGATAGAAATAATTTATTTTTTGAAGTTAAGCAATCACAAAACAAACTTTTTGATTTACTGCATTTTTTAAATGATAAAAAAGAAGAAAGTGGAATAGTTTACTGCTCAACTAGAAAAAATGTTGAACACGTTTATGAAGAACTTAAAAACAAAGGCTACTCTGTTTTAAAATACCATGCCGGACTCTCTCAATTTGAAAGACAACAAAATCAAGATGATTTTTTATTTGATAGAGTGAAAATAATGGTGGCAACTAATGCTTTTGGTATGGGAATTGATAAATCAAATGTTAATTTTGTTGTTCATTATAATATGCCAAAAGATTTAGAAAGCTATTATCAAGAAGCAGGAAGAGCAGGAAGAGATGGCTCTAAAGCGCATTGCACTATGCTTTATAGTCCGCAAGATGTTATCACTCAAAAATTTCTAATTGAGAATGGTAGAGATGCATTTTATGAAAGTGAAGAACAGGAAAAAGAATTAAAAGCCAAAGATTATCAAAAATTAAAAGACATAACTTTTTATTCAACAACTAATAATTGCCTTAGAAACTATATTTTAAACTACTTTGGCGAAACCTCGCAAAATTATTGCGCAAACTGTTCTAATTGCACCACAAACTTTGAAACGATTGATATAACAGACGATGCTAAAAAAATTATCAGCTGTATAATATCAGTTAAATCAAAATTTGGTAAAAGTACCATTGTTGAAATTTTAAAAGGCAGTAAAAATATGAAAATATCGCAATTCAATTTTGATAACTTGCCTTTATATAATTCTTCGGCATCTTCTATTTCAAGGCTTCGCACTATAATAGATTATTTAATACTCAATGAATATATTATGCAAACTGATTCTCAATATCCAACTTTATATTTAAATGAAAAATCAGAAGATTTTTTAAATAGCGAAATGTCTATTTCAATGAAAATCGCAAAAGAAAAAGACAAACCAACTCTTTCTAGAAGTAGTAGTGCATCTTCTCTTTCTAGTGATAAACAAGAATTATTTGAAACTTTAAGGGAATTAAGAGCAAAAATAGCAAAAGGCCAAGGAGTTCCAGCTTTTGTTATATTCACAGATGCAACTTTAATAGATATATGCACAAAAACTCCCACAACAAAATCTGAATTCCGTGAAATCATCGGTGTAGGTCAAGCAAAGCTTGATAAATATGGTGATAAATTTATAGAAGAAATAAAAAAATTAATTTAAGAAAGGAATTTTAATTATGCAATTTATTGGCACATCTATTTTAATTTTATTTTTAATAGTAGTTGGCTTTTTAGTAGCTGCATATATTCTATACACAGTAGTTAAAAATAAAATTAGAGAAGCCACTGGAGGCTTTAATATTGATAAATTATCCGAACTTAGTAAAACAAATAAAATTGAAATGCAAGAAACTCCAAAATCAGTAAATGGTATGGAATCAGTTTTACGTCCAAGTTTAGAGAGAGATTTCCCTGATATGTCTTTAGAGGAATTAAAAAGTGATAATATCGATGAAATTTTCGCTTATTACTCTGCTATAGAAAACTTTGATATTTCGCATTTTGAAAAATCAGAAACAATAAATAGTCAGCTTAAAAAAGAAATAAGCGAAAATAAAGTTTACAAAAAAAAGTTTTCAAACATTAAAATACATAAGCAAGCTATGAGTGATTATAGAGTTTTAAATAATGTTAGCACTATTGTATTTCAAGTAGCACTTGAGTATATGTTTACAGATAAAGACATCCTCTCAGCCGTAAAAACTCAAAAAAGAATAGAAACTCAATGGATTTTTCTTCCTGATGAGGATAACTTTAATTTAGATAACACTAAAGGATTTAACTGCCCAAATTGTGGTGCCCCTATTTCAAACACAAATAATAGAGTTTGCACATACTGCTCTACTGCCGTTGAAATCGATTTTACTAAAACATGGAGAATTAATTCAATTATAGAAATTTAAAAGCGATGAATTTTCATCGCTTTTTTTAATTAATAATCAATTTTATATATTTCTATTTTTTTCGTTTTTCCTTTTAATGTTATATCTTCTTCTAGTTTTGAATATTTAATTTCATCATCTATTAGATTCTTAACATTTTCACTAATTAATATACTTCCAGCCTTTGCATTTGATTCAAGTCTTGATGCAATATTTACAGTGTCGCCTATTGCGGTGTAATCCATCCTATCTTTTGAGCCAAAATTGCCAACTACAGCGGTGCCATAATTAATTCCTATTCCAATATTAATTGTGTGTCCGTATTTATCTTTTAATTCTTTTTCTAATTCATTTGATTTTAAAACCATATCAATACTAGCTAAAACTGCTTTTTTTGCTATATCCTCATCCGTAAATGGTGCACCCCAAAAAGCCATAACACAGTCGCCCATAAATTTATCTAAAGTGCCATTATATTTAAAAACACATTCGCTCATCATACTTAAATATCTGTTTAAAATATCTGCAACTTCACTCGCGGATAAAGCTTCAGATAAAGGAGTAAATCCTCTAATATCAGCAAATAAAACAGCAATATCTGTAACTGTACCACCAAGTTTTGGCTCTTCTATTTGATTTTCTAAAAGCCTTGATACTACTTGAGGTGCAACATATCTTTTAAATGCCTTTGTTATTTTATTTTTTTCATAGCTAGATTTTAAATAATTCACTAATACTGATAGAATATAGCATATTAAAAGCGATACAACTTGGTAAAAAACATTTATCACTACACCAATATTCCATAAAATATAGCACACTAAAACCCATAAACCAGTGAAAACAATCCAGTAAACACTCACTCTAACTAACTTTTTTTCATAAAAAACATAAAGTGTTATAAATGTTAAGACTAATAGTATCGCTGATTGCATATTATCTAAAACTTCATATTTTAAATCTTCATTTATAAGCGCTGCTATGGCATTAGCTTGATATTCAACACCAAACATTTTTGTTGCATGGTCTATAGAAGTAAAGTATTCATCACTCATTCCTAGTGCATAAGGCCCTATTAAAACTATTTTATCTTTAAATAAATCTTCATCAAGCTTTCCTTCTACTAAATCTACTATAGAATATCCATCATCGTATGAGCCTGGATAAGATGTAAAATCTAAATACCACCTATCTCTTGAATCACTCGGCGGTTTTGTAATGGCTTCAAGATTTTTATAATCCATATAAGCTTTATATATAACCTGATTAAAAGATGGGTATTCCTCTTCATTTTCTAAAGTAACATTCCAAATTGCATGCCTTAGTATTCCATCATCATCAAGCATAGCATTTAAATGACCTGTGGCTAATGAAGCTTCTTTTAATTCTAAAAATGGCTCTTCAACTAAAACAACAGCATAATCATTCATATAAAAAGAACCATCATTCAAAGTTACAAGCTCATTCCCAAAAGTGATATTTGTAGCCGTTACAACATTTCCCCCATTTTTAATAGCTTCAACTAGGCTGTTATCTAAATCTTCATCACCTTCACTTGTATACAATGTATCAATTCCTATAACAGCCGGCTTTTTATCGGGATTTTTATTTAACTCATTAATAGCTTTTGCCATTATGTCCCGCGGCCACGGCATCGAGCCATATGTATTTTCTGCTTTTTCATCCATTCCTATTATTATTATTTCAGGATTTGGGCTTTCATGAGTTTGATAAAATTCATCAGTTATCCTATTAGCAGTTGGCTGTAATATATCAAAGCTAAGAGCAGTAGTTATAACTACTGCTCCTATTAATGAAAAGATTAATTTTTTAATGATTTTTTTTACTGATTTCATTTCTAATCATCGTCCTCATCATTATCATCATCTTCCTGGTTTTGCTCTTCTAAATCTTCTTGTTGCTCTTCTAAATCCTCTTGTTGTTCTTCTAAAGCTTCTTGTTGTTCTTCATAT
Organism: uncultured Oscillospiraceae bacterium; assembly: GCA_964369205.1. GTDB lineage: Bacteria > Bacillota > Clostridia > Oscillospirales > Ruminococcaceae > RGIG3102. The sequence continues at coordinate 110,288 of CAYJEK010000001.1, read as the reverse complement.
ATATCATCATTATCTAAATCATCATTGTCATCATCTAAATCATCGTTATCGTCATTATCGTCATCATATAAATCATCATCGTCGTCATCTAAATCATCGTCATCATCATCTAAATCATCGTCATCGTCTAAATCATCGTCATCTTCAAAGTCATCATCATCTAGATTATCTATAAAATCATCTATATCAAAATCGTCATTTTCTTCTATTTCTTTTCTTAATTCCTCATCACCATCAATAGCTTCTTTAACAAAGGCTGGAACATCTGCCCCTGTTAAATCTATATATTCAATCGTATTTTCATCTGCTAAATAAACAACCTTTTCACCTGCAGTAATATTCGATTTAGTTTCTCTATCACTATCATTTTCAGTAGCTGTTATTTCTACTTCACCTGTTATTAAAGCTGAGGAATTCACCTTTTGTCCATTTTCTTCATATACTTCAATATATCCTGATGTACCTCTTATTCCTGTTATCATATTTGAAGTTTGTATATTCATAGTTTCATCTTCTAATAAAGGCTCGCTTACATTAAAAAATAGGCCACCCTCATCAAGAGTTATAAGCAAGCTTTTGCCATCGTTTTCAATTTTTGAAGATGATAAAACATCAAGTTTTATTGCTTTTGAATCATCAAGACTTATAAATGCAAATGAATTGTCCGTTGTTGTTATTTCATATCCACTTTGAAGCTTCATCCCTTCAAAAGCTTTAAGAATTTCGCCATCTGCATTTTTTATTATAACTTCACCCTCAACTTTTTCAAGGCGCATTATATCAGCTGATGCACTATCAATATTTTGATTTTCGCTATCGCTATTCGAGCAAGCAGTTGTTAATAAAACTGCAAAACATAAAATTAATGCCATTATATTTTTTTTCATTTCAATTAAATCCTTTCCTTAAATCACGTTTATTCAAAAACTCTACTTTTTATAAATAAATCTAGCAGTGTTTTATCTAGTTTTCCTTCTTCTTGCATTTCTTTCATAATTATTAAAACTCTATCTATAGGAGTTGGTTTTTTATATGGTCTATCTTTTGCTGAAAGCCCATCAAAAACATCGATAATTGTTAAAAGTCTTGTTTTTATATCTATTTCATCGCCTTTTAAATTATTTGGATACCCTGAGCCATCTAAAAATTCGTGGTGATCACCTGCCCACTTTGGAACATTTTTATATTCATTTTTAAAATTCATTTTCTCTAAAATCTGTTGTGTCATAACAACGTGATTTTGAATAATTTTTCTTTCATTTGTCGTTAATGTTCCTGCAACAATAGATAAATCTTCAATTTCATCTTCTGTAAACCAATTTAGAATATTCCCTTCTTCATCCTTATAAGTTTTATATTTTAAATCATTTACTTTTTCTAAAGCTTCTTTATCTAAAAAAGGCTTTGTGTTTATTTCATTAACTAATACTCTTATATCTTCAATTTCTTTAATTTTTTCATCATAAGAAAGATTATTTTTTATAGCAGTAATCTTTTCAGTTAAAGCTATTATATCAAGACGAGTCATCACTCTTTCGATTTTTGTACTCAACCTTGTTGCTTTATCCATAACTTCTAGTGGAGTTATTAATTTTCCTATATCATGAAGCCAAACACTCATTATAAAAAGTTCTTCCTCTTCAGAGGAAAATTGCACTTCTTTAATATCATTCTCTTTTAGCCACTTTAAAAATTTTGCAGCATATTTTTCCATATTATGTGTGTGCGATACATTATACGGAGTTCTAAGATAAATAACCTCAGCAAAAGTTTTTACAATAGAATTCATTAAGCCTTTTATCTCTTTTGTGTAATTCATATTTGTAAGACTGATAGCCGCCCCTGAGGCAATGGCACTTAAAATCATTTCATTTTCTTTACTAAAACTTATAATTTCGCCTTTTTTATCTTGCGCATTCATTAATTGAAGCGCGCCTATAATTTCCCCCTTATCATCTTCCATAGGGATAACTATCATTGATTTTGTTTTATAATTTGTTAATTTATCATAATTTTTAGGGCCTGAAAAATCAAAAAGTTCGCTTTTATAAACATCAAAAATATTAACAACCTTATTTTCTAAAACGCAGTATGCGCAAACATTTGATTTATCGAGTTTTACTGGCGGAAGAGAGATTTCTTCATTTTTACCACCTTGTTTTATATTCATAGATTTTGTTATCATAACTTTAAATTCTAAAGAATTATCATTTAAAATATAAAGAGTTCCAGCATCTGCATTTGTTATATCTAGTGCGGAATTCAGCATCGTTTCAAGCAGAATATCTCCATCTTTTTCTTTAGACATAGAAATAAAAACCTCAAGAAGTTTTTGAGTTTGAAAATTTATCATATACTAACTCCTTCCCCACTTTTTGCTAAAAAGTAGTTTTTGTTTTCATTTCTTACTTTTTCTTCAACATTTTTTAAATACTCATCACTGCTGTATGGATCATGATGAGTTATATATAATTGTTTGCAATTAATTTTTTTAGAAAGTTTCACTGCATCCTGCCAAGAAGAATGCCCAAATCCCTTTTTTTCTTCTTTTATTTCATCGCAGTATTGTCCGTCTAATATTAATAAATCTGTATTTTTTGAAAAATTTATAAATTCTTCTATATTGCTTTCTTCTATCTCATAATCAGTTGCATATACTATTGATTTATCATTTTTTGATATTTTAAATATACTCACTTTCCCAGGGTGATTTCCATCTATAGTATTTATTTTTATTCCGTCTATATTAATTTCGCAAGTTATATCAAAAAATTCAACATTTGCTGTAAATGCAGTTGTATCAACTGGCCATATCGGCTCTCTCATCATTAAATTAATTTGCTCTTTAATAGATAAGTTATTTCTTTTCACTGCATAAATATTAATTTTCATCCTAGGATTAAACATAATTTTATTTACTAATAATCCATTAATATGATCTAAATGGGTATGCGATATAAAAATATTTATTTCTGTATCATCCTCATTTAAATGCTTATCTATATTCATAAAGCCTGTTCCTGCATCAAGAATAATATTTGTATTATTAATTTTAATTAAGGTGCACATTGTTGCACCGCCATAAATTTTATATTCTTTTGAATCAACAGCAACTGAGCCTCTTGTTCCCAAAAATTGCACTTTTAATTTATCCAAAATATTTTCTCCCTCACTTATTTAACTCTCCTAGCAGTTTTTTTATTGCAAAATTAAAATTTATTTTTATTTTTATATAAAAAGACTACTTTTTAGTAGTCTTAATTTGTAAAAATGTATTATTTATATTTAACATATTGTATCATAATCACCGTATTTTTTCAATAGATTTGATTTTATAGAAAATATTAACATATTGTTTATATTCTAATAATATATAATATAATATAATATAATATAATATAATATAATATAAATGTAATATTTCATAAACTTATTTATTCTTTAATTTTAAGGAGGATTCTTATGAAAAAGATTATATTTAAAATTATATCTCTAGCATCATTATTTGCTCTTATTTTTAATCTCGCTATCCCAGTAAGCGCCGCAAATACTTCTAACTCCAACTATAAAATATTAAATAACACATTTTCTATTTCTGATGAAGTTATAACTGAAGAAATCAGTTTTGAATTAAACAATAACCTTATAGTTATAGAGAAATCTACTTTTAAAAATAACACAGTTATTTTAGATATTACCGAGAATGGTAAAACAACAATCATAGAAACAAACGGCAACTATAACCAGTTAAAAAATTTCTTTACAGTAAGCCCAATTCAACAGTCTCCACTTACTCGTTCACCTATATATAACAACACTAGGTTTGTTACAACTTTTAATTATTCTGGACGTTATAACTTCACTAATCACGAAGTGGCTAGTATTATCGGTATTTTAAGTAATATTGCTTGGCTTGCTCCAAATCCTATCGGTGTCATAACAGCTATTGCTGTCGGTATTTATGAATTTCTTGTTACGATGGAGCCAGAAGACGATAAAATCTATATCACCACTAGTCGAAATTGGTTTGAAGTTTTAAATGTGGGCGGTGTCTTTCTTGGCTACTACACATGCTCTCAGTATTCAAGGTTTTATGATATAAATAATGTTTACCTTGGAAATAGTTTCTCATCTTTTCAAAGCACTTTTTTATATTAATGGCTAGTATTATTATATTATATTTTTATAGTATTAAATAATTTTACTTAAGGAGTAAATAAGTTATGAAAAAACGACTACCTATATTAATTTCATTTATACCTCTAATATTTTTTTCTAATATAAAAGATTTATCAAGTGTTGTATTATTTATTTTTACTTTTTCTATAGCTGATTACACTAAAAATAATTTAATTAAAGATAAAAGTATTTGTTATTTTTACTTATTAGTTTCTATACTTCTAATTTTTAAAATAATAATTTTTCAAAATATCAGTATAGAAACTACTGCTATATTAATTGCTAGTATTATTAGTATTTTACTCAGTTTTAAATTTATAAAAAGATAATAAATTAATTTTAATTCTTTGGTAATGTATAAAGATTCTACATAAAATAGAAAGCTACTATTCATATAGTAGCTTTCTATTTTACTTTAATATTCTTTTATGTTATAATTTATTCGACAAAATTCGACAATTTAAAGAAAGAACTTATAATATGAAAAAATTTAAATTAGTATTTTTTCTCATATCAATTTTTATATTTACTTCTTGCTCTATTTCATCAGAAAAAATTGAAGCTAATTCGTCTGTAAATGATTTTAATTATATTAATACTCCCTATTTTTTAGTAAAAACTCCATCTGAATTTCTTGCTAGTGACACACTTTATATGAATTTTGATGAGGATAATGAAATAGCTCTTGGAATTAATAGCATTTCACCACTCGGCAATAAAACTGAAACTGAAATTTATGAAGAAATAAGAGATTTATACATTTCATCACTCACTATTATAGAAATTGATGATAGTCTATCCACTTGGGTGAGCGATGATGGAACAGTTTGTTATGTAGCCTCTTCTATAACTAAGGCTGAAGATTCTGTTTTTGTGGCAACTGAATTTCTAATTGCTCCCGAGCACAATTTAGTTTTAACATTAAATGCCCAAACTTCTATTTTTGAAAATCTTGATTTAAATCTAGTTAGCAGTATGCGAAAAAGCATAGATTTTAGAGATATAAACACTGATGTTTTATCAAATAATAGCTTTATAGATGGTGATAATGGATATCTTGTTTTAAATGAGGATAAAACATTCCAGTATTATTTTTCAAAAGATAACAAGGACGATAATTATTTTAGTGGAACATATTCCTCCTACTACAAAGATGAGGCTATATCTGCACTTACCTCTCTTAATAGCCTTGAAAATTCTGAAAATACCTTTCGCGATGTGATATCTTCACAGCTAAAAAACTATTCAATGCTCTCGAGTGAAGATTATAATGACTATGTTATTTCTAGTAATGATTTTTATTCGTTAATTTTATATGTAGAAAGCAGTGTTATAAATAAAAAAGAAGAGAAAACAAGTGAAATAATTCCTTACTATGGATTTTTTGTTGCGCCTTTAAATGCATACGACTGTGTAAACCTTGCTAATGGAGAAGAATTTTTATTTATTAAAGAATAAAAAATTTCATTACAAATAAAAGGTGGTAGCCACAATAAGCTACCACCTTTTTTATTTAATATAAATTAATCAGGATATATAATTTCACTTGCTTTTTTTGCAGAAAAAACTATAGCTTTATGACAATTTTTAGATATATCTTCTTTATTATCAAAAAGATTGCACATATCACAGCAAATACTTGAAGTGAATTCTTCACTAAATTCTTTAGTTAAATTTTTAAAAACATTGGCATTTTTAGCCAGTTGCATTCCTCTTTCTTCTTTACTCGAGAGCTCTATAGGATTTTTTCTTCCTAAATTACACCCTATAGCAAGGTTTGCTCCAAGAAGTGCCCCGCAAGTATTATTTTTTTCAAAACTAAGCCCTGATCCCATCCCACTTGCAAGACAGACAACTTCTTTTTGTAATGGAAAATCTTCATTATGTACATACGATAAGAAAACTATTTCTGCACAGTTCATACCGCCCATAGCATAAAATTCATCTAGATTTTTCATCATTTGCTCTCTTTTTTCTTTATTGTTCATAGTTGTTAAATTCCTTTCTAACACTTTTATAATTCTACACTTATAGTATCACTTAATTTTATTAAATGCAAGCTTATATTTATTTGACTTTACTTTATTTTTATAATAAAATATAAATATATTTTTTAAGGAGAAATGCCTTATGTACACAGAAGATGTTAAATTTTCTCGACTTGTAAAAATCTCTAAAATGTATTACGAAGACGATTTAAGCCAAAATGAGATAGCAAAAATTTTTAAAGTTTCCCGCCCTATGGTTTCAAAATTACTAAAAGAAGCAAAGGAGCTTGGTATTGTTAACATTTCTATAAATGATGTTAAAAATATTAGAGAAGCACTTGGCGAAAAAATCGCACTCATTTTTAATTTAAAAGCTTGTATTGTGGTGCCAAATTACGAAAAAGAAAATGCCTCTACTATTTTTGAAGAAACAATTTTCAAAACATTATTTACAAAAACTAATATAAAACAACGAATAGGAATAGGCTTTGGCTCGAGTATTGGAAATTTTGCAAATTACTGTGAAAGTAAAGACTGTAAAAAACTTAAATTAAATGGAGAAATAATGCCTATTATTGGAGATTTGCACGCTTCATTCAATAGTTATAATACAAATAAACTAACTACATCTATTGCAAAAAAAACAAATCTTGATATCCTTTCTTTAAATATTCCAGCTTTATTAAATTCTAATGAAGAAAAACTAATTTATAAAGAAAGCGCTCATTTTAAAACTATTAATGCTTCCTGGGATAATCTTGATAACATTTTAATAAACGTATCGAATATCTTTACAACTCCAGATCTTGCCTCTTCCATTAGATTTGATAATTCTATAATTAAAAAAAATGCAGTAGGAAGATTTCTTGCCTATCCTTTTGATATAAATGGAAATTTTATATCTGAAACCCGTGATATAGTTATGCAAATTGATATAGAGCAACTAAGAAAATCAAGAGACTCCATAGCTATTTTAACAAAGAAACTAGACACAAAGGCAGCCATAGGCGCTTTAAACACAAAAGTTTTCACAAAATGTATTTTAAATGAAGATTTAGCTCAAAAAATTATAAATCACTTTATTTAGTAAACTTGTTTAACTTAAAACATTTATATTTGTTTATATCTCCAAATTTAATTTTTTGGAGATTTTTTTATTGACTTCATATTTTTATCGTGCTATTATTCAGGCGAAAATATCAATATTTTTTAGTTACATATGTAACCAAATATAAAAGGAGGCAATTATTATGCTAAATGTTAATGATTTTAAAAGCATGCTAATTTTAGGGGCAAAGGAAGTTATAAAAAACGAAACTGAGTTAACCGAAATCGATTCAAAGTTTGGTGATGCCGACCATGGACTAACAATGACTAAAATTATGAGTAAAGTTATTGAAACTCTTAATGAATTAGAAGATACTATAGATGTTCAAGCTATGCTTGATGATACATCTATTGCTATTATGTTTATTAATGGTGGTAGTGCTGTTCCATTGTGGAGTACATTGTTTGAGGGAATGTCTTTAGATGCTCCTTGCGAAATGGAAATTTACCCTAGTGAATTAAAAGAAGTTTTTAGAAAAGGGTATGAAAATCTTTTTGAAATTTCTAAAGCTAAAACAGGAGATAAAACATTAATGGATGCTCTTTTTCCTGCTGTTGAAGCAATTGAAAATTCATCTGATGATGTAAAAGAAATGATAACTAATGCAGCAATATCCGCTCATAAAGGCGCTATGGATACTAAAGATTATATAGCAAAATTTGGCCGTGCAAAAAGCTATAAAGAAAAAACTTTAGGCACTCCTGATGCTGGTGCTATGGGAATGAAATACTTTTTTGAGGGAATGGCACAATTTTTCAATTAGAAATTTATATTATAAAATAGTATAAATTAAAATATAATAAATTATAAAAAGAAAGGGCAAAAACTATTATGAAAATGAAAAAATTTATCAATGATCCAGGTACATTAACAGCGGAACTTCTAGAAGGCTATGCTTTAGCAGCAGAAGAGTATATCGATTTACTTCCAAACAATATGGTGGTATCAAAAGCTTTAAAAGATGCAGATAGAGTAACTATAGTTGCTTTTGGTGGTTCAGGTCATGAGCCTGCTGTTTCAGGCTTTGTAGGTGATGGAATGCTTGATATCTCTGTTGTAGGTGATATATTTGCAGCACCAAATCCACAAAATGTTTTTGAAGCTGTTAAACTTGCTGATAAAGGTAAAGGTGTTCTTCTTTTAGTTCTAAACCACGCTGGCGATATGCTAACTGGTAATATGACTATGAAAATGTGTGAAAAAGCAGGACTTAATGTTAAAAAAGTTGTAACACAAGAAGATATTTCTAATGCAACAAGAGAAAATGGCGATGATAGACGTGGCCTTGGTGGTGCTATTCCTTTATATCATATTGCTGCAGCTGCTGCAAAAGATGGAAAATCTTTAGAAGAAGTAGCAGAACTTGCTCAAAAATATGCTGATAGTATGGCAACAATAGCTGTTGCTGCAAGAACTGCAACTCATCCAGCTAATGGTGCACCATTTGGAGATCTTGGTGAAGAAGATATGGAAATTGGCATGGGACAACACGGTGAAGGCGGTGGTGGTCGCCAAAAAATGAAAACTGCAAAAGAAACTATTGAAATTATGGCTAATGCTTTAGTAAAAGATATTCCTTTAAGTAAGGGAGATAAAGCATTTGTAATGATTAATGGTAGTGGTGCCACAACTTTAATGGAACAATTCATCCTTTTAAAAGATTGTAAAAATTATCTAAATGAAAAAGGAATAGAAGTTGTTGCTCATATGGTTGGAAATATTTTAACTGTTCAAGAAACTGCTGGATTCCAATTAAACATTTCAAAATGGGATGATGAGTTTTTAAAATATTGGAACACACCTGCAAAATCACATGCATTTTGCAAATTTTAAATAAAGGAGTTTTAAACTATGGCTGATGCACAAGGAAATAAACAAGCAAAAGAATATCATTTAGATGTTCCTGTAGAAAATAGAGGCTTTCATGTAAAAGGACTTGGAGATGCTTCTTGGGGTATGAAAAATCGACTTTCAAGAATTTACAATCCTACTTCCGGCAACACTGTTATGCTTGCTTTTGATCATGGATACATTATGGGCCCTACAAGCGGTCTTGAAAGATTAGATATAGCTATTCCTCCCCTTCTTCCTCACATTGATGTTTTAATGGCTACTCGTGGTGCTTTAAGAACTAGTATTAATCCTATCACAAATAAAGGAATTTGTCTTCGTGCAAATCACGATACATCTGTTTTATTTGATGATATGAGTGTTGGCTCAGGGCTTGCTACTGATATAGATGATGCTATAAGATTAAATGTAGATTGCCTTGCTATGCAATGCTTTGTTGGTGCAAAGGGCGAAAGTCAATCACTTCAAAACCTTTGTAATGCTATTAATATGGGCGAAAAATATGGAATACCAGTTATGGCTGTAACGGCTGTTGGAAAAGAGATGGAAAGAACTAATCAATACTTCCAGCTAGCAACTAGAATTCTTGCAGAACTTGGCGCCCACACTATAAAAACCTACTATTGTGAAGATTTTGAAAAAGTTGTGGCAGCTTGCCCTGTTCCAATCGTGGTAGCAGGTGGCAAAAAAACAAGCGAAAAAGAAGCACTTGAAATGGCTTATAAATCTATGAGCTGTGGCGCAAGGGGTATGGATATGGGGAGAAACATATTCCAAAGTGAATGCCCTGAGGCAATGGGTGCAGCTATTGCAAAAGTTGTTCACGAAAAATACACTGGAAAACTTGGCTATGAATATTATCTTGATATGAAAAATTCTTTAGAAAAAAAATAATTAATTTTAGAAAGGACTTAATATTATGTTTGAAATTATACATATTGGTGTTCCAACTACTCAAAAAAAAGAAGGTGAAATCCTTGTTGAAGGAGCTGGAATTTACGTTACCCCTCCTGAAAAAAGCCCATTTGCAATAGAATATGTTCGCTTTTTACCAGATACAATTTTTCCGCAATCAATGAATTATGATATTCACGTTGCAGCAAAAGTTGATTCTATTGAAAAGTATGTAGAATATGCAGATGAAGTGATTGTTCCAAAAATGGATAATGGCGATAGTTTTTTATGCTTTATTAAAAAAGATGGCGCTATTATAGAATTGATGGAAATGAAATAGAAATATTTTTTAAAAAGAGGCAAATATTGCCTCTTTTTATTTTATATATTGTTATATGTTTTTAAAATATGATAAAATATAAAAAACTATTGACATTTACGTTTCGTAATAGTGTATCTTTATAAATAAGAGGTGATAAAATGAATTATAAAACAAGTGAAATAGCCAAAATATCAGGAGTATCCGCTAGAACCCTAAGATATTATGATGAAATAAATTTATTAAAGCCTAATAGTGTGGATATTAATGGCTATCGTGTTTATACCAAATTAGAAATAGATAAACTTCAATTAATACTATTTTATAGAGAAATTGGAATGCCGCTCGAAGAAATAAAATCTATTTTATCTAAAGATGATTTTGATATCGATACAGCATTAAATAACCATTTAAAAACTTTAATAGATAAAAAGTTTGCACTTGAAAGAATGATTTCAACTCTTACCAATACTATAAAATCAAAAAAGGAGGGTATTAAAATGGAAGATACGAAAAAATTTGAAAACCTAGAAACTATTGCACAAAATGAGTCAAAATACGGCGAGGAGCTAAAGGAAAAATATGGAGAGGACATTGTAAATAAATCTTTTGAAAAAGCTCGAAATATTGGAATAGAGGATATTAAAAAAGCAACTGATATTTTAAACACTAGTTTAATAACAGCCTTTAAAACTAATAATCCTGCATCAAGTGAATCTTCTATAGCCTGTGAGAATCATAAAAATTTACTGCTTTTAACTTGGCCAGATGGACTTTACTCTAAAGAAAATCATCTAAATTTAGTGGAGAGTTTTTTAGAAGATGAAAGATTTACTTCTTACTATGAAAACTTAGAAACAGGACTGATGAATTTTTTATACGAGGCTACGAAAATATTTTGCAAATAAAATAAAAAGGATAGTAAAATTCAGTAAAATTTTACTACCCTTTTTTCTTTTTTAAAAATTAAAATAAATAAATGGATTATATCCACCATTTACAACAAAACTTATTCCCACTATTATAATTACACTATAATAAAGAGGTTCTATTTTTATTATAATATTATTAAATTTATCTTTAGATTTTTCTTTTAATATATCTATAGTTGGCATACAAAATAGTATAGATAAAATAAATAAATTAATATAATCTTCTAAATAAATTAAATCTTTCACTCTTAATAATTCATTTGAATTTAGCCCTATCATATCTTTTAAATAAAAAATTGTTTGTGAAAAATCCACTGTTCGAAACATAACCCACCCAATAATAACAATTATCATTGTGTATGTCCAGCCTATGAATTTTGGAGTGTTAAACTTAATGTTTTTGTTTTTAATAATTCTTTCAATTATTAAAAATAAACCATGCCATAGTCCCCAAAAAATAAAATTCCAACTAGCTCCATGCCACAAGCCTGTTATAAAAAATACGATAAGTAAATTTACATAAACATTCCCTTTTCTATTCCCTCCAAGTGGGATATATAAATAATCACGGAACCACGAACTTAGAGATATATGCCACCTCCTCCAAAAATCAGTTAGATTTTTAGATATATAAGGAAAATTAAAGTTTTCTAAAAATTCAAACCCAAACATTTTACCAAGGCCTATAGCCATATCTGAATATCCTGAAAAATCAAAATATATCTGCAGAGTGTATGCGATAGCGCCTGCCCAAGCAAAAGCAATACTTCTCTCATTTATTTCATCATTAAAAATAAAATCTGCTAAAACTGCAAATTGATTCGAAAATATCACCTTTTTAAAAAGTCCTGTGGCAAATCTTTTTGTTCCTTGATTAAATTTTTCAAAAGAATGATTTCTTTTTAAAATCTGCTCACTTACACTTTCATATCTCACTATCGGCCCTGCTATTAATTGAGGAAAAAGAGAAATATATAAAGCTATATTAATAAGGCTTTTTTGAACTGGAACTTTTCCTTTATATAAATCAAATAAATACGACATTCCTTGAAAAGTGAAAAAAGATATACCTATTGGCAAAACTATATTTTTTAAAGGGATATCTAAATTAAAAATTGTATTTACATTTTCAATGAAAAAATCAAAATATTTATAATAAAATAAAAATGATATATTTATAGCTGTACTTAAAAAAAGAACTAAGTGTTTTATATGTTTACTTTTATCTTTTACAAAATTAATTATAAGCCCTAAAATATAGTTTGCCACTATTGAAATCATCATAACAAACACAAACTTTGGCTCACCAAAGGCATAAAATGTGAGAGATGCGAATAATAAAAAACTATTTTTAATTTTTTTAGGAGATATGTAATATAAAAATAAAGTTATTGGCAAAAATACAAACAAAAATATTACTGATGAAAAAACCATTATACCCCCTATTTACCACGTTAAATTTATTTTAATTTTATCATATTGGTATGAATTATCCTTAGAAATAGCTCCAATATATATTTCTTTTATGTTATTTTCTATTAAATACTCAGTGTCTATATTTATATAGAATTTCACATTGTTAAAATCTTCATTTTCAAAATGATTTGCTATATATTCACTTTCTCCACCGTAATTCATAGTATATGATTCATTTCCTATTTGCACATATACTTCTGATAAATTCGTATTATACTCACTGTCTATAGCCCAGCCATTAAGTTCTAATTGATTATTTTTTAAATCATTTAAATTTATTTCATTTTCTGCACCTAAATAATATCCCATTGAATCTAAATACATAGTAATGTAAGTGTTTTCTTCTATAGGAAGATTATCAAAAGTTGCTTTATTAAAATTATAGTCATTTAGCCCTGTTGCAAGCCTTGTTATCATTCTTTCTGTTAATGAAACTGCTACTATATCCGGATTAATTTCTAGTATATCCTCGATGAATATACCTCTCGTTGAATAATCAACTCTAAATATATCCAGTTTATTAAAGTATTCGGCTAAAAAATCTGCCCTATCATTATTGGCAAACATAGAATCTGAATATAAAAGTAAATTCCTTGAATTAATACTATCATTTATATAACTTTTATAATTAAAAACTGTATTTCTATTATCAACAATACTTTGCATTTCTAGATTTTCATATGATATCGCTTTTGGATTTTCTACATAAGCCTCACTTACTATTTCACTATCTAAAAAATCTCTATTTGAAAAACTATACTGAACATCTCCAACAAATTCTCTTTCTAAAAACGTTGGAGTTGCATTAGCATTATCATTATATAGATACCCTAAATTATAAAAACTTTCTGCTATTTCATCTGCTGCAATATAAGTTGCAGCTCTTGTCCAGTGAGTGTCGGATTTATAGTAAACTTGGTAATTTTCTTTTTCGCTAATTAATGCATCTTTTAAATTAATAACAGGAACATTAGTGTTTTCCTCTAAATATTCTTTTAAAATATCAGATGGTGTTTTTGTAATAGAAAGATTTGAATTTAATTCTTCTGGATAAACACTCACCTTGCTTGGAACTAAAATTAATGCATATTCTATCCCTTCTTCTTTTAAGGCATTATATATTTTTTCTTGATTACTAGCTATAAATTCTAACTCCTCAATAGTTAAAGGGTATTCTCCATAAGCTATTTCTAAATTATTATCAGGAGTGAAAAATATCCAGTTATCATCTCCTTCTTTTGCTATTTTAGAAGGTGTTTTATTTAAAATATTATGAGTTACCACACCTGTTATTTCAACGTATTCCTCGCGAAACCCTATATTATCATCAAAATAATCCTCAAATTCATTTGAATTAAAAACTAGTTCTCCCTCTTCATTAAAGATTTTTGGAATACTTGCAAGGATTCTATTTTCCTCTATTGAAACTTGATTTTCATCTGATGTATTGCTATTTAATAATGAAATGGTTATCATTATTAAAAAAACAAACATAGGTAAATTTTTATATATAAATTTTAAATTATCTTTTAAATTAAATTTCATTTTTAAACCCTTAAATTACACACTTTTTATATCAATCAAAACTTTACTTATATCTTCATTTATTACTATAGACTTATCACTTATCTCTTTTGGGATATACCCATTATCTTTATTAATAGCTATAAATATAGCATTTTTATTATTATAAGTAAACTTCCAAAATGGATATTTTATAATACTTGGAGTATTCATTCCAACTCCAAGCTCTATTATAACTAACTTTTTATTCTTATTTTTATTTATAAAATCAGCATATCGACTATTCGCTTTATACCATCCATCATCTTGAACAAAAAATGCATCTTTTCTAAGATTTGGCTCCATATCTCCTTTGCAAACTGGACAATATGGAATTAAATCAGAAGGAATTTTCATATCTTTTTGCTCTTTATACATTTTTAAAACTATTTCTTTATTATCATAAGTTTTATTATGGCAAGCGTTTTTGCATTGAAATAGTCCATAATCTCCTTGAGTATAAAAAAGTTTTTCTTTTAAAAATCCATTATCTAAAAACATATGATCAACATTAGTAGTTAAAACAAAATAATCCTTATCCTTTATTATCTCTAATAAATTTTTATAAGTTTTACTTTCTTGCTCTAAATACCTATTTACATAAATGTGCCTACTCCACCAAGCAAAATACTCCTCTTTAGTTTTAAAAGGATAAAATCCGCCTGAATAAATATCATTTATACCATATTTTTTATTAAAATCACTAAAATGCAAAAAAAATCTTTCACCGGAATAACTATGCCCTGCTGAAGTGGAAAGTCCTGCTCCTGCCCCAATTAAAACAGCATCTGCATCTTTAATATACTTTTTTATAAGATTTAAATTATTTAAGTAGTCTTTCATAAATACTCCTATCAATATCTAAAAAAACATTAAATACTATTCTTTCTAAATTAGTATTTTTATTTTCTTTTAAATAATCTCTCACTGTTTTTACAGCTATTTTTGCTGCTAATTCATTAGGAAAGCGAAATTCCCCAGTTGAAATACAGCAAAAAGCTATTGATTTTAAATTATTTTCATCAGCAAGTTTTAAACATTCATAGTATGAAGATGCTAATTGTGTGCACTCTTTTTCACTTACCTTAGTATATATAATTGGCCCCACTGTATGCAATACAAATTTTGATGGAAGATTATAAGCTTTTGTGATTTTTGCTTTCCCTGTTTCTTCTTCTTTTCCCTGCTTTTTTATAAATTCATTACACTCAAGCCTTAACTGAACGCCTGAATAAGTATGGATAACATTATCTATACAATTATGATTTGGATAAAAACACCCTAACATTCCACTATTTGCAGCATTAACTATTCCATCTACTTTTAAAGTAGTTATATCGCCTTGCCATAAATATATAAAAGGCTCTATTTCTTTTAAAGTTTTGGCATCCGTTATCTTTTTCTCATTTAATATTTCAGTAAGATATTCATCTTGAATTTTTATAAATTCATCTGAAATATCGTCTGGTTTTCTAACATTTAAAAGTGCACGAAAAAGCATAAATATCTTATCTTCATCTTCTGGTATTTCTTGATTTTTATATCTATCCTCTTCATTTAATAAATATTTTACTAGATATAATAATTTATCTTTTCTATTCATTTTTTGCCCTCTCTTTACACTTTCTTTTTATTATATTATACTATATGAAAGCATCTATGTAAATTCAAAAATAAGTGAGGTGATTTTTATAAATATTAAGAAATTTAATTCTAGTAAAAACAAAATACTAAACTCAATAAATACAAGAAATAGTATTGGTCTTTTAAGCGAAAAAAGTGTACACAGTGTTTTAAAAGAATACCTATATGAAGATGGTTTTTTATTTGAACATACAATACATAAAAAAATCGCCGATATCTTTACAGGTGATAAAATAATTGAAATACAAACTAGGAATTTTAATCAATTAAAACAAAAACTCGATGTTTTCTTAAAATTATACCCCGTTACCATTGTTTATCCTATTATAAAAAAGAAAACAATTGTAACTATTAGCCAGGAAACAGGAGAAATTTTAAGAGAAAAAACATCGCCTAAAAAAGACAATATATATAACATTTTCAATGAATTTTATAAAATAAAACCTTACCTTAATAATGAAAATCTAAATTTTCATATTATAGAAATTACAGCAAAAGAATATCGCCTTGATTTAATAGAAAAGAAATGGCGAAAAACTCATCAAAAATTAGATATAATTCCAGATGAATTATTAAATGAAAGCTTTATTAATTCTTTGAATGATATAAAAAAATTAATTCCTGATAATTTAAAAGAAAATTTCACAAGCAAGGATTTATCTAAAATTTTAAACATCAAAATGCAAACTGCTCAAAATATGCTTAATGTACTTTTTGATTTAAATCTAATTAATAGAACAGGTAAAATTAAAAATAGTTTTACATATTCATACAAATAATAAAAAAATCCTTGACTGTAAATACACTTTATAGTTTATACTATGACTTATAAAGGAGTGATTAGATTAATGACAATTAAAGAACTAGAAAATCTACTAGATATATCAAGGGCAAATGTTCGCTTTTATGAAAAAGAAGGGCTTATTAAACCTAAAAGAAAAAATAATGGCTATAGAGACTATTCTAGTAATGATATTGAGAATTTAGAAAAAATAATAATTTTAAGAAATTTAGGAGTAAGTATCGAAACTATAAAAAGTGTAATTGATGAAAACCTTGATTTACAAAAAGTTATTAAAAATCAAATAAATGAACTTGAAAATAATATAAATGATTTTAAAAAGGCTTTAAATCTTTGCCAAAAAATTACTGATGATAAAATTGATATAACCGAACTTGGTTTTACTTATTTAAAAAATATAGAAGCTAAAGAAAATGAAAATCTAAATTTTAAAGATTTAACTAAAGATACTTCTCTTATAAAAAAGCCTCTTAGTAAAAAAGATAAAATCATTGTTTTCATATGCCAATTAATTTTATATCCTATCTTTATTTTATTTATCCTTTCCTCTTTAATAATAATATATAGTTGGACAGATAATCCAATGAAAGCCCGTGTTATACAAAATGCAGCAGAAAATTATCTTAAAGAGAATTACAGTGAAACTGATTATACTTTAGGGGAATTTTATGGATTTGATATGAGTACATCTTATTTTGTAAATTCTCCATCTGATGAAAGTTTATCTTTTGTGATATATATGTCACCTTTTGGGACTAATATACGTGACACTTATAATATAAATACAGCAAAACAAGAATTATTAAGATTTATCGATTTTAAATATACAAGAGGTGTCCATGCTTATTTTAATTCAGATAGTGATGCAAAATATGATACTTCTTCATCTACTATGTTAATAACAAATGAAAACACCTTCTCTCATATAGATAAAGAGGGAAATGAAGTGTATTTTAATCATGTTCTTGATATAAATACTTTAACGAATGCTAGCGATGATACCGTTTATAAAATAGGAAATGAATACGGACATATCGCAGTTTACATCCCAAATACTAATGTATTCCAGTTAACAGATGAAGCTACTATAAATGAAGCTGTAATAACAGAGATTTTAGATTTAAAAAATTATATAAAAAAAAATGATATACCTTGCTATTATCTTAGTTTGAGTTTAGATATTGCAAATGGTAGAGTTCATACATATCCACTAAAAATATCAAATATAACTTTAGATAATACTGATTATATTTTAGATAACTATCGTGTAGAAAATATCGGATAAAAAAAGACCTATAAATCAAAAGATTTATAGGTTCTTTTTTTAAGAAAATTTTAATTATTTCATTGTATACATTTGTAGTTCTTGAATTAAAACATTCACATTTTCTGTTTGAGTTTTCATCTTTTTAGTGATGATTTTTTTAGGAATTGTTATGTCATATTTTTTTCCTTGGTATTTAAATTTTAATTTATATGTATTTAATCCTGATTTCACTTTTACATTTTCCATTGCATCTAATCGAATAATTTCGCTAGATTGAAGCTTATCAACATTTATAAAATTAAGATATGCTATATTTAAATGAGTGTTTGTAATGCCAATGTAAGTACTTTTAATAACAAAAGAGACTGACGCTCCCGCTAATGCACCAACTAAAATTGATGAGCCTCCAAGTATTGTTATAATAATAACCCCTATAAAAAGTGCCACTACATATCCCAATGTATATTTATAAAATGTTCCAAAAACAGTTGCTTTATAAGTTTCATTTGGCGCTAGTGTTGTTTTTAAAATTTCTTCTTTTTTAGTGTCTGAGGCTGTCATTGCCATAATAATAGTTCTCCTTTAAATCATAAAAAATTAATTAACTCACTTATTATATATTAAATAATAAAAAAAATCAATGATTTATAAAATAAAAGGAATGGCTTTCGCCATTCCTTTAAACTATTAAATATCTGTCTTTTTATGCATCTTTTGTTCCTAGTGTTACTTCTAAAACTAGAGTTTCATATCCATTTTCACTAGGTCTTTCTATAGTTACTTCTATTTTTGTTCCTGTTTTATAGTATGAAAGAGTTTCGGCTAAATCATCCGAGCCTGTTATTTCATAGCTATCTATCCCTGTTATAATATCTTTTTCTTGTATTCCTGCTTTCTTTGCTGGTGTTCCATCATCTACTCCTTGAACATAAGCGCCTAGCGGAACATTATAGCTTTCTGCTACTTGTAAGTCGATATTTGAAGTGTATACACCAAGATATCCTTTTTCTTCTTCTGCCACTTTATCCGGAAGCTCTATTAACTCATTAATTAATGTTTGAACATCGCTTATAGGAATAGCATATCCCATCCCCTCAACGTTTGTATCGGCAGTTTTTGCTGTGTTTATCCCTATTAATTCGCCATTCATATTTAAAAGAGCACCGCCACTATTTCCTGGGTTTATTGCCGCATCAGTTTGAATCATATCCACATCATATCCACTTTCAAGTGTTACAGCTCTATCTAAAGCACTAACATATCCACTTGTTACAGATAAACCATATCCTAAAGCATTACCAATAGCCACTACCTGCTCACCTATTATAATTTCTTCTGAATTTCCTAAAGGAATAACAGAAATTAGATTTAAAGTTTCGCTATCAATATCAGATTTTTTAACAGAAATAACTGCTATATCATTATTCTTATCTCCGCCTTTATACTGAGCGCTAACTACTTTATCATTAAAAAACGTTACTGAAAGTTCAACACTATTTTCTACAACGTGATAATTTGTTGCTATAAAAATTTCATCTTCTGTTTCTTTAACTATAATACCAGAGCCTGAAGAGGAAGCTTCTTGATAACTAGTTCCAAAGTACGACTGTACTGCTTGAACTCCGCTATTCACTATTGAAACCATAGCATTTGTTGAATTTTGTGCTACTTGCGATACTGTTAAATTTGAACTTGTATTTAAAATTGAATTTTCTAGATTTTGATTTACATCACTTGGAGTGGCAATCGCTTCTTCTATATCATCTTTAGTTAAATAAGTACTCACTCCATAAAAACTGCCAGCTGCCACTGAGCCGAATATCGCAGCGCTTAAAACAAGTGATACTCCTTTTTTAAATATATTATTTTTTCTTTTTTTAGGTTTTTCTTCTATTAAAACCATCTTTGCTGAGTATGGTGTGTATTGTGTGTCTTGATTTTGATTATAATTATTATATTCCATAATTTATCTCCTTTATTTGATATTTTTTTGCTTTTAGTTTATGCTTTTAGTTTAGACTTTGATTTTGATACAGTTGTGATGTAAAATGCTGTTTTTGTGTAACTTTAGTGAAGTATAATTCATCACAATTACATCATTTTTAATTGGTAATATATTAATATAAGTATTAAAAAAGGAGATTTTTTATGATTTCAAATAAGGTATGTATTTTAATAGTTGATGATGAAACTCGTATGCTTCGTGGATTATCAGATTTTCTTTGTGCTAATGGCTATCATATATTAACGGCTGAAAATGGTCAGGATGCTCTTAATATTTTTTATAAAAACAATAATCATATAGATTTAATTCTTCTTGATGTTATGATGCCTATACTAAATGGTTACGAAGTTTTAAAAGATATTAGAGATAATAATAATAAAACTCCAATTATAATGCTAACGGCAAAAAGCGAGGATGATTCTCAGCTACAAGGCTTTAATAAAGGCGCTGATGATTATATAATAAAGCCATACTCTCTTTCTATACTGCTCGCTAGAATAGAAGCGGTTTTAAAAAGGAGCGGAAAATTTGAATCTGGCGATTTAGTTATAAAAAACTTAAAAATAAACCCTTCGAAAAGATTATTTTTTGTAAATGATAAGGAGATAGATTTAACAAAACGTGAATTTGATTTACTATTATTTTTAATGAATAATCAAAAACAAATTTTTTCGAGAGAACAGCTTTTAAATTCTGTTTGGGGATATGACTTTGACGGAGATTTTAGAACAGTGGACACTCATATAAAACAGATTCGTATAAAGCTTTTAGAAAGCTCAAATTTTATAAAAACAGTTCATCGTGTAGGTTATAAATTTGAAGTATAGTAGAAAGGTGTTTTTATAATAATGAAACTAACTATTAAAAATAAAATACTTTTTGCTTTTTCAGGGCTTATTCTTATAAGCCTTCTTTTCCAAGTTATTTTTTATACGTTTTTTGCAAATAACTTATATATGGATTATAAAGAAGATTTAATGCTCCAAGCATTTTATGATATAGAAGAAAACTTTGATGGCACTTATGAAAGTGTAACCGATGTAACTTCAAATATTGAAAACAATGAGAGCATTAGAGTTCAACTAGCAAATAATAATAAAACTATTTATTCAACAGAGCAAAAATACTATTCTTTTGATTCACAGTTTAAACCAAAATTTATTTTAACTTACTCAGGACACGACTATTTAGACACCCCAACTGTTTTTGAATTTCCAGAAGGCGGAAGTGAAACTTCAAAAACCTATTTAGTTGGAAGATTTTCTTATTATGAAGAAGATATCTTCGTTTCTATGGAAGTGCCAACGGCTTCTATTCAAAGCGCAGCTTCTTATTTTAGCAGAGTTAGTATTTGGATTTCACTACTGCTAGCTTTAATAGGGGTGTTTTTATCTTTAAGTATCTCTAAAAGCATCACAAAGCCTATTGAAGATATCGAAAAAATATCTGTGGATTTAGCTTCTTTAAATTTTTCAAAATTCGCTAATGAGGATATGAAAATTATTGAGGTAAATAGTTTGGCTAAAAGTATAAACTCAATGTCTAAAAAATTAAATGAAAATATTATAAATCTAAATTTAGCTAATAAAAAATTAAAAGAAGAATCCGAATATCAAAAAAAATTAGAAAATATGAGAAGAGTTTTTGTTGCTAATGTTTCACACGAGATGAAAACTCCACTTTCAATTCTTAGTATGTATTCTCAAAATTTAAAAGAAGATATCAAAGGAATTGATAAAGAGTTTTATTATGATACTATTATCGAAGAGGTTCAAAGAATAGATAAAATGGTGAAAGACTTACTCGATATGTCAAACCTTGAAAACGGACTCTCAAAGCTTAATATTGAAGAATTTAACTTTTCTTTAGTAATATTACATGAGATACAAAAATTAGCCCCTCTTTTAAATGATTTTAATTTAATTACAAATATAGAGGAAGATATTATTATAAAAGCTGATAAAACATATATTTCTCAAGGCATTAATAATTATATAACTAATGCTATAACTCACACTAAAAAGAATGATGCTATTCAAATTTCTCTTTATAAAAAAGATAATAAAGTTGTTTTTTCTGTTTATAATGATGGAGAAAATATACCACAGGAAGATTTAAATTTTGTCTGGGACAGCTTTTTTAAATCGGATAAAAGTAGAACTCGAAAAGATGGCACTAATGTGGGGCTTGGGCTTTATATCGTGAAAACTATTATTGAAAATCATTATGGTGAATATAGTGTTCAAAATAAAGAAAACGGCGTGGAATTTATTTTTTCTATTCCTTTATAATATTTTTTAATAATATCACAACTATATCAAAACTCTTTATTATAATATAAATATAAACTAACAAATTCTTATTTTTTCATACATTTTCTCAAAATAAAAAATCAGCCCCATGAAGGCTGATTTTTTATTTTTTATAAGTATTTATTAAACCATTCTAAGCATTCCTTTAAGCGGTTTATTCTATTATGTGGTTTTCCTGAGCGTGATAGTTCGTGGTTTTCTTTATGGAAAAGAGCAATTTTAGATGGAATTCCTCTTTGTCTTAAATTTGAAAACATTTGTAGTGGTTCACTCATCCAGCATCTATAATCTTCATCTGATTGAATAAATAATGTTGGAGTAGTAGCATTACTTACATATTTTAGCGGAGAATGATGCCACATTTTTTCTGGATTATCCCAAGGACTTGCCGCTACCTGACTTAAATTATGGAAATATCCAATATCTGTAGTTAGGCATTTTGAGAAATAGTTTGAAATAGATCTTTGTGAAATAGCCGCTTTAAATTTATCTGTGTTTCCTATCATCCAGTTTGCCATAAATCCGCCGTAGCTACCGCCTGTTATACCTATTCTGTTTTCATCAATATCTTGATATCTTTTTAAAACTTCATCTGTAAATTCCATAAAATCATTATAATCAGTCTCGCCTAGTTTTCCAACTAATCTTGAGAATTCTTCACCTCTTCCTGATGAGCCTCTTGGATTTGTGTAAAAAACAAAGTAGCCTGCATTTGCAAACATTTGCATTTCATGATTATAAACAGAGCCAAATGCTGCTTTTGGGCCCCCGTGCATTGATAGAATACCTGGATATTTTTCGCCCTCTTTATAATTTACAGGTTTTAGCACCCATCCCTCAAGTTCGTGCCCTTCTTTTGAAGTGAACACAAAGTAATCAGGAGCTATAACAGAATGTGTATTTAAAAATTCATCACTAAAATGGGTTAATTGCTTTTCTGTTCCATCTTCTAAATTAATAGAATAAAGTTCTGTAGGTTTATTGTCTCTTAAAGCAATTACATAAGCTTTATTATCCACTATATCAAATGATAAAACAGCACCTTTAGTTTTATTGATGTGGTGAAGTTGTCCGTTAGTATCAAGATATGATAAATAGCTATCTCCCCACACTGTAAACGTGCAATATAATTTATCCCCTATAACTTGTAAGTTTTTACCACCACCAAAAGACATATCACTGCCAACTGATGTTCCAAGCATACCATCAAGGTAAACAAATTCTGTTATATTATTATTTTCATCCACCCAGTACAGTTCTGGATTTTGTGATGAATTATCATTTTTAGTTGAGCCTTCAAACATTATTTTATCATTAAAGTATACTGCTCTAAAAATGCTGAATTTATCTTTTTTTACAACTTCTTTTATATATCCGCTGCCTATATTATATTCAAATAAGTTATGATGTGCTGGCATCATATCAGTGTATATAGGCCCCCAGAATAAAAGCTTTGTTTTATCTTCTGAAAGATTTGCGCCCATAACATTCATAAATTTTTCGGATATAGTTTTTATTTCATTTGTTTTACTATTATAAATAGCTAGAGTATTACGAAGTTTATTACTCACTCCCATACCATTTGCCCAAAAAGGAATTTCATCAAAAATCAGATAATCTTTTCCTTCTTCTGCTTTATTTTTTTCAGTTTCTTTTTTATCAAGCTTAGTTGGGATTGTTATTAAATATAAATCATCTTTAATTAATTTAATTGAAGAGATTTTTTTTGGAATTGTAAATGTCTCTTTTGCTTCACCGCCTTTTAAAGACATTGAATAAAATTTTGTTCCCTCTTTATTTTCAAGGGCTGTTGAGAAAATTATTTCATTATCTTTTATAAAAGTGGCACTTTTTTCATTTCCTTTTGAAGTTAGCGGAAAAACTTCTTTTTCTTTTACATTATAATAATAAAGTCTTTGTGTGTAATTATTATATTCTTCATTAGCATTAGTTTTTGTAAATAAAATCTTTTTTCCATCTGTAGATGCATTCACCTCAGAAAGAAAATCATAGCTATATAAGTTTTCTATTTTAATATTTTTCATCTTTATAATCATTCCTTTCTATTATTTTAAATATGAATTCATCCAGTTTAATATTTCATTCATTCTCACAACTCTATTTCTTGGTTTTCCAGAGCGTGAAAGTTCGTGGTTTTCCCCTTTTATTAAACACATTCTTGATGGAACATTATGCATTTTTAATGCAGTAAACATTTGAAGTGCTTCCACCATCCAGCAACGATAATCTTCTTCAGCGTGAATAAATAAAGTTGGAGTTTTTGCTTTGTTTGCATTTCTTAAAGGTGATTGCTCCCATTGTTTTGCCCAGCTAGTTGTGTGGCTTGCAGCAGTTTGGTCTGGTGCAAAGAAATACCCAATATCAGTTGTCCCCTCAAAAGAAGTCCAGTTTGCAATACTTCTTTGTGCGCAAGCTGCTTTAAATCTGTCAGTTTGCCCTATTATCCAGTTCGTCATAAAGCCGCCATAGCTTCCGCCTGTAACTCCTACACGATTTGCATCTATATCTTTATAAGTATCAAGTGCTTTATCTGTAAAATCCATTAAATCGTTATAGTCGATTCCGCCATATTGGCCTCTTATATCGCCAAACTCGTTTCCTCTACCATCACTACCTCTTGGATTTGAATATAAAACAAAATACCCTTCATTTGCCCACATCTGCATTTCATGATGGAAAATATCAGAGAAAACAGTTCTCGGTCCGCCGTGAATGTGTAAAATAGCAGGATAGCTATTTCCTTTCACATAGTTTGCAGGTTTTAAAACAAAGCCGTGAATATCTATTCCATCCCTATTGTGAACAGTTAAAGCTTCTGGTGTTACTGCTGAATACTCTTTTTTAACAAATTCATTAAAATCTGTTAGTTTTTTTGCTTTGCCTTCTTTTATTTTATAAATTTCAGCTAAAGTATTTACTTCCTGTGCTACTGCATAAATTTTACCATCTTTTACATCAAAGCAATCTACGCTACTAATTTTTGAAATTTGTTTTCTTTCAGATGTTTTTAAATTTATACTACACAGATATCCAAAGTTTACATCAGTTGTTAGATAATAAAAAACATCACCTTCAACCATGCTCATTTTTCCTGCACCATATCTTACATCACTATTAGTAGAATTTGAGCCTACAGCTAAATAATCGTGTTTAAAAAACATATGCTTTTCGCCACTTGTAAGATTGATTTTATATAAATCTCCGTTTTCATTCATACCGTATTTTGTGTTATCCGTTCCAACAAAAACAGCTGTATTATCTTCATATAATTCAAAAGTTCTAACACCAAAAGTGTTTGGCTCTATTAGGCATTTAGTTTCTTTAGTGTTAAAATTATACACATACATACCTTGGCGAGTTGGCCTTACATCCTCATACTCACTTCCAAGATATACAACCTTATCATTATCTGCTTTAAAATTCATAACCCCAAACATTTCATTTGTTATAGCTGATAAATCTTTTGTTTTTTCATTATAAATATATAAGCGATTTCTTTTTCTATTGATAACTCCTTGTGCATTTCCCCAAAATGGAAGTTCTTCAAAAATTGTGTAGCCACTATTTTTATATTCTTTTAAAACTTCTAATTTTTCAGCTTTTGAAAGCCCTTCAAGGCATGGTCTATTATTATCATATAAAGCATTCACTAAATAGCTATCATTTGAAATTTTTGTTAATTTGCCTGATAAAATTGGTAAAGTGAAAACTTCAACGGCTTCTCCACCTTTAATGTTAATTTTATAGTAAACGGTTAATTCTTCGCCATTTTTTAATTTTTCTTTAGTTTTATCATCTCTTACTGCTGGAAAAATAATTGTTTTATCATCTGTCCATGTAAAAGCTCTAACTGTTCCTATAGTTGTTAGTTGTTTTGTTTTTTTTGTTTCATTACACATTAAATATAAATTACCTGTGTAATTGTTATCTTCTAAAGATGCAACTGATTTAATAAAAGCTGTGTATTTCCCATCTGGTGATATACTCACTTCACTTAAAAAGTTGTACTCAAGAAAAGTTTCAACGCCGATTTTTTTCATTTTGTATACTCCTTTTTTGTTTTTATATAGATACTTATAGTATAAATAAATTTCCTCTTATAGTCAATTAAAATAACCCTCTTTTATTAAAATATGGCAATATCACAAATTATAGCTTAATAATCTTTTATCTTTGTGATTTCCTATAAACAGACAATAAAAAAATCCGCAAAAGCGGATTTTTTAAATTATTCTACTATTAATGGAAGAACTTTTGTGTTTACAACATCAATTATTCCCATATCTGTTATTTTTATAGCAGGACTTACTGATAAAGGAAGTACCCCAAAAGACATAATAGGATTATAATGCTTATAGCCAAGTCTGTGCATTTCTGCCCTTACTTTTTCTAGTGCAAGCCCTGTGAATTCAACAGATTTATCAGATAAAATACCACCAACTGATAATGGAAGCTCTGCTGTTATTTCTCCATTTTCAGCCGTTAAATAAGCGCCTTGAAGCTCTATAACTCTATTAGCTGCCACCATCATATCTAAAGTATTTGCACCTGCAACTAATAAATTATGATTATCATGAGCATAAGTAGTGGCTATTGCTCCATTTTTATGAGAATCACCTGTTATAAATCCAAATCCTATTCTGCCAGAACTTGTGTATCTATCAAAAACACAAGTTAGCATACAGCCAGAATTTTCCCATTTTAAATAACCATTTTCAACCGGCATTTCGACGTGTTTTTCTAGTGTTCTAGTAGTTGTATCACTAACTTCAATAACTCTAACTGTAACAGTTTCTTTATTAGTATCTATTTTAATTTTAAATGTATCTTCTGTTACCTTATCTAATTTTACAGTGTTATAATATTCACTACTAAAAGTTTGTCCTATATCTTCATTCATATTATTTACAATTTTACCATCTTTGTAAACTTTATCAATTATAAATTCATTTAAATCATCTAGTAAAACAAAGTCTGCGATTTTGCCTGGAGCCACCGCTCCTCTATCTGTAAAATTCATTCTTCTTGCAGGGGTAAAGCTTGCACAGTATATAGCATTTTCAGGGCTCATTCCAAGTTTTATAGCATCTTTAACTAATATATTTAAGTGCCCCTCATGCAAGAAAGTATCAGCCATGCAATCATCTGTTACAAATGAAAAATGCTCGTATAGATTATTTTCCATAATATAATCTATAACTTCTTTTGTTAGCATTTTATCTTGAATTTGCATAAACATACCATTTTCAAATCTTTGCTTTGTTTCTTCCATTGTATGTTCTGTATGATCAGAATTTATTCCTAAAAATAAAAATTTTGCTAAATCTAAATCAACTAAAGATGGACAATGCCCTTCTACTGGGAAATGCTTGTCTATCTTTTTTAATTCTTTTAAAAATTTTGTTATTTCAGAATTATCACCCTCTTCAATAATTGAGCGGTAATTCATAACCTCGCCTACACAAACTGCCATTGGATGTTTATACATTTCCATCATATCGCTAGCTAAAATTACTCCACCAGTTGTTTCTAAATCACTCCTTGCAGCCGGCACACAGCTAGGAATAGCATAAAACATATCAACAGGGCTGTTTTTTCCAGCTTCCATCATATCTATAATTCCTTTAACACCAGCAACATTTGCAAGCTCGTGAGGCTCTGTTACAACTGTGGTAACCGCGCATTTTGCAAGATGCATAGCAAAAGCATGCGGAGTTAGCATGGAAGATTCTATATGCATATGAATATCTATAAGGCCTGGAATTAAGTATTTGCCAGTAGCATCAATTTCATTATCACTATATAATTCTTTTAAAACATCTCCAAGATAATAAAACTTCCCCTCTTTTATCGCAACATCTTTTTTATAAAACTTTTTAAAATAGCTATTGAATACCATAGCATTTTTAATAATTAAATCCACTTTTTCTCTTTGCATAATTATCTCCATTTCTCTATTTGAGTAGTAATAAAATTTTGCTAATTTAAAACAGCGAAAACATAACTTTATGAATTTCTAAATAAATTTTCAAATTTTATTTCTTTTTAAATTTGTATTAAACCTATTTTATAATATTTAATAATTAAATACAAGCCCATTATTTAATTTTTAATTGTTGACATATACTATATAATAGAATATATTTAAATTATATAGATAATATAAGGAGTAAAAAAATTATGATTAAATTTAAAGATATGCCATATGAGAGAGCAAATAGCAATTTATTATTAAAAACTATTGAAGATTTAACTCAAAAGTTTTTAAATGCACAAGATGCAAAAGAGCAAATATCTATCTATAAAGAGTATGAGGCTGTTTTAGGTGAATTTTCTTCTACTGCAACTATTGCAAATATTAGAAACACCGTTAACACTAAAGATGAATTTTATGATAAAGAAAGAGCATTCTATGATGAAATAGATCCTTTAATAGAAGAAAAAACTTGGAAATTCACAGAGGCATTTTTAAATTCTAAATTCCGTAGTGAACTTGAAAAAGAGATGGGAGAGTTAATTTTTATAAATGCGCAAATGAGTAAAGATAGTTTTTCCCCTAGTATTGTATCACTCGTTCAAGAAGAAAACAATTTAAAGGCAGAATACCAAAAATTATATGCTAGTGCCATTGTAAATTTTGATGGAAAAGAAATTCCTCTTCCTCTTCTTGGCCCTTATAAACAAAACCCAAACAGAGATATAAGAAAAGCCGCTTTTATTGCAGAGGGCAGTTTTTTTGAAGCAAAAAAAGAAGAATTAGAAGAATTATTTGATAAATTAGTTAAAAATAGGACAAAACAAGCAAAAACTCTTGGTTATGAAAACTTTTTAGAACTTGGATATTTAAGAAGAGACAGAAACTGCTACACTGAAAAAGACGTTGCAAATTTTAGAAGACAAGTTCTTAGTGATTTAGTTCCGCTAATTAAAAAAATCAAAGAAAATCAAAAAGAAAGAATTGGAATTAAAGATTTTAAATACTATGATGATTTATTTAATTTCACTGATGGAAATGCTGATCCTGTTGGAACTCCAGATGAGTTACTTGCAGCTGGAAAAAAAATGTATACTGAAATGGGAGAGGAGACAAAAGAATTTATTGAATTAATGTTTGATATGGATTTATTCGATGTTTTATCAAAAGATGGAAAAGCCCCTGGTGGATATTGCACTGGTATTTCTCGTTATAAAGCTCCATTTATATTTTCAAATTTTAATGGAACTGCTGGTGATGTTGATGTTTTAACTCATGAGGCAGGCCATGCTTTTGCTGCATACCTTGCCTTTAGAAACATTGAATATTCAGCACTTCAAAACCCTTCTATGGATGGCTGCGAAGTTCACTCAATGGCAATGGAATTCTTAACAACTCCATGGCACCATTTATTTTTTAAAGAAAACACTCCAAAATATCAACTTTCTCACACCGAAGATGCATTAAATTTCATCCCTTATGGCACAATGGTAGACTATTTCCAAGAAATAATATACACAAATCCGGATTTAACAAAAGAAGAAAGAAACGAAAAATGGCTAGAGCTTGAAAAAGAATTCCGTCCTTATATTGATTTTGATAATCTTCCTTTTTATTCTCGTGGGGCTGGCTGGCAAAGACAACTTCATATATATTTATATCCTTTTTATTATATAGATTATTGCCTTGCTCAAACAGTGGCTCTACAAATTTTTGCTTTGTTTTTAAAAGATGAAACAAAAGCATTTAAAACATATATGGATTTTACAATTCAAGGTGGAACAAAAACATTCACAGATTTAGTAAAATCCGTGGGACTTATTTCTCCAATGGAAGATAATTGTCTTAAAGATATATGCAAAACTGTTGGCGATTGGATAGAAACTTTAGAAGTTTAAAAAATTAATAATTATAGAAAAAGCAAACTTTTTTAAAAAAGTTTGCTTTTTCTATTGACAAACATCTATACTACAGTGTATACTGTGTATATACTAGTATAACAGTTATAACAGTAAGGAGGATAAAATGACTATAATAATTTCAAACTCAAACCCCGCTCCAATATATGAACAATTATACACCCAAATAAAAAACTTAATAATAAGTGGAAAACTCATCGAAGGTGAAAGTTTGCCTTCAATAAGAAATTTAGCAAAAGATTTAAAAATCAGTGTTATCACCACAAAAAAAGCATATGAAAAACTGGAAAACGATGGATATATTAACACCGTTCACGGAAAAGGCTCTTTTGTTTCACCGCAAAATACTGAAATATTAAAAGAAACAAAACTAAAAGAAATTGAAGATTATATGCAAAAAATAATAGATATATCCCCCGCTGTTAATTTAAGCAATGATGAATTAATAGAAATTTTTAAAACATTTGTAAAGGAGAGTTAGATTATGAATAATATTGAAATAAGAAATCTCACAAAGAGATATAATGATTTTACTTTAGATAATATATCATTTAATGTTCCAAAAGGGTGTATTGTTGGCCTTGTTGGCGAGAATGGTGCCGGAAAAACAACTACAATAAATGCTATTTTAGATATTATAAAATATGATGGAGAAATAATTTTATTTAATAATGAAATAAATGCTTTAGATATTAAAGAAAATATAGGCGCTGTTTTAGATGAAGCATTTTTTCCTAGCACACTAAAAGGCAAAGAAATACTAAATATATTAAAATCAACTTATAAAAACTTTGATAAAGAATATTTTTTATCACTGATTAAAAAATTTGATTTACCTTTGAATAAAGAATTTTCAAAATTTTCAAGAGGAATGAAAATGAAGCTTCAAATTGCAAGTGCTCTTTCTCACTCACCAAATTTATTAATATTAGATGAGGCGACTTCTGGCCTTGATCCATTAATGAGAAATGAAATTTTAGATTTACTAAATGAATACACACGAAATGCAGAAAAATCTATATTAATATCTTCTCATATCGTTTCAGATTTAGAAAAAGTTTGCGACTATATAGCATTTATAAATAAAGGAAAACTTGTTTTATTTAATGAAAAAGACGAACTTTTAGAAACTTATGGAATACTTAAAATTTCAAATGACGATATTGAAAATATAGATGAAAGTTCTATTATTAAAAAGAAGAAAACAGGATTTGGATATGAAGCATTAGTTTTAAAAGATAGTATTCCAAACATTTATAAAACCGAATATACAAACCTTGAAGATATTATTATCTTTTTAGGTGATAAATAGAAAGGAGAATATTATGAAAGCCTTACTTCTTAAAGATTTTTACACGATGATAGCAAAGCTTAAATTCTTTTTAATAATTATACTAGTGTTTAGTATTATGGGAGGACTTAGTATAGAGGGAATCTCTTCAAGTAGTTTTAGTATATACTTTAGCCTTTTAATTCCACAAACTTTAATAGCCTATGATGAGCAATCAAACTTTTCAAAGTATTCTAAAATTTTGCCATATACAGATTTCGAAATAATTTTTTCAAAATATCTAATTGGATACTTACTTTTATTACTTATTAGCTGTTTCTCTATTATTTCAATTGTTTTATTTAATCTTAATTCATTAGAAAATCTAATGGCATTTATATCACCATTACTTACTTTAGTAGTTGTAGCACTAAGCTTTTTTGCAATATATCTGCCTGGTCTTTTGATTTTAGGAACTGCAAAGGGTAGATTTATAACTTTGATTTTAGTTTTTTCTTTCTTCTTTTTAATGACATCTTCTCAAAATCTTTCTTATGATTTTCTTTTACATTTATATGATAATCTTTTATTATTTTCTGCTTTTGCTATACTTTTTAATGTTATATCAGTTTATATATCACTTATTTTATATAAAAAGAAAAAATATTTATAAAAAATAAAACCACCGATTATATCGGTGGTTTTTATTTTCTATTGCTGCTTATCGTAGTAAGCTTTTAAATGCTCTGCACTTTTTTCTAAATCTTGCTGAATAATTTCATTTGGATTTCCGATTAAAGGTGAGTATGGTGAGTATGAATTTGCAACTAAGTTATTTTTAACTGCAACAAAGGCATTTTGATCTAATGCATATAGGATTGCAAGCCTTATATCTAAATCACTTGTAACTGAATCTTCTCTTAAATTTGGAAGTAAAAAGCTAACTGCAGCTGATTCTTGCTCTACTATAGTATACTGTGTTTCTGCAGCTATAACATCGTATTGCGCTGTTGGCACTTCACTTACATAATCAATTTCGCCACTTCTAAATGAAGATAGGATATTATCTATATTTTTAAAGAAGTTTAGATTTATATTTTTAATAATTATAGCATCTTCATTGTTTGTTTGGAATGCAGGATTTGCTTCAAAAGTTGCTTTATAATCATCAACACCTGTCATTACATATGCGCCAGATGACCATAGATGATTATCGCCTGATTTTATAGCATTGAAATCACCGTAAACAACATCTTCTGTTATATCAAAGCTTGAGAAATCTATTACTCCATTAACAGAATTCACTTGTTCTTCACTTAAAACTCCAGCTGCTGTAAATGTTAGAGAATCTAAAAATTGTGGAAAAGCTGATTTTAGTGTAAATTTTACAACTTGGTATGAGCCTTCTTCATTGTTAACTGCTGTTTTATCAGCTGCAAGAGTTTCAAATTCATTACTTAATCCGTTGTTAAGGCTGCTATAAATTGGCTCTCCAGTTGTTGTATCTAAAACTGTTTCAAGTTCGCTCATATCTGTTACAATTTCAACTGTATCTAGCTGTGAGAAGTATGTGTATTGTAGGTTTTTTGGCTGTGTTGTTTCATCTTTTGCTCTATTTAATGAGAAAACAACATCTTCTGCAGAAACTAAAACTCCTGTATCTTCTGCTTTACCACTAACTCCTGTAGCAAAGTTCATATCATCACGAAGGATAAAATAATATTCCATATTCCCTTCTGCTATTGCATAGTTAAGTGATAGTGAGTTATCCGTTGTTAATTCATCATTGCCATTTCTTGTTAGAAGAGTTGCATTCATATTCATAGTTGAGTTTCCAACAGAAACATCTGTTACTTGAATTGGATCAAGATGAGTGATAACTCCGCTGTTTGCAACTGCTAAATTTAATGCTCTTGTATCATTTTCATCTTCATTCACATATGAATATGTGTTCCAATACTGAGTAGCAATTTTGCCTACTTCAACAAAATCCCCATTTAAAACTTCGTTATTATAAGCTTGGATTTTTAGTATCGCAAATAATGGCATTTGATATGCATTTTCTTCTGTCATATATCTTTCAAGTTCTGCATATGTTTGTGTGTATTCATCATAAGTTTGTGTAGCTGCAAGAGATATTAATTCATCAACCTTACTATCTTCAAGACCTATTCTATTTGTTGCCCCGTCAGTTGCAAAAAGAGTTTTTATAGTATCTGGTGTAGTACTAATAAATCCCCCATAAACTAAATCATATTCTCCAGCAACAGTTTTTGAAATACGAGTTGAAATATCCGGTGTTAAATCAATAACAACCTCAAATCCCGCTTTTCTTAATTGATCCGCAACTATGTTTGCATCAATTTCATCTGAAGCTTTTGATAATAATCTTAAAGTTACTGCTTCGTTTGTTGAATCTGCTTCTTCTTCGCTAGAACACCCAATAAGTGAAAAAGCAAAAGTGGCAGCTAATAATAGTGCTAATATTTTCTTCATTATTTTTCTCCTTTTTTAATCAATATATCTATACTAACATATTTTTAATAGTAAGCAAGTATTTTAATGGTGTCAAAAAAAATTTTATATAAAAAGTTAAACTGCACTATATTTTTGTCATTTTTTTGTATGTTCCACTAAATAATTCCCCAATATTTCCCTTGCCTATATATATATACATTATGTAAATCAATTTTTATATAGATAAAAAAATATTTTTATTTTTTTTAAAAAAAGACTTTACAAATTAAAATTTTATGCTATAATAAAAACAGTAATGATTATCATTATTGTTTTAAGGAGGTGCAGAATGGAAGTAATCAGAAAATACAGCAAGAAAAGAGAAGCAATACTAAATGTTATTAAAAATACTGATTCTCATCCTACTGCTGAATGGATTTATCAAAAATTAAAACCAGAAATTAAAGATTTAAGCCTTGGTACAGTTTATAGAAATTTAGCTTTATTTGTTGCAAATGGAGATATAATAAAAGTAGCATCAATTAATAATCAAGAAAGATATGATGCAAAACTTTCAGAGCATTCTCATTTTATTTGTAATAAATGCTCAGCTGTTATTGATATAAACAGCCCTGAAAGCACTAATAAAATTATTGCTAATGTTTCAGAGAATTACAGCTTTAATATTCACTCATATAATTTAAATTTTTATGGTGAATGTGAAAACTGCATTTCAAAATAGATTAAATAAACGAACAAAATAATTAAAAAAATCATTTGGAGGATTTAAAAATGAACAAAAAATTTGTATGTACAGTATGTGGATATGTTCACGAAGGAACAGAAGCACCATCAATTTGCCCAACATGTAAAGTTGGTCCTGAAAAATTTAAAGAACAAGCTCAAGGCGAAAAAGTTTGGGCTGCTGAACACATCATCGGTGTTGCTAAAGGTGCAAGAGAAGATATCATTGCAGACCTAAGAGCAAACTTTGAAGGTGAATGTACAGAAGTTGGTATGTATCTTGCAATGTCAAGAGTTGCACATAGAGAAGGCTACCCAGAAATCGGTTTATACTGGGAAAAAGCTGCTTTAGAAGAAGCAGAACATGCAGCAAAATTTGCTGAATTACTAGGCGAAGTTGTAACAGATTCAACAAAGAAAAATCTAGAACTTCGTATCGAAGCAGAACACGGCGCTACTGAAGGTAAATTTGATTTAGCTAAAAGAGCTAAAGAATTAAATCTTGATGCTATCCATGATACAGTACATGAAATGGCTAAAGACGAAGCACGTCACGGTAAAGCTTTTGAAGGTTTATTAGAAAGATTCTTTACTAATAAATAATTTTACTTAACAATTTCTCCTCAAATTATAATATATCAAAAAAACTCTAACTAAAATATTAGTTAGAGTTTTTTATTTTAATCTTTTTTATGAAGTTCTATAAAGAATGTATTACTGAAAATTTCCACTTTAGCTGAGGTAATTATTTGGCTAATAAGCCCTAATTGCACTTCGTAATCTAAGTCGCTCTCGCCTAAAAGCTCCCAGTATAATTCCACACCAGCATTTCTTTCTATTGGATTTAATATTTTTTCCAGTTTTTCAACTCTTTTTCTATATTCTTCTTTAAAATCACTATTTACTGTTATTTGAAAATCATGATCTAAATGATTATGCTTAATATTTATAGTTATATCATTTGCACCTACACTAAAGCAAAATGTTTCAAGCTCATCTGTTATTCTTGATATTTTCTTTTTTGTATGTTTCATAATAATTATCTCTTTTCTTTTAATGTTCTGATTTTCTATGAGCTTCTATTATAGGAATAATTACAATGCATATAAGCCCTGCTGAAAATCCATTATTATATAAATTCAGCCAGCCGTGCAAAGCGCCCACTTCTCTTACTACCGCTGCATGTATTATACCAGTTAATACACCCCATGTAAAGCCAAATTGTCCGGCTATTGGGGAAAGCCCTGTTGCAAATAAAGCAGCCAATACCATTGAAGGCTCATTTAAATCCCAGTTCATAAACATAGAAGCAATAACCACTCCTAAAACTACAGGAATAACATTTTTAATATGCTTTCCAAAAGCACCAAATCCTACAACAGTTAATATACCGCCTATAGAAGGGCCATTTATCGGCGCTCCAATTATTAAAACATAACCTAAAGACATAAAACCTAATAAGCTCATATTAATTAATGTTTTTGGCAAGCCTTCTAAAACTATATAATCTGCAACAGCTCTACCTGAGTGTTCAGTTAAATGTTTCATTCCTTTAACTGAATATCCATTTAAATAAAACCCATATATAAACATTAACAAAAAAATTACTAAAAAGAAAGCTGTTAATTCAAATTGGTAATTTACATTCCAAATTAAATTTGAGGAAAACCCAAAATTTAAAGATTTTAATATTGAAACAATAATAAACCCTACAAGCCCCGATGCCATTCCAACATTATATAAATTATACCCTTGATGCACTCTAACGGTGTGTGCTGATACACTAGGAACTATATATCCAACTAATATTCCAGAAAAAATCATTATAGGAATTTTTATATATAAAGAAACATTTATTAAATATCCTATTTCAGTTACTATCGGCG
Source organism: uncultured Oscillospiraceae bacterium (assembly GCA_964369205.1). Taxonomy (GTDB): domain Bacteria; phylum Bacillota; class Clostridia; order Oscillospirales; family Ruminococcaceae; genus RGIG3102. Next base: position 73,677 of record CAYJEK010000001.1, on the reverse strand, counting down.
CAAGAGTTGTACTAAAGATTATAGCATAAACAAAAGATGAAAAATCTTCTTTATTTATCTTTGTATATAAATAACCACCTAATATTATAGGTAATATATTTACTACATTTTTGCCAAAAAAAGCAAACCCTCCCATTAATAAAACACTAGCCGTTGTTATTCCAAAGAAAGGAATTCTTGAATAATTAAAAATCATAATAGCTATAAGCATTACAATTCCTGCATTTAAAAAAGCTCCACCTATTCCTGCTATCTCAATATAATCTGTAATTAAAACATCTCTTGAAATTATAATTTGATATAGCCCATAAAATGAATTTTTAAATCCATCAAGTAAAAATCCGAATAAACAAAATGATACAGAAAGCACCACTAGTAAAAATTCTATGTGAAGTGAAACAGTTTCCAAACTATATTTAATTCTAGGCGCAAGATGTGTTTTCATATATTATTTGCCACTCCTTATTTAAAATACATATATTTTAACTAATTTTAACACAATAATGAATATTATGCAACACATAGTAGTATTTATTGATATTTTTTTATTTATATTTTTTTAAATTATATACCTTGACAGGTGAGGTATATTGTGATATTATATACTTAAGAGGTGAAAATTGGTTTCACTTCAAAAAGTGCGAGGAATGGTGATTTATATGTTATTAATATCAGATGTAATTCGCGGTTACACTGATTCTATAATTTTAGCTCAGCTGTATAAATCGGATAGCTACGGATATGAAATTAATAGAGTTATACAAAAAGCAACAAATAATGAATTTGAGTTAAAAGAAGCTACTTTATATACAGCTTTTAGACGTCTTGAGAGTGGCGGTTTTATTATTTCTTACTGGGGCGATGAGACAACTGGCGCTAGAAGAAGATATTACACAATAACTGATGAGGGAAAAAAACTCTATTTAGAAAATCTTGAAGACTGGAATAGAGCTAAAATTATGATTGATTCTCTTTTAAAAAATGAAATTTAATTAAGTTTGAAAATAAATTTTCAAACTATGAGTTTTGTATCTTTCGCTGTGATGAATTAGCGAAAGTTTGCCACTTTAAAATAACTATGTGGCAAAGCACAAAACATCAAGAAAAGAACGGTTATAGTTTGAAAATAAATTTTCAAACTATGAGTTTTGTATCTTTCGCTGTGATGAATT
>CAYJEK010000001.1:0-72405 GCA_964369205.1 uncultured Oscillospiraceae bacterium | reverse complement strand
AGCGAAAATTTGCCATTTTAAAATAACTATGTGGCAAAGCACAAAACATCAAGAAAGGAATAATTATTATGAATAAAAAGATTAAAAATTATGTTGAAGTGCTTTTTTCTGATATTCCAAAATCTAAAAAAGCTCTAGAATTAAAAGAAGAAATGCTCTCTAATATGAATGAGAGATTTAATGATTATGTAAATGATGGTAAAAGTGAAAATCAAGCATACAGCTTAGTTATTTCAAATTTAGGTGATGTGGATGAAATGCTAAAAGAAGTTATGCCAACAGAAGATTTTTCAAAAAAAGCTGATTTTTATAGAACAAGAAATGCAAAGTGGAAGGCTATATCTATTATGCTTTATATTCTATCCCCTGCTGTTTTAATGGGCAGTGATATACTTTTTGATAGCGGTGAATTAGGGCTTTTAGTGATGTTTATATTAATTGCTGCTGCCACTGGAATTCAAGTTTATATATCAGCTTCTACTCCTAAAGAATTTAAAATAAAAGATTCTGATGATGATGAAATTGAATATTCAGTTATGCAGCATAAAGAAGATAAAGTAGCTTTAAAACTATTTTTATCAATTTATTGGTCTGTTATTACTATAGTTTACTTTTTAATAAGTTTTTTAACTATGAATTGGCATATCACTTGGCTAATATGGGTTGTCGGCGGATTAATTGAAAGTATAATAAAATCTTCTTATGCTCTAATTAAAAGTAAAAAGGAGGATGATTTCTAATGAAAGAAAGAAGTTATTTAAAATTAAAATTAGTTTTATCAATTATATTACTTATCCTTGTTTTAGGTTTTATATCTGTATTCTTTTTCTTTCCAAAAACGGGAGTAAGATTACCATTTTTTAATGGTTTAATTTATAATTCATCTTTTAATGGAGAAGAGGTAATAATTGATAACACCTACACTTTCACTGATATTAATGAAGTATCTCTTACAGGCGCTAGTATCGATTTTGAAATAAAAGAGCATGCAGATAATACTATTAGTTTTACATTTTCATCAAGTACTTCGAGTGCTCAGTTTAAACAAGATGGCACCACATTATATTTTGAAGAACATATCCCAAGATTCTTTAATTTTAATAGTGGTGGCACTTTAACAATGTATGTTCCAATAGATAGTAGTATAGACTATGAAATAGATAATGTTGCAGGCACAGTTTTAATGGAAAACAGTTTTTCTAATGAAATAGATATAGAATCAGTTAGTGGTGATATAGAAATTAAATCTATCTCTAATAATTTAGATGTTGATAATGTTTCTGGAAATATTTATTCTTATTCCCCTTCTTTAGAATATGATGCAGACACAGTTAGCGGAAATATGTATTTTACTATAAACAGTAAAACTCATTCTATTGATATAGATAGTGTTTCTGGCTCTTTAACTATAAATGCTATAGAAGAAGTTTCATTTGATGTAAACATTAATAGCGTTTCTGGTTCTCTTCATTCAAATCAAGAAAATTTTAATACTACTACAGAAAGTAAAAACAAAATAAACTTTAACTCTGTGAGCGGAGATATAATTACAGAAGAATTTTAAAATAAAATTATTATCATTTATAATTTTTTTTAACAAAAGTTATCATTTTTTTATAAACTAAAATGAGTAACTTTATTGAAAGGAATGCTTTTATGGATGATAATAATTTTTTATTTGCCTTTTTCTTAACTCTTTTTGCTGGTTTATCCACTGGTATCGGCAGCTTTATATCTTTAAAATCGAATAATTTGAATTATAAATTTTTAGCTAATAGTCTTGGATTTTCTGCTGGAGTTATGCTTTATGTTTCTTTTGCTGAAATTTTAATTAAAGGAAAAGATTCTTTAATTTCTTATTTTGGTATTACAAACGGCTCATTAATTACAACTTTAGGATTTTTTATAGGAATTCTTTGCACAATTTTAATAGATAAATTTATTCCAAATGCTGATTATAAAAACAAAGACAACAAAACATTATTTAGAACTGGAATTTTTACAGCTATCGCAATAGCTATACACAACTTCCCTGAAGGCCTTGCAACCTTTGCTTCTGCAATTAATGATCCTGTCCTTGGAGTGTCTATTGCAGTAGCTATAGCTATTCATAATATACCTGAGGGGATAGCCGTTGCTGTGCCTATCTACTTTGCTACTAAAAATAAGAAAAAAGCATTCTTTTATTCTTTATTATCTGGAATAACAGAGCCTATTGGAGGTCTATTAGGTTATTTAATTTTCTCTAATTTTTTTAATGATGCAACATTTGGCTTAATTTTTTCTTTTGTTGCAGGAATGATGGTTTATATTAGTATTGGCGAATTAATCCCACCAGCCAAAAAATATGATAATAGTAATTCGCCTATATATTATGCAGTTTTAGGTATGGCAGTTATGGCATTAAGTTTAATACTATTTATTTAAATGATATTAATAAGTAAAAGTATAATAAATAAAAAAGCCCCCACTTTGTTAAGTGGGAGTTTTTTTATCGGAAGGATCCATTAAGAAGGATCGAATGAAATTTAATTAGTCATCGTTATCATCGTCGTCGTCGTCATTATCATCATCATCGTCATCGTCGTTGTCATCGTCATAATCGTCATCGTCGTCGTTGTCGTCGTCTATATCATCATATAAATCATCATCGTCATTATCATCATCAAAATCGTCATCATCATCTAAATCATCGAATAAATCATCGTCATCATTATCATCATCAAAATCGTCATCGTTGTCATCATCATCCCAGATACCATCATTATCTGTGTCGATTTCAAAGTTGATAACTGCGCCAGTTCTTGCATCTATATTATATTCGTATTCTGTTTCGCCTACTTTGAATTCTACTTCATAGCTTAAAATCCCATTGTATGTGTCGTAGTCTACTTCTAAATCAGTTACAACGCTTTGACCTGCTGCATTTAAAGCTGCTTGTGTTGCTGCATCTTTAGTTATATAATCGCCTGTATAAGGCATACCTTCAACATCAACATTTTCAGGTTTTACAACTTGTGTACTTTGTGCTAAAAGAGTTAGTTCTGCTATAGATAAGTTTTGAAGTTCTTCAAATGTTAGTGCTGGATTTGAAGCTACTATTTGATTTATAAGGCTAACTTTACCGTCTGAAACACCTAGTTCTTCAGCTTTTTGTTGAACTGCTTCATCTGGAGTTACTTCTTGATATGTTACAGAGCCTGTAACTGCTGCAGCTTCTAAGATTGCAGTAACTTCTGATACTACTGCTTCTTTTATCGCACTATTATTACCTTCTCCCTCAACGGATACAAGAATAGCATTTTGAGTATTGTTTATAAATCCATTTTGAATCATTGAGCCAACAATTGCATTCATTGCAACATCTAAATCAACTCCCTCAAAATTCATATCTGCTAAAACTAATTGTGCATCTTCATTTAAAGGAGTAACTGTTTTAACTTCCTCTTTTTTATTCACAACAACTTGCATGCTAGGGTTTACATCTAAATTAATTTTAACTTCTTGGCCACCTAGGTATCCTTGGTATCCAAGGTATGTTCCAGCCATAATAGCCACTGAAGCTGCTATTGGTAGTATTTTTTTCATAAAAGGTATATTTTTATTTTTTGTAGTAGTCATAATATTGTCCTCATTATCTTTCTCTTGCCTATTTATAGCAAGTAGGATAGAGTCAAAACTACTTGGGGGTTGAGTTGAATAAACTGCATTTGCAATTTTTTGTTCTAAATTTTTATCTGTCATTATTATCATCCTCCTGTAGTATTTGTCTCATTTTTTTGAGTGCACGATTATGTCTTGAAAGTACTGTTGATAAGTTCATATCTAAAATTTCTGCTATTTCTCTATGCTTTAGTCCGCTTATCGCATGAAGAGTAACAATTTGTCTATCCTCGTCTGATAAAACTCCTAGTAGCATTTCTAGTAATAATTTTGTTTCTATTTCTGTGTTTGCATCTACATATTCGCTTTCAAGTATTGTTTCCTGAGTGTCTATGTCCACCGATTTTTTACTGCTTCTAATTTTTGTTAGAGCTAAATTTCTTGTGATAGTGAATATCCACGCCATTGGTTTTCCTTGAGATTTGTATGTATGTGCAGCTGTATAAACTTTTATTAAAGTATCTTGCATAACATCTTGTGCATCGTGCGGGTTTTTAAGAATTGAATACGCAAAAGCGTATATGGCCTTATTGGCCTTTTCATATAAAGTTTCCAAAGCTTTATTATCTTTTTGGGCAATTTTTAGAATTAAGTCATCACTTATATCTAAAGTTTGCACCGGTGTCTCATCGTTTAAAACTGATATCAAGGTTATAAACATATTTTTCTCCTATTCATTTATATAATGCACGAGTAGCTCGTTTTATTGCATTAGTCAAAAAAATTTATTTTATTTATTATTATACACTATTTATAAAACTTTTCTCAACTATTTTTTAATATATTTTTATAATATATAAATGCTTTAGGATTTTTTTGCCTTTCACTTATATAATGCATGAGAGTTTCATTTTATTGCATTGATTTTAAAAAATTTTTAAATTAATTTTTATAAGTGATTTTTTTAGGCTTTCACTTATATAATGCACGAGAGTTTCATTTTATTGCATTGATTTAATATTTTTTTTACAAAAAAAATATCTGCCAGAAAATTTATAGTTTTCTAGCAGAATTTATTATTTATTATTTAACGCATTCCCAATCTTTTAAGAATTTTTCAATTCCTATATCTGTAAGTGGGTGTTTTGTCATTTGTTCAAATATTTTGTATGGAACAGTTGCAATATGAGCGCCTGCTTTTGCAGATGCTGTTACGTGGATTGGATTTCTTATAGAAGCTGAAATAATTTCTGTTTCAATATCATGTAGCATAAATATTTCACTTACTTCTTCAATTAAGTTTATCCCATCTTGTCCTATATCATCTAGTCTACCAACAAAAGGGCTAACATATGTTGCTCCTGCTCTTGCTGCCATTAAAGCTTGTGCAGCTGAGAAGATAAGAGTTACATTTGTTTTAATTCCTTTTTTATAAAGAACACTTGTTGCTTTTAAGCCTTCTAGGCACATTGGAATTTTGATAACTATATTTTTATGGATTTTTACAAGTTCTAAAGCTTCTTCAACCATTTTTTCAGCTTCAAGAGAAATAACCTCTGCTGAAATTGGCCCATCTACTATACTTGTTATCTCTTTTACTACTTCTTTAAAATCTCTTCCCTCTTTTGCAATTAACGACGGATTTGTTGTAACTCCGCAAACAACTCCTAAATCATTAGCTTTTTTAATTTCTTCTACATTCGCTGTATCAATAAAAAATTTCATAACCTATTTTCCTTCCGTTTAATCAAATAATATACAGATATAAATTATATATAAACATAATTATACTCATATTTATATATTATCATAGCTTAAAGATATTTACAAGCAGATAATTATATTGTATTATATAAATAGGCAAAAAAATCATAGAAAGGAATTTTTTATGGAAATAACAAATAATAACGCCTTAACTGCCGGAGTTCGAGCAGGTGGGCTTAATAATTCAACAGAGATAAAAATACTAATTTGCTATTTATTATCTTGTGTTAAAGTTAAAATTACTCAAAAACAGCTTCTTGATATTATAACTAATCAAGAGCTTGCAAATTATTTTGAACTTAGTGATGCACTTGCAAAACTTACAAAGCAAGAACTTATAAAAGAAGAGGCAGAGTATCTTTTAATAACAGATGCGGGAAGAGAAATTGCAAAAGAGCTTGAAAAAACTCTTCCAATAAGCGTTATGGATAGGGCTTATAAATCAGCAATTGCTATGCTAGAGTTTGAAAGTCTTAAAAAACAAAATAAAACAGATATCATTAAAGAATCTGATGGTAGCTACACATTAAAATGCAGTATTGAGGATCCTGATTTCACAGCTTTTGCTATGCAGATAACCATGCCCGATGAAAACACTGCAAAAATTGCTAAAGAAAAATTTATACTTCATGCCCAAGATATTTTTAAAATAGTTTTAGGAATAACTTTAGATGATAAAGATATGTATAAGGAAATTCTAGAAAATTTAAATGAGCAATAAAAAAAGACCGATTAAAATCGGTCTTTTATTTTTTTAAATATTAGTCAGCTGCTATTGTGTTTTGTGTAATTTCATTTTGATATAGATTTCCATATCTTAAATTAAAATTATTTAGTCTTCTTTTTGTTTTTGTTTTTTTATAAGCACCTGAGAATTCATAAACAGCGCAAATTTTATCTGCACAATTTACAACAACTGATTCTTTTGTTTTTGGAACTTTAGTTATAGTAACTGGCCACATATGAGTTATTATTATATCTTTTTCTATCTCTGATAATTCATATAATTTATTTGCATTTTCTAAAGCCATAGCTGGATGTATTAATAATCTTTCTGGCTTTTTAATATTAGTTAGCGACCAATCTTGAAGATGTAAATCATGAAGAAGTGCTCCCCTTGTTGCTGCTATATAATCCATTCTAAAAAATCTTGATATTCTATATGTTAAATATGCTACAAACAAGGAATGATCAAGGCAGCTCACTTCATCAACATGATGAATAATATTTCTCATTTCTTGAACATGCTCTGAATTTATTAAATCTTTTAATATATTATGAAATTCTTCCTGATGCTTATTTAATACTAACTGCATTTTAAATCCACTTCTTTCTACGTTTATGATAAAATGTAACTAAATTGTTGCATACCTTCTATGAAACATTATACTATAAGAAAGTTAGTTTATCAATACCCAGTTTTTGACATCGTATAAATATTATGTTAACTTTCTTTTAATAATAAAGTGAACTTACCTATTTCAAGATATTAATTAAGCTATTTTTTCAATATCTAAATTTTCAATAATATAACCTACAAGCTCATTTATTCTTACATCTTTATCTAAAAGTTTTAAATAGCCAATAACACACTCAAAACCTGTAGATGCTCTGTATTCTTCTGCTGAGGCATTTTTTGCAACAGTTGCTTTTGAAGAATTTTTACCTCTTTTAAAAACAGCTTTTTCCTCTTCAGTTAGCATATCCATAATTAAATTTATAGCTGCAAATTGTCCTCTTGCACTAACGTACTTAATAGTAGTTTTGTGAAGGATATTAACTGGGTATCTTTTATTTTTAACTAGATATTCTCTTATTAATAATGAATAAACCCCATCCCCAACAAATGCAAGAGATAAATTAGAAACCTCTCTTATATCAACCATTAATATAACCTTTCTTTTGATTTTTCAGCTAGTAAACAAAGCTAAATTCAAAATCTTCTATTCTAATAGTGTCGCCTTCTTTTACGCCCATTTCTTCAAGTTTTGCTATAATTCCACTTTGGCGAAGTCTTCTTTGGAAGTATTGTAGGCTTTCGTAGTCATCTATATTTGAAGTGTGAAGAATGCGAAGTAGCCATTCAGCATCAATATTAAATGCGCCATCATCACTTCTGAATATTTCAAAGCTATTATTATCTATAACCATTTCAGGTTTTACAAATTCTGGCTGATAAATAACTACTGGTGGCAGTTCTTTTAATTTATTAAAAACATATCCTGGTAATTCATTTAAGCCCTGACGAGTTGCAGCTGAAATAACAAATAAATGAATTCCTTCTTCTTTGCAGAATTTTTGAAATCTTTCAATTTGCTCCTCTGTGGCAACATCTGATTTATTTGCTACTGCAATTTGCGGAAGAGCTGATAATTTCTCACTAAAAGAAATTAATTCATTATTAATCAGTTTAAAATCTTCTATTGGATCTCTTCCCTCACTACCTGATACATCAACTACATGTAAAAGCAGTCTACATCTTTCAACATGGCGAAGAAAATCGTGACCAAGGCCAACTCCATCGCTTGCACCCTCGATAATCCCCGGAATATCTGCCGCTACAAATGATGCCTCTTCATCAACACGAACTACACCTAAAACAGGTGAAAGTGTTGTAAAATGATAATTTGCAATTTTAGGCTTTGCTGATGAAATTGTTGAAATTAAAGTGGATTTACCAACGTTTGGAAAGCCTATAAGGCCAACGTCTGCAATTAATTTTAATTCTAATATTAAATCAAACTCTTCACCTTTAAATCCTGGTTTTGCAAATCTTGGAATCTGCCTTGTTGGAGTTGCAAAATGCTGATTACCAAGGCCGCCTTTACCGCCTTTTGCTATTACAAATTCTTCTTCTGATGAAATATCCGCGATAACAAGCCCTGTGTTTGCATCTTTTAAAACTGTTCCTATTGGAACTTTTATTATTAGATTTTTTGCACTTCTTCCGTACTGATTTGCGCCTCTTCCATCATCGCCTTTATCTGCAACGTATTTCTTTTTATATCTAAAATCCATTAATGTGGATAAATTTCTCTCACCTTTAAAGATAACGTCGCCACCTTTACCACCATCGCCACCATCTGGGCCACCTGAGGCAACATACTTTTCTCTATGAAAAGAAACACAGCCATTGCCACCGTTACCTGCTTTAATATATACTTTAGCAAAATCTACAAACTGTATTGCCATATTTTTTCCTTTCTTATTTTTAATCATAATCCATTAATATATCATTTGATTAAAAACTAAATATTTCCTATATTCATATATTTAATATTTATTTAATTTTATTAATTAAAATTTAATTTCTTTCTTTTAAAAACAACACCCGAACTTTATAAAAGTTCGGGTTAGTTTTCGTAATACTAGTTTGAGTAAACGCTTACTTTTGTTCTATCACGGCCAAGTCTTTCAAACTTAACTGTTCCTGAAACTAAAGCGAAAAGTGTGTCATCGCTGCCTTTACCAACATTTTCACCTGGGTGAATATGAGTTCCTCTTTGACGAACTAAAATGTTTCCTGCTTTAACAACTTGACCATCTGCTCTTTTAGTACCTAGTCTTTTTGATTCACTATCACGACCGTTTTTAGTAGAGCCTACGCCTTTCTTTGATGCCATAATTCAATTCCCTCCCTTGTGAAAAATTAACCAACAATTTTTGTGATTTCGATTTTAGTATATGGTTGTCTATGTCCCATTCTTCTTGATGAACCTTTTTTAGGTTTATAAGTAATAATGTTCAGTTTTTTACCTTTACCGTTTTTAACTACTTTAGCTTCAACTTTAGCTCCTGCAACAACAGGTGTACCAAATTTTGCTGTTTCGCCTTCGCCTACGAATAGTACTTCTTCAAAAGTAACTGTATCGTCTGCTTGTACTTCTAATTTTTCGATGAATACTACATCACCTTCGCAAACTGTGTATTGTTTGCCACCAGTCATAAATACTGCTTTCATGTTTTTTTACCCTCTCAATAATTAAGTCTCGCTGAACCTGGCGTGCGATAATTTTCGCAACTTAAATAATGCCATTTACATGCGGCTGATATATATTAACATATATTCTATAAAATGTCAAGACTATATTAGTTAATATTTCATCCTATATTCTATTTTTTGCTGATTTAACAGTGTTTTTTAATAAATTAACTCTTGTCATAAGCCCAACACCACCCGGAACTGGAGTAATCATTGAAACCTTATCTATTAAATTATCAAAATCTGCATCCCCACATAGTTTTCCATTTTCATTAACATTTATACCAACGTCAATAACTACTGCACCTTCTTTTACCATATCACTAGTTAAAAACCCTTTTTTTCCTATAGCTGATACAATTATATCTGCTTTTTTAGTAATTTCAGTAATATTTTGGGTTTTTGAGTGAGCTATTGTAACTGTTGCATTTCTTTGTGTTAAAAGTGCTGCTACTGGTTTTCCTACAATATTACTTCTGCCTAGTACTACCGCATTTTTACCCTCTATTTCAATATTATAAAAATCAAGTAAATCTATGCACCCCTTTGGTGTGCAAGGCATAAAGCAGTCTTTACCAAGATATAAATTCCCAACGTTTATAGCGCAAAATCCATCAACGTCTTTTTCTGGGCTTATAGTATTAATAACTTTGTATTCGTCAATATGCTTTGGTAGTGGTAATTGCACTAATACTCCATCAACACTTTTATCATTATTTAATTTTTCTATACTACTTAATAAAACTTCTTCACTTACATCAACTGGTAATTCAATTATATCTGATTCAATTTCACATTCTAAGCAATCGTTGTGTTTGCCTTTTACATATCTTTTACTAGCAGGATCATCTCCCACTATAATAACTGTAAGTTTTGGCTGTACGCCTTTATTTTTAAGTTCTAGTACTTCTTTTAAAATATCTTCTTTTATTTTTTTAGAAACAATTTTTCCACTAATTAGTTTGTTTTGCATCTTATTCCTCTTCTATTTTATTATCTGTTTTTTCTTTAGCTTTTTTAAGCATTATAATATTAACAACAACTGCTATTGCAATAGAAATTAAAGCTATTATTTGAGAAGTTCGAAGACCAGATGTTGTAGCAAGGCTATCTGTTCGAAGGCCTTCTATAAAAAATCTTCCTACTCCATACCAAATAGCATAAAAGCTTAGCATTTGTCCTTTGAATTTTCTGTGTTTTAAATATCCAAGTAGTAAGAAAAACCCTACTATACACCAAACTGATTCATATAAAAATGTTGGGTGTACTGGTGCATATGGATCAACTACTACACCAAATTGTAAAAGCCAGTCTTGCATACCTAATAGATAATCAGTTGTTTCTCCGCTTATCATTCCAAATATTGAAGTAGTATTTGTTCCAAAGGCTTCTTGATTAACAAAGTTGCCCCATCTTCCTATACTTTGGCCTAGTAAAAAGCAGATAGCTGAAATATCAGCAGCATTTAAAACATCGATTTTTCTCCACTTACAAGCAAGCCCACCAAAAACAAGCCCACCTATAATACCGCCATAAATACCTATTCCACCGTCTCTAATATTTATCATATCAAAAAAACTTTGATATTCAAATGGAGCAAACATAACATAGTATATTCTAGCGCAAATTATACCAAAAAATCCACCTATCATTATAACATCTATGAATTTATCTTGATTAATTCCATAGTACTTCTCGCCAAGTTTTAGCCCCACCATAACAGAGGATAATAATGCCACTGTTGCAATTATTCCATACCAATATATATCTATTCCAAATAAAGTAAATGCTATATTTTTTATTTCAAATTCGAGTCCTAGAGCTGGAAACTGTATATTATTTACCATTAGTTTTCCTCCTCTACCATTGGCATAACAGTGAATACTGTTTTTCTATCTTCGCAAAACATTTTAGAAAGCTGATTATTAACATCTTCTAAAGTGATTTCTTTTAATGTGTCCATTTGTGCATATGCTGTATGATTTTTAAAATGAGAAGCAATTATATTCCCAGCCACTTCCTCAACATTTTCAAAATCCACTACTAAACTTCCGTATAAAGAATTTTTACTAATTCTATATTCTTCTTCTTTAATTTTTTCTTCTTTTAAAGCTCTTATTGCTTTTTCAAGCTCTTTTGATAAAACTTCAGGCTCTTGCGTTTCGCCTGAAATAATAAAGCTAAAATAATCTTCTCCTGAGATAACTTCCCCTGAAAAAGTTCCATTAACTAAATTTTCATCGTATAATTTATTAAATAAATCACTAGTAGAGCCTGTTAAAATATCTAAAATTATATTAGCTATAAGCTCATTCTTTAAAGTGATTTCTCCATCAAACTTTTCTTTAAAGCCAACTGCCACTAAAGGCGCTGATATTGGCATATAGATAGTTTTTTCTTTGTAATTTACTTCATCTGGCTCTTCTATCTTTATTTTTTCTACTTCTACTTTTTCATTTTTAAATTCTGCTCTTTTTGCAGCTTTTATAACTTCTTCTATTTCAATATTACCTGCAACACACAAAATCATTTGCGAAGGTGAATAAAAAGCCTTTGTGCAATCATATAAAGTTTTATCTGTTATTTTTAAAATGCTGTCAACAGAGCCTGCAATATCATCTTTTATAGTGTGATTTACATATAATCCATTTAGAACCCCAAATAGCATTCTCCAGTATGCATTATCATCATACATTTTTATTTCCTGGGCAATAATACCTTGCTCTTTTTCAACAGTTTCTTTTGTAAAATACGGAGAATTTACTGTATACAAAAGAGTGTCTAAACTTTTATCTATATCGCTTGTTGCTGTAAATATATAGCAAGTTTTATCAAATGTTGTAAAAGCATTGGCATTAGCTCCTGTTTTTGCATATAAAGAAAAAACATCGCCCTCTTCTTTTTCAAACATTTTATGCTCTAGAAAGTGTGCTACTCCTGCTGGAACATCAAATTTTTCTCCATTCATTACGAATTTTCTATCAACAGAGCCAAAATTTGTTCCTATAATTGCATGCACACCATTGTATTTTGGCATATTATAGCAAGCTATTCGAAGACCATTATCTAAAACTGCCGTTTTATAGCTTTCATTTAATATGTCACTTTTTATTGTGTTTATCATAATTTATGATTTTTCCTTTCAAGTTTTAAAAACTAATCTTTTATTTTGTTATTGTGTAGATAACATTTAAATGAAGTGTTTTTAAAATTTCTTTTATATCTTCTTTTGTAATATTATTAACAAATTCTATCACCTCTTCTGGTGTATTATTTGTGTCTCTTAATATTTCATTCAAATACCAAGCCTCTAATCCGTGAAGACTATCATAGTTTGTAACAAGGCCATTTTTAATAGTTAGTTTTATTTCATTAATTTCATCTTCGCTTATTTCTTTATCAATTAGCATTGATAATTCATCTTGTGTAGCTTTTATAACTCTATCAATATTCTCATGTTCTACACCTGAATCTACTGTCATTGATGATGTAAACCAGTTAAAACTTGAAACACAATAATAGCAAAGACTCTCTTTTTCCCTGACATTTTTAAATAATCTAGATGAAGATGTTCCCCCATATAAAGCTGAGGCAACTAACATACTATATCTATCTTTTTCTTCTAATTTTCTATTTGTTGTGTAAATTAGGCAAACTTTACCTTGAGTTGTATCTAAACTTTCGCTGAATTTCTCCATTTTAGTAGTTGGCATTATTTCAATTGGAAGCATAGATTTTACTGATGGTCTATTTAATTTAAATCCATCTTTTATACATTCTATTACTGAATCTGAATTGTTTGCAGTAACAAAAATTTCAACCGAGGCATCATTTAAAAGCTGTGTGTAGCATTCATATAGATTTTTCTCATCAATTTTTTCTAAATCATCAAGATATCCTAATCTTTCAACACCGTTTAAACTGCCTTTAAAAAATTGTCTTCTTGCTTTTTTTATGCAATATCCTCTTTTATCATTTATTTCGCTTTCAATTTCTTCAATTAATTTAAATTTTTCAACCTCAACCCACTCTTTTATAAATCCATTATCTATAAGGCAAGGAGAAAAAATTACACCTAATAAAGTTTTTGCCATTTCATTTAATAAATCTTCATTTTTTAAACAGTATTCATTTTTTATGCCCTGCATAGTGAATCTTAAAGTTCTATTTTGTCCTATTGTAGAAGTGGTAACATCTAAAGATGCATTATACATTTTATTTAGTCTTTTTGAAAACTCCTTCATTGTAGGAAAATCTTTATATGCTCTTTCTAAAACACCTGTCATAAGAGAATACATAGTAGATTTAGTTTTTTCATTTGGAAGCAAAAAAACTATACTAATTCTATTTCTTTTAAATTTTTCATTATCTATTGTTGTGATATTAACATTATTTGAAATTTCTATTCTGTTCATTAAAATAGGTAATCCTTTCTTGTGTTTAAAAATTTTAATTTTTAAACTATTTATACATATTATTCTATTATACATTAAATTTTGTTAAAATAATATGAAATTTTTATTTTATTAAGATTTCATGCAATTTTTTTAAAGCTAAATCCGCCTCTTTTTTATCAATAAAAACAGAAACTTTAATTTCTCCGCTATTTATCATCTTTAAATTTATATCATTTTCATATAAAACTTTAAATACAGCCGTTCCTATTCCAAAGCTAGTTTGCAAAGCTGAGCCTATTAGAGATATTTTTGCGATATTATTATTTATATTAAAGCCTTGTATACGAAGTTCTTGCACTTTCTTTTTTAAAATTTCTTCTACTTTTTGTCTGTTTTTATTTAAAACGGTAAAACTTATATCCTGAACTCCTAAATTTGCAGCTGGAAGAACTATTGAATCTATAACTATTTCAGCATCGCTTATCGCTTTAAATATTTTATATGAAATTCCTTTTTCATCAGAAACACCCGTAATAGTTACAATACAGTAGTTTGGATCTTTAATTATAGCTTTAATTGGATTTAATTCAGAGCCTAGTGCCTCTTTAATTAAACTTCCTTTATCTTGTATTTCATTTTGAATATTATAAGATAAAACTCTAATAGCTATGCTATATCTCTTTGCAATTTCTAAAACTTGTCCACTAATAAATTTATATCCAGAATCTGAAATAATGAGTAGTTCATCATAATCTATTCTATCTATTTTTTTAGCAAAATCATACTCTTTTGGATTCACTGAATAAATACCATTATATTCTGTGAAAAATTCGCATTCCGCTAAATCGAATTGAACTGCAAGATACACTGCATCAGTTTTTGGATTATCTGAAAACAATACAGCAATATCTTTTCTCATTTCCTTTACATCTATTATATTATAAAATTTTTCTATATCTTCTATGTCAATAAGCGCTTCATATTCTTTCTCGCAAACTAAAATAATCTTTATACCATGATTTAAATCATCTATATATAGGGGTTTAATATTTGTATTTTTTGTTATGCAGTCGCCAATGTATTTTACAGAATAAGCCATTTCTTCACCTTTTATTCTTTCTATACCCATCTAGCTTTTAGCTAGTTTTATATAATAATTATATTTTAGAGTCCTACTGATAATAATACCTTAAAATGCAATTTTTTTCAAGGATAATAATCACATTCAGCAATATAAAAAAACAAAACTCAATTATAAATTTGAGTTTTGTTTTAATATTTTTATTTATTATGCATGCAAATGGCATGGAACAGGCATATTATCTTGAGTGTAGTACCCTGTTCTTTGAGTTGGACAAGTAGGATTTGCAGTTCCGCCTGAATCTGCGCAGTAGTTATAAACTACAACACCACTTGCTGTTGGAAAGCTCTTGTGTTCAAGATTTTCTTGAGCTGCATTCATAACATTTCTCCAAGCTGTTGTTGGCGGGTGAGTTGTGTAGTTAACTAACAATGATTGTGGCTCATCATAACCCCACCAAGTAGCTGTTACATAGTAAGGAGTAAGCCCCATAAACCAGTGGTCTTTATTATCAGAAGTTGTACCAGTTTTACCAACTGAATCCATATAATTTGTTGAAAGGCCACTTCCTGTACCGCCAGAAAGTAAAACTGTTCTTAGCATTCTATTCATAATATATGCTGTTTGCTCTGAAACAGCTCTTACAGATGTGCTTTCAGATTCTAAAATAATTTCACCGTTTGAGTCTTCAACTGTTGTGTAGCTATATGGCTCATAATAAACACCACCATTACCAAACATTGCATAAGCTGCTGCCATTTCAAGCGGTGATATACCATAAGTCATACCACCTAAAGCTAAAGGCGAATAGTCAACGTCGCTTATTGGATTAAGTGAAGTTATGCCAAGTGTTGTTTCTAAAAATTCATAAGATACTGCAGGAGTTACATAAGTTAAGGCTCTTACAGCAATTGTATTTAAAGATCTTGCAACTGCTTCTTGAACAGGGATTTCTCTATCTTCATATTGTTGTGAATAGTTTACAGGCCAGTCTTTTAGAGCACCAGTTTCATCATCTTGTATCTGGAAAACAGCGCTATCAAATATAGGCGTTGAATAGTTTATATATCCATAGTCTAAAGCTAGTGCATAAGCGCCTATTGGTTTCATAGTAGAGCCTGTTTGACGAACACTATCCACAGCTCTATTTAAAATCCTATCGCCTTCTTTTTCACCAAGACCTCCCACAACAGCAACTATTCTTCCCTCATAATCAAGGCTTATCATAGCGGCTTGTGGAGTTTGAGTTATTTCTATTTCATTTCCATTTTCATCTTCTGTTGTGTATGTGCTTTCTTTAACAGGGAAAACTTGATTTTCCTTATTATTTAGCATCTCTTGTTCCATAGCAGTTTGCACTGTTGGATCTACTGTTGCATATATTTTTAGTCCACTATTGTAAACATAATATTCAGCTTCGCCCTCTGTCATATCGTGCTCTGCCATTAAATCTTCAACAACATCATCAAAAACCATATCTGTAAAATATGAGTTTTCTTCAATTAAGTTTGTATCTTCTGCTAAAGTAACAGGCTCAACTAGAGCTGCTTCATAATCTGCAGTTGAAATTTTCCCTTGTTCGTGCATAAAGAAAAGAATATCATTTCTTCTTGCAACACTTTCATTTTCAGGATCATCTAAAGCCATTCCTTCATATAAAAGTGGGCTATAAACAGATGGGTTTTTTGTCACCCCTGCTAAAAGAGCCGCTTCTGCTATAGTAACTTCTGAAATATCTTTTCCAAAGTATGCATTAGCACCTGCTTGAACTCCTGCTAGTGTGCCTGATAATCTATGTGTATTTAAATAAGCTTCTAGTATTTCATCTTTACTATACTCACTCTCTAAAACAACTGCTCTATAAATTTCTCTAATTTTTCTTAATGCACCATCAAGACCTGATGAAGAACTATCAAAAGTGATGTTTTTTATAAGCTGCTGTGTTAAAGTTGAAGCACCCCTTTGGCTATCAAAAAGCTGAATTGGAGTGTATTCATTAATAGCAGATGCCACAGTTCCCACAAAATCAAAACCTATGTGCTCATAAAACCCTTCATCTTCAACTGCAATATATGCATCTTGAACATGCTGTGGTATATCTGATAAATCCACCCAAGTTCTATTTTCTGAGCCACCTAGTTTTTGATATTCTAAGTATTCCCCTGTAGTTCTATCTTGATAATAAATTGTACTTGTAAAACTTAATTCTAAGTTAGTTAAATTTATATCATCATTTTTAGTAGCATCAACTAAGTATAAGGTTAAGGCTATTGCTAAAGCAGAGCCTGCCATAATTCCAAAGCAAGCTAAAACACCCACCCAATATCCAACTTTTTTCAAGGTAATTTTTGAAGATTTTTTTGATGAGTTTGTTTTCTTTTTTGGTTGTGGTGATTTTTTTGCAGTTTGTGTGCTTTTTGCACCAACTGGTTTTTTACTTTTTTCTTGATTATTAATAAGTATTCACTCCTTTTTAATTTTCATATTCAAATATGAATTAAATTAGCAAAAAAGCATCAAAATAAATAAGAGAGGTGCTTTTTTATGAAAAAACTAATTTTATTTTTTATTTTAATAATTTCAATAGCTTTTATTTTTATCGGTATTTATAATATGAGTAGTGTTCCCACAAATCCTAGCTTGCAAACTAGGGAAACACAAAAAGTTTCATATATTATAAAAGAATATGGCGGAAAACTCGCTGTATACCCTCCCGATGAAAATGAGCCGTTAGCCGTTTACGACATTTACATTCATCTACTTCCTGAAAATGATATTGAACTTTTAAGATACGGAATATCTGTTTACAGTGAACTAGAACTTCAGCGAAAACTTGAAGACTTTGGGCTATAATTTTCTAAATATAAATTATTACCCATACATTATAATTCTTTTTGATAAATATTTCAATGAAAATTTTATAACAAAATTATCTCAAACGTCGATTTGTGTGTTATTATTTTGAAATTTTTTAATATTTCGTGGCTTATTAGTTGAAATATTGTATTCATATGTTATAATTATATAGATTTTAAAGTTTATAAAAACAATTTTAATTTTTATTTATAAAACTATGAGGAGAATTATTTATGTCGATTTTTAAATACCCTATTGATAATGCATATATATTGCAAAAAAAGAAACGTCTGAAAAAACAACTTTTAGAAAGCAATAATTTTATTGATAAAAAGGTGGCGATTCTTTCTGGCTCTACTATAGGTGAAATTCAAAATATTCTAGAACTTTTTCTTTTAGATAATGGAATAAAACCCGAGTTTTTAATCGGCGATTTTAATAGATATTATGAAGAGATAATGTTTAATGATGAAGATTTAAAAAACTTTGAGCCTGATTACATTTATATTCACACAACAAATAAAAACATTGAAAATCTTCCTCTTGCAAGCGATAGTAACGAAGATGTAGATGCAAAACTTGAAAATGAATTTAATCGTTTGGTTGCAATTTACGAAAAAGCTTTATCTTTTGGCTCTATTGTTTTAATAAACAATTTTGAGATGCCTTTTTATCGTATGTTTGGTAATAAAGATGTTACAGTTAATCAAGGTGTTGTAAACTTTACATTAAAATTAAATTTAAAAATAAGTGAATATGTAAACTCAAAAGAAAATATATATATTAATGATATAAATTATCTATCTTCTTTAATTGGGCTTGATAATTGGTTTAGTCTTGAGAATTGGTATTTATATAAATATGCTCTTTCTGTTGAAAAAATCCCTGATTTAGCATTTAGCTTATCAAACATAATTAAGTCTACTCTTGGAAAAAACAAAAAAAGTGTTATTTTAGATTTAGACAACACTCTTTGGGGCGGAGTTATCGGAGATGATGGCGCTGATGGAATTCAAATAGGAAAAGAAGCTCCTGCTGGAATGAGCTATACAGAGTTTCAATATTATTTAAAAAATCTATCTTCACTTGGAATTATGCTAAATGTGTGCTCTAAAAATGAACATGATATAGCAAAAACAGGTTTTGATTTAAGAAAAGATGCTCCTTTATCATATGAAGATTTTATATCTTTTAAAGCAAACTGGAATCCAAAACATGAAAACATTGAAAATATAGCAGACGAAATTAACATTGGTATTGATAGCTTTGTTTTCATTGATGATAATCCTGCTGAAAGAGAAATTGTAAGACAACATATCCCTTCAATTTCTGTTCCTGAAGTGAAAACTCCAGAAGACTATATAAAAGCAATAGATAGAAACGGTTTCTTTGAAATCACAACTTTTACAAAAGATGATGCTAAAAGAAATGATATGTATAAAGAAAATGCAAAAAGAGCAGCGGTAAAAAGCAGCTTTACTGATTATAATGCATATCTTTTAAGCCTTGATATGAGCAGTGATATAGGGCATTTTTCAAATGCTCATAGCGAAAGAATCACTCAGCTTATTAATAAAACTAATCAATTTAATTTCACAACTAGAAGATACACTCAAGGTGAAGTTGATGAAATTATAAACGATAAAGTAAATTACATTTCAGCTTATGCAAACTTAGTTGATAAATTTGGTGATAATGGTATTACCACCTGTCTTGTATCATCTGTAAAAGAAGATACTGCTAATATTGATTTATGGGTTATGTCTTGCAGAGTGTTTAAAAGAGATTTAGAAATGGCTGTTTTTGATTATTTTATTTCAAGATGTAAGGATTTGGGAATAAATAAAATAACTGCAAACTATCTTCCTACTGCAAAAAATATTATCGTTAAAGATTTTTATGAAAGCCTTGGATTTAGTCTAACTCTTGACACAGAAGAAGAAAAAAGGTATATTTTAGATATTCCAAATGAATATGAAAATAAAAATTCAGTTATTAAAATGACTGTTTTATAATAGAAAGGTATGTATTTATTATGACAAGAGAAGAAATTTATGAAGAATTAACCGAAATTTTCAGAGATATTTTTGATGATGAAGATATAGTTTTATCTAATGAGACAACTGCTGAGGATATAGAAGATTGGGATAGCCTTGAGCAAATTAATTTATTAGTTGCTATTGAAAAGAAATTCCAAATTAAATTCCAACTAGCACAAGTTAGCGGCCTTGAAAATGTTGGGGCTATGGTTGATTTAGTTAGCGAATTAATAGCTTAATTTACTAAAAGAGTTTAAGAGTTTTTCTTAAACTCTTTTTTTGCATAATTATATAATTTATGATATAATACTTTTATTAATTTTAATTAACGAAAAGGATAAAATAATTATGAATAGCTATAAGTTTTCTGATTTAAATATTAAAAAATCAGCTGAGTTCACTGTTAGTATTACAGAAGAAATGATGGATAAATTTGCAGATATAACTGGGGATATTAGCCCTATTCATATGAATGAAAGTTATGCAAAAGAAAAAGGCTTCCCAAAAAGAGTGTGCCACGGTATGCTTTTTGGTAGTATGTTTTCAACCTTGTGTGGAGTTTATCTTCCAGGAGAAAACTGCCTTTTACACAGTGTTTCAACTAAGTTTTCTCTTCCAGTTTTCCCTGGAGATACTTTAACTGTTTTTGGAGAAATTAAAGAGTTAAACGAAACTTTTAAAACAATTTCAGTAAAAGGATACATCAAAAATCAAAACGGAAAAAAAGTTTGCAAAGCTGATATTCAGCTTGGTGTACGTGAATAAAATAAAAAGGAATAAAAAATTATGAATAACTACCTTATAACAGGCGCTACTAGCGATATAGGAAAAGAACTTATTTTAAAATTAAATAGTGAAAACTCTACATTTTTTCTTCAAGGATATTCAAAGCTTGATAATTTAAAAGATTTTTGCTGTGAAAATAATGTTAAGGCAGAGTTTTTTAAATGCGATTTATCAAATGAAGAAGAAATTGATACTTTTGTAAAACGGCTAGATAATTTTGATATAAACCATTTTATTCATCTTCCTGCACTAGCTGTAGTAAACACAAAATTCAAAAAATTCGATGAAGATTTATTTAAAAGAGATTTCAATGTTCAAGTTTTATCTGCTATAAAAATTTCAAAAACACTTCTTCCAAAAATGGCAAAAAATAAATTTGGCAGAGTTTTATTTATGTCAACTAGCTATACTCTTGCAAATCCACCTAAAAATACAGCTAGCTATATAATGAATAAAACTTCTCTAAATGGGCTTATGAAATCTCTTGCTACTGATTATGCATCATTTGGTGTAACTGTGAATGCTGTGAGTCCTAGTATGATAGAAACAGGTTTTCTATCTGGCACTAGCCATTTAATAGTGGAAGCTGCAGCGGCTTCTCACCCTTTAAAAAGAAATGCAACTGTTTTAGATGTTGTGCCTGCTATGGTTTTTTTAATATCAAAGGATGCAAGCTATATAACAGGAGTTAATCTGCCTATAACTGGAGGCGCTACTATTGAGTAATATAAAACGTGTTCCGCTAGCTAAAAAAAATGAAATAATAGCTTTTTTAAATGAAAACTGGGGCAGTAATCACCCTTTAGTAAACAATGAAGTTTTTTTTAATTACTATTACCTCGATGGCGATATGACTAATTTTTATGCCTACTATGAAGAGGATAATATAATAGCTATATGCGGATATATTAAATCTTCAAAAGAAAAAAATAGTGATATTTGGATTTCTATATGGTGCGCTAAAAAGGGCAAAAATGGAATAGGGCTTGAATTAATGGGTGCTATGAAAGATTTAACAGGCGCAAATGTTGTCTCTTGCAATAATATTCGAGAAAATACTATGAATTTCTACACCTTTTTAGGCTATCATCCTGATAGACTTCATCAGTATTATATTTTAAATACCGACTTTGAAAATTATAAAATTGCAGATATTAAACTTGCCCCTTCTCCTATTTCTAATAAAAAAAATAATACTTTTTTAAAGCCTTTAAATGATATTAATATTATTAAATCAAATTTTAAAAATGATGTTGATGCTTTTCCAAAAAAAGATTATTCTTACATAGAACATAGATACTTTAAAAACCCGTATTATAATTATCTAGTTTACGGAATTTATAAAAATGATATTTGTGTTTCTTTAGTTGTTTTCAGATTAAATAAAAGTGATGAGGGCTTTGTTTTAAGATTAGTTGATTATATAGGAAATAAAGCTGATTTTTCTTTATTAAACGGACATATTTTCCCTCTTTTAAAAGAATTTAATGCTGAATACTGCGATTTATATTCTTTTGGAGTGGATGCTTTATCCGCTGGATTTTCTTTAAGAAATATTGATGATGAAAATATCATCCCAAACTATTTAAATCCACTTCTTAAAAAGAATATAGATTATTTTTTCTTCACTTCAAACCCTGATAATTTTACAATGTTTCGCGCAGATGGCGACCAAGATAGAATAAACCTTGATTAATAGAAAGGAACAATAAAAATAATGAAAGTTTTAATAACTGGCTTTATGCCTTTTGGCGGTGAAAGCACAAATCCTGCATATGAAGCAGTTAAGCTTTTACCTGATTTTATAGATGATATAGAAATTATAAAAAAAGAGATTTCTGTTGTTTTTGGTAAATGCATAAGAGAACTTGAAAAACATATAATCGAACACTCCCCAGATGTTGTTTTATGTGTAGGACAAGCAGGCGGACGTGCTGGAATTTCAGTAGAAAAAGTAGCTATAAATCTTAGGGAAGCAAGGATTCCTGATAATGATGGAAATCAGCCAGTGGATAAAAAAATTATCGAAGATGGCCCTGATGCTTATTTTGCAAAACTTCCTATTAAAAATATGGTACTAGCTATGCAAAACGAAAGTGTGCCAAGCCATATTTCTTACACTGCCGGCACTTATGTTTGCAATGATATTATGTATGGGCTTTTACATTTAATTAACACTAAATATAATCATCTTCAAGGTGGATTTATACACGTTCCATTTTCAGCAAAGCAAGCCTCAACAAAAGCGGCCAATGTTCCTAGCATGCCTTTAGATTTAATTTCAAAAGGACTTTATACTGCTATAAAAGCTTTGAAAGCTAATGATAAAATAAATATAGTAATGGGTGAGACTCATTAATATCTATTAAAAAAGAGATGAATATTATACATTCATCTCTTTTTTTGTAAACTATTTTTAAATAAAAGTAAAATATATTTGACTTTTTGTATAATTTATTTTATACTACAAATAAAGAAAGGCTGGTGATGCATTTTGGCTAAAAATTTAAAATTGAAAATGGCAAGAGCCGAAAAAGATTTAACTCAAACTCAGCTATCTGATTTAGTTGGTGTATCTCGGCAAACAATTAATGCCATCGAAAAAGGAGATTATAACCCGTCTGTTAATTTATGTATATCGATTTGCAAAGCACTCGATAAAACTTTAAATGATTTATTTTGGCCATATTAAAATGTGAAATTAATCATTTTTAATATAAAGAAAGGATTAAATATTATGAAAAAACAAATTTTTGATGAATATCAAATGAGTATTAGAAATAAATTATATTTTAAAACTCTATCGATTTTAATTATAGCCGTTTTCATTAATGGCTTTTACTCTCATTTTTTTGGTGAATGGACAGATTATTTAACTCAAACAATGGTTATTTTATATATTCCACTTGGCTATTTTGTAATTTTTGCTGTTTTAAATAATGTTTATTTTTCTAAAGAAGAATCCCTAAAAAGAAGAAAATCATTTATGTATTCTTCCCTTTTTATAGGCTTTTTAAATCTTTATACTACTATTTCATCACTTTTAAGCATCGGACTAGAGCATTTTATTAAAAATGGCTATGCAGATAGCACAATAGTTATGCCAATTACCGCTATATACTGGCTGTCTTTAGGTTTTTCTTTATTATATCAAAATTTAAAAAGTAAAAATGATACAGCAGATGTTTGAAACTTTTTTCTTTCGAAATCAAAGATTAATTATAAATAAAACAGGCTCAAAATTGAGCCTGTTTTATTTATTTCTTATTAGTTTTTGCTGCTACCACTTTTGCTTGAACTTGTTTTTTTGCTCTAGTTTTTGCATTTTGAGTAACGTCTGTTGCGCATTTTATATGAGTTTGTACTGCTTCGTTAATTTTATCTGTTGGAGCTTTTGGAGTTTCATACCATCCCTTTACTTGCATCTGCTCAAAAATTTTAAATTGTGTATCGTGTACATCTCCTAAAATCCTCATTAGCTTTGCTTTTCCAGCTTTTGTTGAGCATTCGCCTGCATAATTATTATAATTCGAAGCTAAAAATTTTTGTGATTGAAGCATATCTGTTAGAATAGTTTTGTCATCGTAAGTCATACTATATACCCTTTCTATTACTGAATTTGTTTAAATATCATATTAAAATGTTCTTGATGTTTTTGAGCTGTTTCTTTACACAACTTTTTTAAAGATGTATCTTTTGCATTTTGTGCATAGAAATTACACTTATCAATTAAAGTTTTTTCCTGAGTCAAAAGTTCGTTATAAGCGCCTAGCTCTTTTTCTGTTAGGTTTTTCATATTAATATCTTCCTTTCAAAGTTCATCTTTTTATAAGACTATTTACCTTTAATATTACTCAATTTACATAAAATATTCCTATATGAAAAAATTACCACTCGTAAACGAGTGGTAATTTTAGGTTTATTTGTCTTTTTTTTGCTGACCAAATTTATATTCAGTTCCATTTAATAGCCTTTTAATGTTTGCTCTATGTGAGTAAACTATCATAGAAACAAGACAAATTGCTATTAGTATATTTATTATTGAAAATGTGTTAGTAACATAAAAGTAAATTAAAGTTATAAAAATATATGAAATGCTTGAAACAACTGAAGCGAGTGACACTATCTTAATACCAAAAGCAATTACTAAAAATATTGATAAAGCAAAAAGCAAAGTAATAGGTGTTACAGCTATCATTGCCCCTGCAACTACTGCCATACCTTTTCCACCTTTGAATTTAAAATACAAAGGATACATATGCCCTAAAACAGCACCTATAACAGCTATATATAAAGTAAATTCCTCTGCAGAACTTGCTCTTACTGATTCAACTGTTGAAAACATAACCCAGTAATTAGCCATATATCTTGCTATTATAACAGATATAGTGCCTTTTAATGCATCCCCTGTAACAGTTAGTGCTGCTGCGCTTTTACCAAATGTTCTTAGCATATTAGTCATTCCAGCATTGCCAGAACCAAATGTTCTTATATCTTTTTTATAAACTAACTTACTAATTATAACTCCAAAATTTAAAGAGCCTAGTAGATATGATATTATTAAAATAATTAAATATTGATTCAGCATTTTAATTAGTCTCCTCGTTCTCTAACGATTAGTTTCATTGGTGTTCCTTCTAATCCAAAAACTTCCCTTATTTGATTTTCAATATATCTTTGGTAAGAGAAATGGAATAATTCTTTTTTATTACAAAACATAACAAACGTTGGTGGTCTTGTTGAAATTTGAGTCATATAATAAATTTTTAAACGTTTACCCTTATCGCTCGGTGGCTGAACTCTCGCTGTTGCTCTAGCTAATATATCATTTAAAACACCTGTTGTTGTTCTAAATGCATTTTGATCATCAACAAATTTTACAAGTTCAAAAAGTTTATCTATTCTTTGGCCTGTTTCTGCTGAAATAAAAATAATTGGCGCATAAGACATAAAGCTAAAATCATCTTGCAGTCTTTTTCTATATTGATCCATTGTTTTATCATTTTTTTCAATGGCATCCCATTTATTTACTGCTATTATACAAGCTTTTCCTTGCTCGTGAGCAAAGCCTGCAATTTTTGAATCCTGCTCAACAAAGCCTTGAGTTGCATCTATCATTATTACACAAACTTTACTTCTTTCAACAGCAGCAAGGGCACGAATTACCGCAAATCTCTCAATTCCCTCATCCACATTGCCTCTTTTTCTCATCCCGGCTGTATCTGTTATAATAAATTTTCCATGCTTATTTTCAATATAGCTATCAACCGCATCACGTGTAGTTCCGCTCTCGTCTCTTACTATCATTCTCTCTTGACCTAGTATTTTATTAACAAGGCTTGATTTCCCTACATTTGGTCTGCCTATTATAGCAACAGAAATATTCTCATCTTCATCTGGATCTTCTTTTGTAAAATCAATATGTTTAAAACATTCATCTAAAATATCGCCTGTTCCATGACCGTGAACAGAAGAAACAGCAAATGGCTCTCCTATTCCTAATGAATAGAAATCATAAAAATCATCTGGAACAGCACCAACGCTATCCACTTTATTTACAACTAGAACAACTG
Organism: uncultured Oscillospiraceae bacterium; assembly: GCA_964369205.1. GTDB lineage: Bacteria > Bacillota > Clostridia > Oscillospirales > Ruminococcaceae > RGIG3102. The sequence goes on along the minus strand of CAYJEK010000001.1, from coordinate 46,324 downwards.
GTTTTCCACTTTTTAAAAGCATTGTTGCCACTTCGTAATCAGAGGCAGTTACACCACTTCTAATATCTGTTACAAATAAAATAACATCTGCTGTTTCAATAGCAATTTGCGCTTGCTGTTTTATATGTTTTAATATTGAATTATCATTTATTGGCTCTATACCACCTGTATCAACTAATAAAAAGTCTTTATCAAGCCAGTTTCCATCTGCATAAATTCTATCTCTTGTAACACCTGGTGTGTCTTGAACTATGCTTATTCTTGCTCCTACTAATTTATTAAATAGTGTGCTTTTACCAACGTTTGGTCTGCCTACTATTGCAATAATTGGTTTTGGCATTTTTTATTCCTCCCTTTAAAAATCTATATTAAACAGTTTTTTAATAAGGCTTATGCCATCATTTTTATAAAATACTGTTTTTATATTTAATTCATCTTCTATATTTTTAGGTGTTTTATCATCTAAAAATAAATCCTTTTCACTTCTTAGCATATCTTCTGATAAATAAAGTGTGTTTGAAATTGTTTTTCCTTTTAACTGATTTATTATATCAGTGGCAACAACAAGGCCTGTAACCCATACATTTCCGCCAAAGAAATCATTTTCTATTCCATGCACTTTAATATCAATTTTTTCTGGATAAATTTCTTTTAATTTATCAATAATTTTTATCATTTCATTATACATAGCCATCCCAGTTGCAATATCTGCTTTTATAATTTCTTTTGGCGGTGTTGTATAATCAAGTTCTTCAAAAAATCCATCAATAAAATTTCTTAGCATACCAATTCCATTTTCAAGCTGCATAAAATCTCCATAGTATTCAGCTTTTGGAATTTCCATTTCTGCTCTTAAAAAGAATTCATCTGCTAATTGTATCATTCTATAATTATGCTTTTCATTGAAATCTTTTGTTAAATTTTCAACTTGGTTTATTATATTTATACTATCTTCTTTATTAAAAGTTTCCAGTTTTTCTAAATTTTCTCTATACCTTGTAACTCCCAGTGGCACTATTGCAACACTTTGAACACTAGGATATAAATTTTGTAAATCTTTTATGGTTTTTTCTAAAATTTTTCCATCATTTAAATTCTTACAAAGCACTATTTGCGCATTCATTGTAATACCAGCGCTAGCAAATTCATTCATTAATTCATTTATCTTTGCAGCATTTGGATTTTTCATCATTTTCACCCTAGTTTCTTCATCTGTTGCATGAACAGATATATTTATAGGGGAAATTTTCATTAATTTTATTCTATCTATTTCTCTTTTTGAAAGATTTGTAAGAGTTATATAATTTCCAAATAAAAATGATAATCTCTCATCATCATCTTTAAAATAAAGACTTTCTCTTAAGCCTTTAGGTAATTGATCTACAAAACAAAAAACACATTTATTCTTACAAAAATGATGTTTATCTATTAAATAAGTATCAAATTCGAATCCTAAATCTTCATATTTATCATTCTTTTTCAATAATATATTTATTAATTTGTCATCTCTTTTAATTAATAAATCAAGATTTTCTTCTGATGAATAAAACTGCAAATCTAATATATCATAAATTTCATTATTATTTATGCTAATTAATTCATCGCCAACTAAAAGCTCGCTTTTAGCTGCAATAGAATCTTCATTTATTCTTATTATATTAACTGACATATTTTATCCACCCTTTAAATTTAAAAGGCTCTCGCCTAATTTAAATATATTTTTTATTATAACATATTAGCAAAATAAATTCCACTAAAAAAGAGGATAGGCTAGCCTACCCCCTTAAATTGCAAAAAATTAAGCTTCTTTTACAATAACTGCTCTACCTTTGTAGTATCCGCAAGCTTTGCAAACTTTATGTGGAACTGTTAATTCGCCACATTGTGTACATTTAATAAATTGTGGTGCCTCTAATTTCCATACATTTGATCTTCTCTTGTCACGTCTTGCTTTTGATAGTTTCCTTTTTGGTACTGCCATTTTAAAGCTCCTCCCTAATTATCATTATTTTCTTCTAGTAATTTTTTTAAAGCCATTAATCTCGGATCAATTTGATTTAATTGACAATTGCAGTTTTCCTTTTTAGGCTTTCCGCAAACCGAGCATAGTCCTAGGCAGTCTTCACTGCAAACTAGCACTGTTGGTATTTCTAAAGATAATTCCTGCATAGCAAGTTGCTTTACGTTTAGTGTGTAATCAGTGTCTATCGGAATTTCTTTATCTTGCTGTGTGAGGCTAGCAGGACTAACTATAAATTCTTCACTAACATTAATTTCTTTAAAAAACAACTCTAAACACCTTCCACATACACATGAGGCATTACCCTTTATACTAAGCTTAATGCTTATTTGGTTATTTTGTTTTGCTAGATTTAACACCACTTTAACTGGTGATAAAAACTTTGCATCATAACTTATCATTTCATCAGATAAGTCAATATCAAAATCTAGCTGTTTTTCAATTTCATCACGGTCAAAAACCGTCTTTAAGTTTATTAACATAAAAGCACCTCTTTAGGTTACTTAAACATTATATATATCTTTTATATATTTGTCAAGGATTTTTTTATTTATTCACTAAATAATTCTAATTTCTTTTATTAATATTCACAAAAGATGACACAATATTTAAATACCAATTTTTTTAAACATTTTTAATATTTATTGCATTTAGTATTATACCATATTTTTTTTAATAAAAATAGAGCTATTTTTCAAAACAGCTCTATTTTATTTAAATTATAAGTATTTCTTTACACTTTCTGGTAAAACTTCTTCATCTGCAGATACTGTAAACACAATTTTTTTATCTTGTGTTAGGGTATCTACTGCTTCTAGGAGTTTTCCAAAACCTTCTAAGTCGTTTTCACCAACTTTAAGGATGCCGTCAACATAGATATGTTCAATATCATAGTTTCCTGCTAATACACCGCTAAAAAATCCGTAGAATTTTTCATAATTATCAACTTTATATTCATCTAAGTTGATAAGACGAACTGCTGTATTAATATTATGGCCTAGTTGCATTTTCTTTTCTATGCAAACTATGTTCCCCATAACATTTTCTACGCTTTCATTAATCATTTCCACTAATTGCTTTGTTTTACCTGTGCCTTTTGTTCCAACTATTAATTTTATCATAATAGTTACCTCCTTTTGTTTGTGTTTTATTATAATTTATTTTAATAAATATTAATAAACTATTTTAACTTTTCTAAAAGAACTTCTCTTTCTTTTTCAAAGCCTGGTTTTCCTAAAAGAGCAAACATATTAACTTTATAAGCTTCAACTCCTGGTTGATCAAATGGGTTAACACCAAGAGTGTATCCTGAAATAGCGCAAGCTTTTTCAAAGAAAAATACTGCATATCCAAAATTAAACTCATCTTTTTTATCAATTTCTAAAACTATATTTGGAACTCCACCATCTGTATGAGCAAGTATTGTTCCTTGCATAGCCTTTTTATTAACTAAAGACATCTCTTGATTTGCTAAAAAGTTTAGTCCATCAAAATTTTCTTTTGATTCTTTTATAAATAAATCATTACACTCTGTTTTAAAATCAACCACAGTTTCAAATAAATTTCTTTGCCCGTCTTGGATAAATTGTCCCATTGAGTGTAAATCTGTTGAAAAGATAACACTTGATGGGTATATACCTTTTTGATCTTTACCCTCGCTCTCGCCATAAAGCTGTTTAAACCATTCATTCATCATCTGCCAGTCTGGATCGTATGAAGCCATTATCTCTATGTTTTTGCCTTTTCTATAAAGGATATTTCTTGCAGCTGCATATTTATAGCAATCATTATCAAGACCTTTATTTTCAAAATCTTTTGCAGCTTTTCTTGCACCTTCCATAACCTTTTCAATATCAAACCCTGCCGCTGCTATAGGAAGAAGGCCTACTGCTGTTAAAACTGAGAATCTTCCGCCCACATCATCTGGTATAGAGAATGTTTCATATCCTTCTAAATCAGCAAGAGTTTTAAGTGTGCCTTTATTTTTATCAGTTGTTGCATAAATTCTTGTTTTTGCGCCTTCTTTTGTGTATTTTTCTTCCATAAATTCTTTAAATACACGAAAAGCGAGTGCAGGCTCTGTTGTTGTGCCTGATTTTGAAATAACATTTACACTAACTTCTTTTCCCTCACATAATTTTAAAACATTTTTTAAATACGAAGGGCTTATATTATTTCCTACAAAATATACTTTTAATTTGTTTTCATCTAAATTATTGTAAAAGCTAGAGCCTAAAAACTCTATAGCAGCCCTTGCACCAAGATATGAGCCACCAATACCTACAATAATTAAAACATCACTATCTTTTTTAATTTTTTCTGCTGCCTTTTTAATTCTTTCAAATTCTTCTTTATCGTAATCAAAAGGCAAATTGAGCCAGCCTAAATAATCATTTCCCGCACCTGTTTTGTTGTGCAAAATGTCATGGCAAAGCTCAATTTGTGAATTAATATTATTAAATTCTAAATCGTTTACAAATTCCTTTAAATATTTACCCTCAAATTTTACAGCCATAATTTTATCTCCTATTTCCTTATTTAATTATTCCTTATATTTCGATATTTCTTTATATTAATAATACACTAAAAAACAAACTAATGTCAACTGATTTTACCACTTTTAGCATATTACTTACATATAACCTGTATACTTTGTTAAAAGTGACAAAGCTTTATAAAAATCCATCTTTTCCACATCTTCACTTAAAGTAATATCATACTCTCCAATTTCACCATTTTGTGAATGAAGTGTTATACTTCCCACTTTCATTCCTTCACTCATTGGAGCCTGAATATAATCTAATATTTCCACTTCATAACTTAAAGTTGTAGAACTATCTTTTAAAAACAATAAATTGTCAGGAATTTCATATTCTATTTTCGCATCTTCAATATCTGAATTCTTTGTTTTTAGAGAAGATGGAATATCTGTTATTTCAGGAAAAGCTTTTGTTTCAAAGTTTGCAAAACCAAAATCTAACACTTTTTTACTAGCTGAAAATCTTTCCTCGCTACTAGGAGAGCCAAGTATCACTGAAATTAAAGATAAACCATCTCTTGTAGCAGAAGCTGTAAGGCATACACCTGCACCGCTTGTTGTTCCCGTTTTTAATCCAGTTATACCTTGATATGATTGCAATAATTTATTGGTATTCACAATTTGAGTTTCGCCATCTCTTAAATAATCCACCCAAATAGTTGTGTAATCAAAAATAATTGGATGCTTTAATAATTCATTTGCCATTATTGAAACATCTCTTGCTGATGAGTAGTGATTTTCTGCATCAAGCCCACATGCATTCACAAAGTTTGTGTTTTCCATTCCTAAATCTTTTGCTTTCTCATTCATTTTACGGCAAAATTCTTCCTCGCTCCCACTAACAAACTCAGCTAGAGCCACTGCTGCATCATTAGCAGAAGAAACTGCCACCGCTTTTAGCATTTCATCCACTGTAAATATTTCTCCGGGTTCTGCCCATATTTGACTGCCTCCCATTGAAAAAGCATGATTTGATATAGGAACTGTATCATCTAATGTAAATTCCCCTGCCTCTAGCGCCTCTATAACTAATAGCATCGTCATTATTTTAGTTATAGAAGCTATTCCCACTTTATTATCGGGATTTTTTTGGTATAAAACCTGACCTGTTGTAGTTTCAATTAATATTGCACTTCCCGCATTAACATCAAACATTGATGTATCCGCCACTTTATCAACAAAACTATCTGTTCTTGCCATGGCCTCACTAATTGATGGACTAAATGTGTATACCGGTTCATTTTCATACTCTGTTATCACTTCCTCTACATATGCTGCAGCTGGCACCGAATTGTTTGCATATGCTGATGAACTCATTGAAATCATCAAAATAAAACTCAAAAAAACTGACACTATCTTTTTCATAAAAACACTCTTCTTTTGTTTAGAAAAAAACTAAACTATTCCTTTCTTTTTTATCACTTGTATATTTTATGTTTATTTTTTTTAAAATATTAAAAGATATTGAGATTTTTTTAGTTTTTTGCTATAATACTTTTGTATGCTTTAATTTCAAAAGCATATTTATAAATTATATAAAGGATATTTTAATGAGAGCATGTTTTTTAACCCTTGGGTGCAAGGTAAATCAGCAGGAATCTGCTGCAATGATAGAAATTTTTAAAAATAATGGATACACTATTGTATCAAGTGATGAAGTTAGTGATGTGTATATTGTAAATAGCTGCACTGTAACTTTAGCTGGAGATAGAAAGAGTATACAATGGATTAATAAAGCAAAAAGGCAAAATCCCAACTGTGTAGTAGCACTTATTGGCTGTATGCCACAAGCTTTTCCACAAAAAGCTGAAGATGTTTTAAATGCAGATATTATTATCGGTACTAAAAATAAAACAAATTTAATAAACTTAGTAAACGACTTTTTCAAAACTAAAGAAAGATATATAAATATACCATCTTATAATGAGCTCGACTCTTTTGAGGAACTATCAAGTAGTGAAGATTCACTTCACACAAGGGCTTTTTTAAAAATTCAAGATGGTTGTAATAGGGAATGTGCTTATTGCATTATCCCAAAAGCAAGAGGTAAAGTTCGCTCAAGACCAATAGATAAAATTTTAGAGCAAGCAGAACTTTTAAGTAAGGCTGGCCATAAGGAAATAGTTTTAACAGGTGTTAATATTTCTTGCTATGGGCAGGACCTTGGAAATAATGTTTGCGATGCTATTGAGGCAGTTAGCAGTGTTTCTGGTATTGAAAGAGTTCGCCTTGGCTCACTAGAGCTTGATTTATTTAGCGATGATATGCTTGTGAGAATGAGTAAAATAGAAAAATTTTGTCCTCATTTTCATCTATCACTCCAAAGCGGATGCGATAAGACTTTAAGCGATATGAAAAGGCTATATGATACAACTCTTTATTTAAATATGATGAATAGAATAAGAGAACTTTTTGATAACCCAACTTTTACAACCGATATTATAGTAGGCTTCCCAGGTGAGACTGAGGAAGATTTTATAAAAAGTGTAAGATTTGTTCAAAAATGTCAGTTTTTAAAAGTGCATTGCTTTTCTTTTTCTCCTCGTGAGGGCACTTTAGCAAAAACTATGGATAATCAAATTGAAAAATTTGTAAAACAAGATAGAAACAAAACAATGACTTTTAAATCAGAACAAATCAGAGAAAGACTTATAAAAGAGTTTATTGGAAAAAAAGATACTGTTTTACTAGAACAAAAAAACAAAGATGGCTATTTTACAGGATATACAACAAGATATGTTCCTGTATTAGTTGAAGATAACGGATATTCTCAAGGAGATGTTTTAGAAGTTGTTTTAAAGGAATTTAAAAATTCAAAACTACTTTGCGAAGCTATTAAAAAATAAGGAGTATTTTTTTATGATTTATATGATTTTATCACTTATTTCTTCTTTGTTTCAAATTGCTATTTATTTTATAGACATCATAATTAATATAATAACCAATTTTTTAGGCAATATAATTTTAATATCATATAATATATTCCAAAATTCCACCGATATCCGCCTTGGCTATAAAGCTTTAGATAAAACTAGTAAAGATTATTTAAAGTTTTCCCTGAAATATATATGGAATGATTTTTTAGAAAAAATAAAAAACAGAAAACTTTAGCAATAGTATATGCAATCAGTCATACACTCAATCGGCTTATTATATAATCATTGCCATTTATGTTATTATTTACTAATAATCATTTACAAACTCTCTAGCAGACTTGAAATATAGTCTGCTATTTATTTATGCTTGACATTTATTACGTTTAGTGATACACTGTTATTACAGTAACCGTAATAAACAGGAGGTATACATATGCGAGACAATGCTAAAAGCGGCGCGCTAACAGAGGTTTCCTTTTTTATTCTTTTATCTTTGTTTGAAGCAAAACATGGGTATGCTGTTATGCAGTTCATTGAAAATCAAACTAATGGTAGACTTGTTTTAGGAGCCGGCTCTCTTTATGGAGCATTAAACACTTTACAAGAAAAAGAATGGATTATTTCAGCAGATGATGGCAACGGGCGCAAAAAAGAATATATTATCACCCAAAAAGGAAAAGATATCGTTGATGTTGAAATTGTAAGACTCAAAAACTTATTATTAACAGCAGATAAAATTGTGGGAGGTAAGTAAAATGAAAACATATTACAGATTTTTTGGAGCTTTTTTAGATGTTCAAGAAAAATTCTTAAATAAAAAAGCAAAGCAAGGTTATCGACTTGTAAAAATCGGTAAACTTTCCTATAGTTTTGAAAAATGTACCCCATCGGAATATCAATATGTGGTAGACTTTATCGCTGACAAAAGTAGTTTTAAAGCGAAAGAGTACACAGACTTTTTGCAAGATATGGGGTATAAAACATTTTATAAAAATATCAACTTGAATTATTCAGTTGGCAAAGTAAGGTGGCGTCCATACGCAAAAGGTTCGGGACAAATAGCAACTAATGCAACAACATTTAATAAAGAGCTTATAATCGTTGAAAAAAAGAACGATGGTAAACCATTCCAACTTCATACCACTGCTGATGATAGAGTTAGCTATTATAAAAAACTTAGAAATATGTGGGTGGCTTTAATAGGCTTATTAGCTTTTCTTGCTGTTATGCTTTATTACCAAAACCAAGAGTTATTTACCTCACAAATGCTGCTTATTGGTATCTTTTTTGTTTTAACAGCTATCCCAACTTTACTTTACCAATACAACGTATCAAAATATAAGAAGTTTTCACAAATCGAAGAATGAATGAGAAATAATCAATAATTTACCCAAAGCAAAACAACCACTATCAAAAATTGATACGTGGTTGTTTGTTTATTTGTTTATAATTATCTATCGCTAGAGTTTTTATTATTTATTCTGTTGTTTCGCCTTCTGGTGTAGCAGCAGGATCTGGAGTTGGTACTACTGGAGCTGGAATATTTATAACGGTAACAGAACAAGTAGCTGTTTTTGAGCCTATTGTAACTGTTATAGTTCCTGTAGTTGTTCCGCCCTCTATTGTTTGATTTGGAATAATTGCCACTGTTGCAGTTTTTCCATCTCCATTAGGAGTTACTGTAAAATAAGCATTTCCACCTGAAAAATTAGCCTGTGTGTTTTCTTCTGGTGTCTCTCCTTCATATGTAAGTGTAAAAGATGCAGTTAATGTATCAGTTACACCCGCTAAATAATCAAGTGTTATAGCAGTTTTATCAAAACTTACAGATGTTACAAGGTTTGGATTTTTACTTACTGTAATTTTTACTACACTCACTTTGCCCCCAACATTTGCGGTTATTGTGGTTTCGCCCTCGCTTATCCCAGTAACAAGTCCATTTACATCTACTGATGCAATACTTGAATTTTCACTCGTCCAGGTAACAGCTCTATCATCTGTTGTATTTTCTGGCTTATACACTACTGAAAGCTGTGTAGATTGGCCTATTGTTATACTTTGATTTCCTTGTGCAGTTATGCTTTCAAGAGGCACTGGTTTTACTGTATTTATTATATGTGTTGCAGTTTTTCCTGCTAATGTACAGGTTACTGTTAAAGCAGTTTCATTAGCGCCCGATGTTACAACTCCATCTTGAGATATTGTAGCACCATCCCCTGAAATACTCCAAACTGCCTTTTCAGCTCCTACATATGCATCACTTGGATTTAAATTTACACTTAGCTGCGTTGTAGAACTTGTAGGCATTGAGGTATTGCCTGTTATAGAAATACTATCAAGTGGTTTTAAAACATTCACTTTTGTACTAACTGATAAATTTGTTCCCTCTAGTGTTGCAGTAATAGTGGCTGTTCCAAATCCGCTTGCTGTTATTTTTCCTGAGCCATCAACAGTTACTACTGCTGCATTATCACTTTGCCAAATTAGATTTTTATTATTATAATCTTGGTGGCTTGCTGAAACCGCTAATTGAGTACTTTCTCCATTTGCTAAATCAACAGATGAAACAATATCATTTCCTTTATGCATATTTAAAGTTACCTTTGCAAAATTAGCTGTAACTGTTATATGTGTGATGTTTTCATCAATATCTGGTACGGTATAAGCCAGTGACGGTGATGCAGGGGTGGCTATACTGCCATGGTCTACACTCCAACCTATAAATATACCACCGTTTTCATAATTTGGCTTTGCTGTTACTGTATCTGTTGTCAAAGTTCTTTTAACTAATTGCTCAAATTCACCCTCTATATATCCAAGTGTTGAATCACTAGATTTAAACTGAATATTAACCTTTGCACCTCTTACGGCTAATGGATCTTCCTGGATAATACCCGTTGGAGTTTCCTCTCTTGCCGGTACTTCATTTAAAGGCATCGGACGTCTATCTTCAGCTATATAAGCATGTGTTCTTATATATTCAAACAATGCATCCATCCCAAGCTTACTTAAGTGAACACCATCTCCTATTGTGTAATCAGTTTTTGCAAATCCAGTTTCTTCATCTTTTAAAGCTTCTGCTGAGTTTAAAAACTTAACTCCTTCTTCTTTTGCAAGTTCTGATAATGCCTTATTAAAAGAATCTATAGTTTGCATAGTAATAGCTAAATTCTCTCTTTGTCTATCAACAGGCGGTACTGTGTTTATAATAATATCTGCATAAGGATATGCTTCTTTAATTATATCTAAAGAATTTCTATATTCTTCAATAAAACTTTCAACACTCCATCCTAAAGTATTATTTGTACCATAGGTAATAATAATTCTTTTTGGCTGAATTACTTCTAGAGCATCCGCTATATTAAGAGGAGAATTGTATCCTTCAAAATATGCTATTTCTAAATCATCAACGTGCTGAATGCCCATTGAAACAGCGGCTAAAACATTGTCCCAAGTGGTGTGTCCATACATCATAGTTCTAACTGTGTTTGAATCCCCTATAAACAATGTCTCGTCTATATATTCCTGTCCTGCATCCTCAGTTTCTTCTAAAATAGTGCTCGTTAAAACTGACGTATCAATAACTATATCATTCTTATCATACTCTTCATCATAGCTTTCAAGCTCTATTTGAGTAAACATACTTGATAATGATAAAGTAGCCCCTACTGCTATACTTATTATAAGCAAAGCACTCACCACTATTTTTAGTATGCTAATTTTATCTCCATTTTTGGCTGTGCTAAATGTATTTTTTATATAATTAATCACTTTATTATTTTTCAAAATTCATACTCCTTAACTACTCACTGATTTATACATTTTACTACAAAATGGTAAAAAAATAAAGTAATTTTTCAAATTTTAAGAATATATTAAGATTATTTGTATATATAGTATAGCTGTTTTTTTATCTTTTAAATATTTTTGTATAGATTTATAACAATTATTATAAATCTTTGATATTCATTTTCTCTATTTCAGATAATTTATTTTCATTTTCTTTTTCTAAATGCATACTAACAAAATACATTAAAAACATTACTGATGCCAATATTATAGTATAATATCCAACTAAAATTGAAAACCCTGCAACAATAGTTGGCAATATTAATGCCCATTTTGATTTCTTTTTGCATAATTTATACTGCATAAAAAACAGTATAATTGGAAGTGCTAAAATTATAATTAGTATAAAACTCATAATTTTCATAATAACAATCTTTCCTTTCTTAGTGCTTTGTGTTTTTGTCGTTTATCTACTTTAAAGCAGTAACCTTCGCTAACACTTCATAGAAAAACGATAAACCTAATTACTTTTCTCTTATCTTTTTATATTCCCCTATTAAAATTTTTGCCGTATCAAAATCTAATTTATCATCAACTGCAAGCTTTTTTATTAAGGATATATAAGGCTCATTTTTATTATCCTCAGAAATTTTTATTTTTTGAATTAATTTATCAAGCCTTAATCTAACTGTAGGATAAGTTACCCCGTATTCGTTCGCTATCTCCTTTAAAGATCCAGAAGCTAATATAAATCTTTTTATAAAATTTATATCTTCATCGTCTAAATCATTTAGCCATTCTGGAATTATATTAAGTGCCACAAAAACACCTCCTTTAACAATATTAAGTATACACTTTAATATTGTTAAAGTCAATATTTAATTTTTAAACAATTTAATTAAAATATTAACAAAAAAAATAAAGCTTATTTTTTTAAATAAGCTTTATTTTATATTAATTAAAATCTGTTTATAAACATTAGTAGATTATCCGCCATATTAGATAAAATAGGGAAATTCAGCTCCTCGTCTTTCGCCGCTTTTATAAGCCCTAATATTCCAATACCAGTAGCTACTATTGAAACAACAGTATTAATTATTCCTGCAGCACTCACTATTAAGACTGTTAAGAATGGAATCACTACTCCGATAGATGCCACAAACCATATCACTAAATATATAAAGTTTACACAAAACTGCAGGGATAGGGCTTCTAAAACAGTTCGTGAAGTTTGATTGTCTTGTTCTGCTAGTACTACAAATAGTGATAGTAGTAATAATATTAATGTTTGATTTAGAATAACTAAAATAAATGCTATTATTCCATATAATGAATATGGTATCCCATATTTTCCTTTTTGCATATAAAAACTCCTCTTTATTTTTTAATTAATTTTCTTTTAATATTGCTTCTAATGTATCTGCTACATAGATAACATCTTGTTTTGATACATCATTATTCGTTATAAATCTTAAATACCCAAATTCTTCGCCACCTATTTTTATTCCTTTTTCAAGCATTTTAGCTGGCAGATTATTAATAAAATCTCTACTTCTATTAACTTTAAAAAACACAAGATTTATATCAACATTCTTATTTAAAACCGTTACATCTTTCATTTTTGCAAGGCGGTTTGAGAGATATTTTGCATTTTCATGGTCGATATGAAGGCGAGGAATCATTTTTTCTATTCCTATAATTCCGCAAGCTGCTATAAGTCCTGCTTGAGCCATATTTCCACCTAATAGGTGTCGTTTTTTTCTTGCTTTTTTTATAAATTCTTCATCACCACATAAAACACTTCCAACAGGTGCACAAAGACCTTTTGAAAGACAAACCATAACAGAATCTGCATACTTTGTTAAGTCTTTTACATCAATATTAAGGCTTACTGCTGAATTAAAAAGTCTTGCACCATCTAAATGTACTGGCATATTATACATTTTTGCTGTATTATAAATATCTTTCATTTCCTCACTAGTCATAACTTTTCCGTTTGAAAGTGCATTTTCAAGGCAGATAAGACTAGTTTTTGATGAAAATTCCTCTTGATTTTTTAAATACTCTCTTTTAATAATATCAGAAGTTAATTTATCATCTTTACATTCTATTGGGTTCACTCTTATTCCTGATAAAACTGCTGCTGCTCCCACTTCGTGAACAATTATATGACTATTTGAGGAAACTATCATTTCATCTCCCCTAAAAGTATGTGTCATTACGGCTATTTGATTCCCCATTGTTCCAGATGGCACGAATAAACCTGCCTCTTTACCCACTTTTGCAGCACATAGCTTTTCAAGATTTTTAACCGTTGGATCTTCTCCAAAGCCATCATCACCCACTGGTGCTGTATACATAGCTTCTCTCATTTCCTGAGTTGGCTGAGTTACACTATCACTTCTTAAATCTATGTAATTCATTTTTTAATAATAATTCCTTTAATTCTAAATTTTAGTTTCAAAATTTATCTTATCGATGTAATTTGAACTCCTGTATAATAATGAGTGAGTATTCTTTGCCAATCCCATCCTTCATTTGTAGCGTAAAGTTGTGCGCCCCATTGGCTCATCCCAACTCCATGTCCATATCCTCTTGTTGTTATTGTGAACACATCATTATTAAATGAAATATCAAAAGAAGCACTTCTTATTGAAACTCCAATATCTCGAAGATATGTGTCTTTAAATTTTGTTGCTGTAAATGTTTTATCACCAAGACTCATATTATAATTATATCCGCCTGATGTATAGCTAAGTATACTAAACCACGTGCTTGGATCTTCACTTAGTGTTGCTCCAATATTCGCCGCTATTTCTTCCACCTGCTCTTTTGTTAGGGTATATGATGTTTCATAGCTTGGAGATAAATAATCATATTTACTCTCAACTGATACTAGATGTGATAAATACCCTCCCCAAACTTCGCTCGATGCATTTGTTCTTCCTGCTGCTGAGGCAGTGTATGGAGTATATATAGGTGTTGCACCATTAACAGTTAGAATATAATTATCAACGGCTGATACCGCATCAACCACTTTTTGTGCAGGCGATGATCTTCCAACTACTGAAGGCGCCGGATCACCATAGTGCTGTCTATATAAAATATATGTGTGTGCCGCTACTGCTTGTGCTTTTAAAGCTTCTGTATTCCATGATGAGCTCATTTCAAGCGCAACTATTTGGCTTAAAATATTAGTTACTGTATCTGTTACAACACTTCCATTCATAGTAACTGTTAGCATAGGTTCTGTAGGAGTTGGCTCAGGCGTTACTTCTGGTGAAGAACTCTCACTTGGAGCATCAGTTACTTGTGGCGCATTTGTGCTTGCCGGCTCATCTGTTGCTTGTGGAGGACTAGTTTCTTCTGGCTCATCTGTTTGATTTATGTTTTGTGAAGAGCTAGAAGAGCTATCATCCCCGCTAGAAGATGATGAACTAGATGAACTACTAGAACTTGACGAGCTTGATGAAGATGAGGAAGATGTATTCCCTGACGAAGAAGATGATGGATTTTCTGTTTCTTCACTAGAAGAATTATCATCATAAACACCTGCTTCATTGCCTACATTTTCCCATATATAATTATCTCTATCATAGCTTTCCTTTGCCATGTCCATAGCTTCTAGAGATGTATCTGTTGTAATATTATTATCCTCTATATACCAGTTAGATAATACCGACATCATTTTAACGTCTACACTAGGATATGTATTGGTAGTAAATTCTTTACTAAATAGAACTATAAACTCATCTGGATTTTTCTCCCAAACAAGCATTAATAATTCATCATTTTCTAAAACAGGAACATCAACATCAAAAACACTTCTTGCCTTTGCTGATATAATAAACTCTTCCTTCGAAGATGTATTTAAAATAGCCAAAAGCTCATCATTATTATATGTTCCAACTGCAAAAATTTGATAATCTTTATATGTATTATCTTTAAAATATACAAACTTTGAATTTAATCTTGCCTCATTAATATCTAAAAAATTAATAAAACTTTCGCCTTGAATTCCTTTTAAAAATGTGTATTCAGGTATGCCACTAGAAACACTAACAACTGATTGTACCCCTACTAGACTTTCATCTTCTTTATCTAATACAACAATATCCTGTTTTTCATTTTTAAAACTTAAAAAGCCTTTCACATTTTCGTTTTGAGCTGAAAGGCCACTTAAAGATTTTAAAGTATCGCTCTCAAAACTATGTGAAAAAAAATCGAGTTCCTGCCTACTATCTATAACTTCTTCTATACTAGCATTATTCGATGGAATTAAATCGCTAAAAAAACTGCCCACTTCTGATGAAACAGTATTAAAATCAATGCTAGGCATTGTGAAATCATTAGCTACATAAACCCAGCCTATTCCAATTAATACTCCTATTAATATAAGTAGGATAAATTTTAAAATAACATCTAATATAGATGATTTCTTTTTTTCTTTTTTTGCATCTTTATTATGAGAATTTCTTATTTCTTCTAAAATAGCTTCGTCATTCGGAGTTACAACAACTGATTCTAAATCTAATTTATTTATAACTCTTCTTAATAAATCAAGAGCTGCTATTGAAGCAAGATGCATAATTTCTTCTCTTGAAGAATTTTCATAATAAAGTTTTTTATAGTAAGTGTTTTCTTTATCTGCCACACAAACAAAAACTGTTCCAAGTGGCACTTCAGCCGTTCCACCAGTGCTACCAGAATATCCAGTTGTAGCTATTGAATAATCAGTTGATGCGTATCTTAACATATTTAATGCCATCTCCTGCACTACAACTGAGGAAACACTTGAATGTGTTTCAATTTTTTCCATTTCTATTCCTAAAATATCGCTTTTTTGCTCATCAGTGTAAGGACACAATCCTAATTTAAAAGATTTTGAAGCCCCCTCTACTCCAACTAGCCACTGTGATATATTTCCACCCGTGCAACTTTCTGCTGTTGATAGAGTTTTTCCTTCTTTTTCTAATAAATGCAGAACTGCAGTTTGCAAGTTTTCATTTTTAGAAGAATAGATATATTTATCTAAATGAGTGTATATTTGTTCTTTGCCTTTTTCAAGTAATTCATCAGCCTCTTTTTCATTTGCAGCTTTTGCTGTTATTCTTACTTGTACTTCTCCTCTTTTTGCATAAATAGCAAATGTTGGATTAGTTTGCTCTAAAAGGCTAGTAATTATCTTCTCAGCACTGCTTTCGCCTATTCCTATAATTCCATAGTAATCTGATTTTATAACTCCTTGAGTTAACTTTAAAAGAAGTGGCATAACCTCACTTTTAAACATAGCTTCCATTTCATGTGGTGGCCCTGGAAGGAGTACAGCCATTTTCTCTCCATCAATAAATATCGCCCCTGGCGCTGTTCCTTTATTGTTTTTAATACTTCTGCCTTTTCTTGGAACATATGCCTGTTTTAAGTTGCTATCAGTCATACTGATATTTCGAGATTTAAAGAATTCTTTTAATTCTTTTTCTATATTTCTATCTAAAATTAAATCATCATTATAAACTTTTGCAACTACTTCTTTTGTTAAATCATCTTTAGTTGGCCCAAGTCCGCCTGAAAAGATAACGATATCACTTCTCTCTTTTGCCAAAGAAGCCGCTGCACGAAGCCTTACAACATTATCTCCTACAACCTGCTGATTGTAAACAGAAATGCCAAGCTCTGATAATTTTCTTGATAAAAATTGTGCATTTGTATTTAGAATATCACCTAATAATAATTCTGTTCCAACACAAATTATCTCTGCTCTCATTTTTTAGCTATTCCTTTCTTTATTATTTTTCTCTTACTTAATTTATATCAATAAAAATTCTTTCAATACTCTCTAAAGCTTCTGCCTCGATTTCTAAAAGTTTATTAAAGTCCATTTTTTCTTCAGCTAGTAGTATTTCTTCTAGCTTTGGTTTTGTTTTTGGATGTGCTGGGGTGAATATAGTGCAGCAATCTTCATATGGAAGAATTGATGTTTCATACGTGTCGATTTCTCGTGAGATAGAAACTATTTCTGTTTTATCCATTCCTATTAACGGGCGAAGAATTGGAATATCAACACTTTGATTTGTTGCATTTATAGCGCTAAGTGTTTGAGAAGCCACCTGTGCAAGGCTTTCCCCTGTTATAATAGCGCCTGCACCATACATTTCACTTAGTTTTTCAGTTATTCTCATCATACTTCTTCTCATTAAAACAGTGAACAGTTCTGGAACGCCATTATCTCTTATATATTCCTGTGTTTTTGTAAATTCAACAACTAGTAGTGGCATTTTACCTGTGTAGTCAACTAATTTTTCGCATAAAGCCACAACTTTTTGTTTTGCTCTTTGGCTAGTGTATGGAGGAGATGCAAAATGAACAGCCATAAGTGATAGTCCTCTTTTTGCCATCATATATGCAGCTACAGGAGAATCTATCCCACCACTTAGCATTAATGCAGCCTTTCCTGAAGAAGCCACTGGCATTCCGCCTACTGCCTTTTGTTTTCCTAAATGCACATAAGCTGCTGTCTCCCTTATTTCAACCATAACAGTTGTTTGTGGAGTATGAACATCCACTTTTAAGTGATAGTGCTTTGATAAAATTCTGCCACCTAATTCTCTTGCTATCTCTGTTGATGTCATATTAAAGTTTTTATCACTTCTTCTAGCTACAACTTTAAATGTTTTTGTATTTTTTAAAACATCATCATAATTTTCTAAAACAGTGTTTGTAATTTCATCAAAATCTTTTTTTACAACTATTGCTTTACTAATTGTAGCAATTCCAAAGATTTTTCTTATTTTATCATAAGCTGTATCTATATCACAAAATTCATCAAGTGGCTCAACGTATATAACACTTTGTGATTTATAAATTTTAAATTCGCCTAAGTTTTTTACTCTTAAACGTATAGCTTTCATAATTTGAGCTTCAAAACTTGATTTATTAAGCCCTTTTAAAACTACCTCACCTAGATAGCATATTATTAATTGTTTCATTGAAATACCTTTCCATTGTTTGAAAATTCATTTATTTTCAAATCCTATCCTTTTTTCCTTTTTTAAATTCTCATCTATTTACTATAATTTTATTTTTTGTAGTTTTGTATGTGCACTTTCAAGCGATTCTATAAGTGCATCTATATCACTAAAAGAGGTATCACTATCAAAGCTTACTCTTATTGAAGAATCAATTATCTTATCATCTAATTTCATACTTTCTAATGTGTGACTCTTACTGCCCTTACTGCAAGCAGAGCCTGATGATATGTATATTTCATTATTTTCTAAAAAGTGAAGCAATGTTTCACTTTTATATCCCATAAAGGCAAAATTCACTATATATGGCGCCGCATCTTTTGGGGAATTAATTATTATATTATCAAATTTTTCTAATTTATTTAATAAATACTCTTTTAGCTGTGTATACTTTTTAATATCTAAAATCATATTTTTACTATGAATTTCAGCAGCCTTTTCAAGCCCTTTAATGTAATGTATATTTTCAGTTCCAGCCCTTAGGCCTTTTTCCTGTCCTCCACCTACAAAAACAGCTCTTATATTAACACCTTTTCTTAAATAAAAACCTCCAATACCTTTTGGAGTATTCACCTTATGTCCTGAAAAAGATAAAGCATCAATTTTTGATTTTTGAGTGTCTATTTTATATTTTAAAAAACCTTGCACAATATCTGAATGAAAAACAGTTAAAGGATTTTTTTCTTTAACTTTGTTTGCTAAAGTTTCTATATCTATTTTAGCTCCTGTTTCATTATTTACAAACATTGCACTCACTAAGATAGTATTTTTATCAACAGCCTTAATTATATCCTCTATATCAATATTTCCATCTTTTTTTGGCATTATTGTAATCACTTCAAAGCCTTCTTCTTTTAAAAACTCAAATGGCTTTGTTACAGACGGATGCTCATATCCTGTTAATATTATTTTTTTACCTCTATTTTTTCTAGCTAGAGAAAGGCCGTAAATCAAAATATTATTACTTTCAGATGCACAAGAAGAAAAAAATATTTCATTTTCTTTTGCATTTAAAGTTTTTCCGATAGTTTTTCTTGCTTTTAATATTTCAAATTCAGCATCTGCTCCTATTGAATATAAAGAAGAGGGATTTGCAAATTCTGTTTTTAAGCTTTCTGATATTTTTTCTGCCACTTCTATATTTACCCTAGTTGTTGCAGCATTATCAAGATATATCATTCAATTATCATCCTTTTTTAAGTTATACTAATAAATTATACCATATTTTATGTATTTATTACAATACATAGCAACTATTTTTATTTTACCAAATAATGAATTTTTTATTTTTTGAATACTTTTTTCAAAAAATCTATTCGAGTTTACTTAATTTTATTTTTTTTAATTTATATTGTTTACATATATACTAACATTGTTATATAATAAAACTAATAAATATATGCTGAAAGGAATTTTAAAATATGAAAACTGATATTGAAATCGCTCAAAGCGCTAATATGCTTCCAATAACTGAAATTGCACAAAATATAGGTCTTAGCTATGAAAATATAAGTCAATATGGAAATTATAAAGCTAAAATTGATATAACTAAAACAAAATCATTAAATGATAAAAAAGGCAAATTAATCCTTGTTACTGCAATAAATCCAACCCCTGCAGGAGAAGGTAAAACAACAACTAGTATTGGGCTTGCCGATGCTTTAAAAAGTCTTGATAAAGATGTTATTTTAGCTTTAAGAGAGCCTAGCCTTGGCCCTGTTTTTGGAATGAAAGGTGGGGCTGCTGGTGGCGGTTATGCTCAAGTTGTTCCTATGGAGGATATAAATCTTCATTTTACTGGAGATTTGCATGCAATTGGAGCTACTAATAATCTATTAGCTGCTTTAATTGATAATCATATATATCAAGGAAACCAGCTAAATATCGATCCTCGAAGAATTACTTGGAAAAGATGTGTTGATATGAATGATAGACAGCTTCGTTTTATAACAAACGGGCTTGGCGGAAGAATTAATGGCACTCCTCGTGAAGATGGTTTTGATATAACAGTGGCAAGCGAAATTATGGCTATATTCTGCCTTGCAAGCTCCCTTTCTGATTTAAAAGAACGTTTATCTAAAATAGTTATCGGATACACTTTTAAAAACGAGCCTGTAACTGTAAAACAGCTTGGATGCGAGGGTGCTCTTGCTGCTTTACTAAAAGAAGCAATTAATCCAAACCTTGTTCAAACTCTAGAGCATACACCTTGCCTTATTCACGGCGGCCCTTTTGCTAATATTGCACATGGCTGTAATAGTGTTATCGCAACAAAGCTAGGGCTTCAATTGTGTGATTATGTTGTAACAGAAGCTGGCTTTGGTGCTGATTTAGGCGCTGAAAAGTTTTTAGATATTAAATGCGGTATGAATGATTTAACTCCTTCAGCTGTTGTTATCGTTGCTACAATAAGAGCATTAAAGCATCACGGCAGTGCTAAAAAAGACGAGCTTGGCACTGAAAATTTAGATTATCTCAAAAAAGGTCTTGAAAATTTAAAACGTCATATTGAAAATATTAAAGATACATTTAATCTTCCTTGCGTTGTGGCTTTAAACACCTTCCCTACTGATACTGAAAATGAAGAAAATTTAGTTCTTGATTACTGTAATAAATTAAACACTCCTTGCTCTTTAAGTAGAGTTTTTGCAAAAGGAAGTGAAGGAGGAAAAGATTTAGCACAAAAAGTTTTAGCTTCTTTAGATGAAAATGCAAAAGTTAATTTTACTTATGATGATAGCATGGATATTAAAGAAAAAATTAAAGCTGTTTGTACTAAAATTTATCGCGCTTCTAATGTAACTTTTTCAAAACAAAGTCTTAACACTATAAAATTACTAGAGGAATACGGATATAATAATCTAAAAATCTGTATTGCAAAAACACAGTATTCATTCTCTGATAATGCATCTTTACTTGCCGCTCCAACTGATTTTTCAATGAATGTTCGTGAAATACGTCTTTCTGCGGGTGCTGGTTTCTGTGTAGTTATTATGGGTGATATTATGACAATGCCTGGGCTTCCTAAAATTCCAGCCGCTTTAAATATTGATATTGACGATGATGGCAAAATTTCTGGATTATTTTAATTTTTTATAGAGGTTATATATGAAAAGAAAATTTTCAAACGATGACGTTTATGAACATTATGAAAAAACAAATCATTTTATTTATTTTAATAAAGAAGATTTAAACACTATCGTTCCAAAATACTCAAAAAATAAAATGCGAAAAGGCTTTAATTTAAACTTTGCAAATCCTAAAAGTTATTCACTTATAATTTTTATTTGGGTTTTAGTATTAAGTGCTATGTTATTAATAAATTAATATACTATACAAAAATAAAACACCGATTTTAAAATCGGTGTTTTTTATTTTTATCCTTGTAATATTAAGTTTGCTAAAACTTCAAAACTTCTTTGAACTTGAATATCATCTTCTGGGGGAATTTCATATGTGATTTCAGATTCATAAGCTTTTTCGTAGTCCGGTGCAATGCCTATACCATTAAATGAAGGAGACACAGTAGGTACAAGTTCTGCAATTGTAAGCTCAATTCCTGAACCATCTGTTAGCCTAAATAAAGACTGTATTGTCCCTTTACCCATTGTTTTTTCGCCAACTGTTTTTGCACCATTTGAATCTTTTAGGATAACAGTTAGCATTTCAGCCGCATATCCTGTTCCATCATTAGTTAAAACAACTATTGGCAAATCAACACTCACTTCATCAGAAGTATATAGTACCTTAGTTTCACCTGATTGATAAATAGCCGACATTATCGTGCCTTCTTTAACCATAATATCAGCAACTTCTGCTGCATATTCAAATTCTTTACTTGAGTTATCTCTTAAATCTATCACCAGCCCAGTTACACCTTGGCTGATTAAATTATTAAGTGCATACTCAAAATCTGATGCAGTTCTCTCTGTTAGCATATTTAAATCGATGTAGCCATAATCACCTATTTTTTTAGAATCAATAATTTGAGTGTCGTAGATTGCATGAATTAATTCAATAGTGCCGTTTGCAACTTCTGTTTCCTCATCTGATTCCTCTTCAGCTTCTTCTTGTGTTTCTTCCACTGTTTCCTCTGCGGCATCTACTGTAGATACTTCGTCTGTTACAATTGGAGTTAAGGCTTGCTCATTAGATATAATTTCTAAAACTACATTAACTGGCTCTGTTGAAGTAAGTAAAGCTTGTGCCGCTTCAATAGTCATTTGAGCAGTTGAAACACCATCTATACTTTTAATAAAAGTTTGCGGTATTACTCCTTGAATATCTGCTGGTGAGCCTTCATGAACAGCATATATATACATATATCCTTGATGCTCTTTAGATTTGTATATTTCAAGCCCTAATCCAAAAGATTTTCCTTGAGAAACATCTTGCAAGGTTTGCATTTCTGCTGAAGTGTAGTATACAGATTCAGCATCATTTAAGCCTCTTACATAGCCGCTCGCTAAATTATTATTTAAAGTATTATCATCTATTGCAAAGTAGTAGTTTTCTCGAACTATACTATCAATATCGCCAAGTTTTTCATAAAGAGCTTCCTTTTGAGTAACTGCTGAAACTCTAGTTTCAAACATTTCTGTTGAAATAGCCATAGTTAGAGAAAAGGTTACTGTCATAGCCACAAAAACTATACTGATAAGATGTGCTAGATTAAATTTTTTCTTCATTATTATCTCCAATGTTTATTATTTTTTTATTTAAGGTCTTGTACCTTGAACGTGTGGTAGCGGATCTACCGCTGTACCATTTAATCTTATTTCAAAGTGTAAATGTGGTCCAGTTGAATTTCCTGTAGTGCCAACTGTTGCAATAGCTTGTCCTTTTGCTACTGTATCACCAACACCTACTAATAGTGAATTACAATGTCCATATAAAGTAAAGTTATTTCCGCCATGATCTATAATTATATAGTATCCATAACCACTACTGCCATAAACAGCCGATTTTACAACTCCAGAGTTTGATGCTACTATAGTAGCGCCTTGAATTGTTGATGCAGTTCCCTTTGCAATATCAATACCTATATGATTATCAGGTTTACCATATATAGTCCTCCATCCAAACCCTGATGAAATATGCCCGTAATTTGGAACAGGCCACAGCCATTCACCACCAACGAAATCAGCATTTGAGCCGCCTTCGAATTCGGCTTCAAGAGCATTTTTAGCCGCTAGATACTGAGCATAAATCTCAGCTTGTGTTTCTTGGGCTGCTTGCTGTAGGGCATCAGTTTCTGATAATTCTTGATTTATTATTTGTAAAAGTCCTGCTAATTCCTCAACTTTTTCCTCTAAGGTTACTTGTTGTGCTTCAAGCTCTTCCAATTTTAATTCTATTTCAGCTTCTTCTTTTTCTATTATTAGTTTTTCATCTGTTAATTTTATTAACAAATCAGTATCTGCTACTGAAATTCTAGAAAGAGTATCCGCTGCTACTAAAGATTCCGAAAAAGAATCAACACCAAAAACCGTTGAAAGCTGAGCATTATCGCCCATCATATACATAGCTTTCAATCTCTCTTGGAATAATTCATCAGTATCATTTATATCCTGCTTTTTAATTTCAAGCTCATTTTGTTTATTAACTAAGTCTGTACTAGTATCTTCTATTTGAATAGTAAGACTTTCTATCTGACTTTTAACTAAGTCTGCTTGATTTTCTGCATTATCCTTTTCAGCTTCTTTTTGCTCTTCTTTATCATTTAAATCTGCTATTTCTTTATTAATAGCATCAAGTGCTGCTTGTGCTGCTGCATAATCATCAGCTGCAGTTGCAAAAACTTCTATAGGATTTGCAAAAACAAAAGTTAAAACTAAAGAAAAAGCTAAAACTAAAGATAATATTTTCTTTTTATTCATATGAATTCTACCCCGTTTTTCTTTTAAACCTTTAAATATCTCTTCATTGAAATTGAGCTTCCTAGTGAGCCTAAAATACAGCCAAAAGCTATAAATGCTACTAGCAGATAATACCATATATCTGAGTACACAACTAAAGATGATGATAAAGAATTAAGCCATCCTGTTGATTGTACTGTTATATAATCGTATAAATATAAATATCCACCACTTAAAAATAAGAATGTTATTACAGAGGATAAAACCCCTATTATTATACCTTCCACAATAAAAGGCATACGTATAAACATATTAGTAGCACCAACATACTTCATTATGCTTATCTCTCTTCTTCTTGCAAAAACTGTTAATCTTATTGTATTTGAAATAACTACAAGACTAACTAAAACAAGTAAAGCTAGAACGGATAATCCACTATAATATGTAACATCTCTAATAGTAATTAAAATTGAAACAAGCTCACTAGAGGATGAAACATATTCAACTCCATCTAAACTTGAGAGAAATATATTTGTTTCTTCTAATGCATCAAGCTTATTTATAGTACATCTAAAAGATGCTGGAAGAGGGTTATTATCTCCCTCATAGCCGGATAAAAGCTGACCGTATTCTCCAAGAAGCATCATAGATTCCTCAAGTGCCTCTGCTTTTGATACATATACTGCATCTTTTATATTCTCATATCCTTCTATAGAATCTCTTATAGCAGTTATTCCATTATCATCCACTTCATCTTTTATGTAAACGACAACTTCATTTTGGGAGCCCAAAAAAGATACAAAGCTATTCACATTTAAAGCGAGAAGAGCACAAACTCCCACTATTATAAGACAAGACGTTACAACACCTACTGATGCAACACTCATTAATTTATTTTCTTTAAAGCTATTTAAACCTTGCTTAAACAGATATTTAAAACTTGAAAATTTCAAAACTTAAACTCCTATTTCTTTTAAATTAGTATCTTTAACTATTTGGCCATTTCTCATCTCTAAAGTTCTTTGGCTATATTTATTAGCCAAATCGTGCTCATGAGTTACTACTATAACTGTGGTGCCTATTTTATTAATGGATTTTAAAAGCTCCATTATTTCTATTGATAAATCAGGATCTATATTCCCCGTTGGCTCATCTGCAATAACTAAATCCGGATTATGAACTAAAGCTCTTGCAAGCGCCACTCTTTGCTGCTCGCCACCTGATAATTGATGAGGGAATTTATCTTCTTTTTTACTAAGCCCTACTAAATTTAAAATATAAGGAACTCTTTTTTTAATTTCTCTTTCATCTATATCCGTAACTCTCATAGCAAAAGCTATATTCTCATAAGCCGTTAAATTTGGAATAAGTCTAAAATCCTGAAAAACTACTCCTAAAGTTCTTCTTAAATAAGGAACATCTTTTTCTTTAATTTTAGATAAATTATATCCATTAACTAAAACTTTTCCTTTGCTTGCTTTTTCTTCTCTTAGCATAAGCTTAATAAATGTGCTTTTTCCAGCGCCTGATGGCCCTAAAACAAACACAAACTCACCTTTTTTAATATGTAGCGATACATCTTTTACAGCTATAATATTAGGCTTATAAATCTTTGTAACATTAGTAAATTCTATCATTTAAATGTCCATTTCCTTTTATATAAAATCAAAATCGCCCTTAAAACATAAATTAAAGGGCGATTTTTAAAACTTAATAATTAAAATCTATCTTGACTCGACTGAAGGTATTTTTTAACCATTAGTGCCACTTTAAATACTATTGCATCATCAAATTCTCTAAGGTCTAGCCCTGTTATCTTACGTATTTTTTCAAGGCGGTAAACCAAGGTGTTTCTGTGAACGAATAGGCCTCTTG
The DNA here is from genome assembly GCA_964369205.1 of uncultured Oscillospiraceae bacterium. Lineage (GTDB taxonomy): Bacteria > Bacillota > Clostridia > Oscillospirales > Ruminococcaceae > RGIG3102. The sequence continues at coordinate 20,342 of CAYJEK010000001.1, read as the reverse complement.
AAGTTTCACTAACATTTAGATTATTCTCAAAGAAACTTTGAATTGTAAATAAAGTTTCTTGATCTAAACTTTCTATTGAGCCTTGCTTAAATACTTCTTTTAAAAACATTTCACAAAGTGTTGTAGGTAATTGATAGATAAGTCTTGCAATACCTAAATTTTCATAGTTTACAATAGTTCTTTCTGTATCAAAAACTTTTCCAACTTCAAGAGATATTTGAGCCTCTTTAAAGCTGTTTGCAAGGTTTTTAATATTTACTATTTGTGTTCCTATACCTACTACTGCTTTTATATAGTATTCAACATTTAAAGTATCAACAATCGATGCTGCTAATTTTTCAACATCTTTTGCATCTATACCTTTTTTTAATTCTTTTATTAATACTGTGTCTGTCTCACTTGTGTTAAAAACAAAGTCTTTTTGTTTATCAGGGAAAAGATTTTGTACAACATCAAAAGTTGACATATCTTTTTGCTGTTCAACTCTTATAATTAATACAACTCTTGGAACATCTGTTGCAAAATGCATCTCTCTTGCTTTTGCAAAAATATCTCCTGGCATTATATTGTCCATAACAATGTTTTTTATAAAATTTAATCTATCAAATTTTTCATCATGGAATTGCTTTAAACTTTGAAGAGAAATAGCTAATATTGTAGCATATTTTTCTGCTTGCTCGTCTACTCCTTCTACAAAAACGTAGAAATCATTTCTCTTATTATTGCTAAATCCATAATATGTATATCCATTACGGATAAAAAATTGTGAATTCGCCATTCTTTCCGATTGAACACCATCTTTTAATGAATCTATTTGACTTAATTCGTTACACGAAATTACAACCCCCATTTCATCGGTTACTCCGATTACTCTGTTAATTGCATCCTTCATTTGTGAGATAACGCCTTGAAACATCCTATTTGACATAAAGAACTCCCTAAATTAGATTTTATAGTTAATTTACACAACAAGTGTCTATGAGTATATATATATATTACACAATAATTATAAAAAATGCAACAGTTTTTTACAATTTATATTATATTTTTATGTGCAAAACATAAATTTCATACTTTTTGAAAAATTTTCCTGCTCATTTTTTACATATATAGCTTACTTATTCTAATTTTTGGAATTTTAAATATTATACATAATAAATGTGTTCATTTCTTTATGATAATGTTAAAATCCCTCTTTTATTTTTAAAATATCCTCTTTTGTAAGCTTTTTATACTCACCCTCTTTTAAATTTTTTGAAAGCTCTAGCGAGCCTATATGTGTGCGGTGCAATTCATCAACTCCTATATTAAAAACTCCAAGCATTCTTTTAATTTGATGATATACACCTTGATGAAGTATAACCGTTGCCATTTTTTTATCATTTTCAAATGGGGTAATTGTAGCTGATTTTAAAATAGTTCCATCTGCAAGAGTTACCCCGTTTAAAAATCCATCAACCACTTCGCTTGTTATTTCTTCATCTGTTTTTATTATATAAGTTTTTGCAACGTGTTTTTTAGGATTTAAAATATCGTGAGCAAATTTACCATCATCAGTTAGTAAAACAAAGCCTGTTGATGTTTTATCAAGTCTTCCTGCTGGAAATAATTCTCTTTTTGAAAATTCATCCTTAACTAAATCTATAACCGTTGTATCTTTTTTATCTTTTGATGCACTCACTACACCTTTTGGCTTATTAAGCATAATATAAACAAATTCTTCATAAATATACTCTTTGTCATATATAGTAAGAGGCTTTTGGGTATCCACTTTTAAATCTGTTTTCCTTATTTTTTCACCATTTATAACAACGGCGCCAGTGCTTATTATTTTTTTTGCTGCAAGGCGAGGAACACCTAAAGCCTCACTTACAAACTTGTCCACTCTTATTAACATTTTATTCTCCACTACTTTCTTTTTGCCATATTTTTTAAACTAATAATAGCCTTTTATAATAAATCTACTCCTATATTAGCAAGGCTAATTTAAAGTAATTATATCATAAAAGGCTATTTTATAAAACACATTTTATTCTTCTGCTAAATAAAATGTTGTGCTTTCGCCATTTGTTTGAATAGTAGTGTCTTGAGTGAATTCCCCTATAGTTTCAGTTGTCGTATCGTTACTCGAAATATCTTGCGATATTTTTTGAGTTAAAGGAACTGCTATTCCGCCTGGATTTTCAAGAATATATGAGCCTACTAATTCCTCTTTTTTTACAAGTAACACTATAACACCTTCTTTATTTTCCACTCCATAATTTTCTATTTCAAATGTCCATTTTTCTACATCATCATTTTTATGCTTACTTAAAGATAGTCCATCTGCTTCCTTTATTTTATTATCAAAATTTTCGAATTCTGCATCAAATTTCTTTGGAATTTTCACTTCTTTTACTTCAGCAGACTGCATATTAACTGTATAGCCTTTTAAGGTTATATATTCTAGCATATCCTCTGTTGTTTCCATTTCAAAGTCTACTTTTTGTGAGCCAAAAACTTCCTGCTCTTCAAAAAATACATTTCGAATAGTGGTACCAATACCAAAAACTAAAACTACTGCTAATGCCCCTGCAACGATTTTTTTTACATTCTTTTTATTCAATGTAATAACGAACATTTTATATTTTTCCTCCCAGAAAAAATTATTTACTCTCTTATGATAATTATTATTCAGTATCTTTTAAAAATATAACAAGCTTTTAATATTTTACACTTGTAAGATATAGTAAAAAAATGTATAATAAATGTTACTACATATAATTAAGGAGAAAAACAATGGTACTTATCACATTAAATAATGGAAAACAAATTAAATTAGAGCTTTATCCTGAAATTGCACCAATTTCAGTTGAGAATTTTGAAGGACTTGTAAAAAAAGGCTTTTATAACGGGCTTATATTTCACAGAGTTATAAAAGGATTTATGATTCAAGGTGGTTGTCCTGATGGCACTGGTATGGGTGGCCCTGGACACACAATTAAAGGCGAATTTTCAAAAAATGGTGTTGAAAATAATTTAAAACACACAAAAGGCGTTATCTCAATGGCACGTTCAGGCATGCCAAACTCAGCAGGTAGCCAGTTCTTTATTATGCACGAAGATTCACCGCATTTAGATGGTAGCTATGCTGCATTTGGAAAAGTTGTTGAAGGACAAGATGTTGTTGATGAAATTGCAAATGTTAAAACTGGAATGAGCGACAGACCAAAAGAGCCAGTTGTTATGGAAAAAGTTGAAATAGTTGATTAATAAAAAAATAAACACTTCGCAATGCGAAGTGTTTATTTTTTTATTGTGGTAAATATTCTAAAGGATCTAATCTTTCTCTTGTTTTGCTATCACTATCTATAACTTCAAAATGAAGTACATCATAGCCATAGTCATTTGTTCCAGTTTTTGCGATAACTTCTTCTTTTTCAACTTCTTGTCCTATCTCCACTAAAAGCTCAGAACAATATGCATATAAAGTGGTAATTCCATCATCGTGACTAATTTCAATATGCCAGCCATAGCCCTCTTCATCGTTAGTTGCTTTTGTAACTATTCCTTCTTTCATAGCATATACATCTGTGCCTTTATCTACCGCTAGTAAGATTCCATTATATTCAGGATACTGCCCCACAAAGCCTGTTGACCATCTAAAATCAGTAGTTGGCCACACTGTTTCAAAATCAGTATTAATACGAAGTACATCTTCTGGAAGAAATAGTAGCGGATCTATTGCCCCTTCAGCTGTTATCATTTCAAAATGCAAGTGATTTCCAGTGGCATTTCCAGTAGCCCCAACTTTTGCAATAACATCACCTTGCATAACTTCATCGCCCTCTTTTACTAATAATTCTGAGCAGTGGGCATATAGGCTTTCAATACCATAACCGTGGTCTATAATAATATAATTTCCATCTTGCTCGCTAAATCCCGTTGTCTTTATAATTCCTGGTGAAGTAGCCAAAATTTCTGTACCTAGTTCTGCTGATAAATCAATCCCATCGTGCTCTGGGTACTTTCCTGTATAGCCTCTACTCCAAGTGAATTCCCCTGCTTTTATTGGTACAATATATTTACTTGTATAGAAGAAGTTTGTTCTTTCTCCAATCTGCCAAGTTTGTCCAAAGTCTGTGCTAAAAAATTCCATCTCAAAATTAAAAGGTAGTGTCAATTTTATACTGCTACCATCAATATAAACATTATAAATATCACCATAACTAAATTTTTCATCTGATTCAAGATTTGAAAAATCAAGCTCTGTCCAGGTTATTCCTCCATCATATGTCATTCTTGCATTTGGAAGATTATCTCTTGTATCCACGTAGCCATAAATCCCAACATTTTCATTAATAAATCTTACTGTTGCATAAGGTGCACTTTCATCAAAGGTGTGTTGCAGTTTCCATTCTTTATTTTCAGCTTTTAAAACATAAGTTTTCTCACTATTACTTCCGCCAAAAACTAAAAACTCTGTGGTGTCATTTATTTTTTCATAAATAACAAGTCGCTCTATAGTATCACCCGATATTATTTCACTAAAATCCACTTCATATTTATCAGCGATTTCTAAATTACTAAAACTATAAAATTCTACAACGCTTTCTTCTCTATCTTTTGGAAGATTTGCAAGTGATAGATATTCATTTTCTTTATTATATGTTCCAACTGTATACCATGCAGGATAGCCTTCTCGTGGCAAATTCATTCCAAGATTATCTAAATGATAATCAACATCATCAAAAGATATTTGATTACTAAAATCTTGCAAAGAAGCTTCAGTTTCATTATTTGAGCCATAACTAATGCTAGAGCCGATAACAAAGCTTCTATTTTGCCATTTAACATTATCTATATTATACATTTCATTTTCTAAAGTTTGCTCATTATTTAAAACAGGGGCAAGATTTTCTGTGTCCACTTCTTTTTCACCTGTAAAAAAGGTAAAAAGCAACACTGCCACTGCTAAAATAAATACACCAATTAATATCTTTTGTGGTTTTTTATATTTTAAAACGTTCATTATTCTACTTTCTGACTCTTTTTCTCCAAATAAAACGGCTACCATGGAATAATTATTTTCTTTTATTGCAAAATTTAATAAGGCTTTTGAATAATCTTTTTTATATTCACTTCCTAAATCTTTTATAACCTCTTCATCGCACGACATTTCCATATCTTTATTCATTAAAATAAAACTTATCCATACTAAAGGATTAAACCAGTGAATTATTAAAACTAAAAAGCAGAATGGTTTTATTATATAATCCAGCCTTTTTATATGCACTTTTTCATGCTTTACTATATAAGTTTTGTCTTTTTCATCTATTAATTCAGGAAGATATATAATCGGCTTAAAAACACCTAGTATAAAAGGAATATTTATCTCTTCGCAAACATAAATATTTCTTCTGTCTTTATAAGCAAATTTTATTGATTTATTAATATTCACAAGACTTAAAATAAAATACAGCCCTAATGCTATTACACCACTTATCCAAATAATTTCCTTATAATTTTCTGTATTTGCTTTTTTTACAGCAGTAACTATCTCGTTTTCAGCTGTGTTATTACTAAAATTATTATATATATTTGTTTCTTCATTTAATATTAACTGATTACTATTATATTCTCTATTTTGATTATTAATAATTTCTTCAAAACTTGCTTTTTCTTCTTGGGTGGTTTCCACTTTTACCACAACTATATCTTGAACATCTTTTGGAACAAAGCTATTTTCAACTTCAAAAGAAAACGGCAATATCAATTTTATAAAAACTAATAACCATAAGTAATAAGAAAAACTTTTACTATGTTTTTTTAATAAAAACCTTGTAATTAAAACAAATATAATAAGAACACTAGAAGAAATAGACATTTCTATAATTGTGTTAAATAAATTATTCATAGCTTATTCCTCCTTATATTCATCAATTATTTTTTTTAATTTTTCCGCCTCTTCTTTTGATAATTTTTCTTCACCCATAAAAGCTGCTAAAAATTTTGGAAGTGAGCCGTTAAAACTTTCATTAACTAAACTGCGGCTTTCTTTTTTCTCTACTTCACTTTTTGTAATTTTTGAAGTTACAATTGAATCTATATTTTGAAGTATGCCTTTTTCTATTAATCTTTTTAAAACTGTATAAGTTGTTGATTTTTTCCAGCCAAGCTGTTTTTCAGATTCTAAAACTAAGTTTTTAGAGGTTATCGGTTCATTCTCCCATATTATTTTTAAAAATTTGTATTCACTTTGAGCGAGTTTAAATTCTTGCATATTCATAATTTTTCCTTTCTTTCAATTTAAGTCTACATCTGTAGACCTTAATTTAATTACAGTCTACACCTGTAGACTAGTTTTGTCAACCCATTTTACAAATAATTCACATTTAAATAAAAAAGTAGATATAATCACAGTAATTACATCTACTTTTTTTACTAGCTATTAAATATTGATTTAAAAGAGGCGCTAGCTAATGATTTTAAAACAAGTTTTACACATTCAGCTGTTTTCTCATCTAAATTTTTTATAGTTTTTCTTATATTATCCCCTTCTTTTATTATCCTTTGGGAAAATTCAGTTAAATTTTTTGCTCCTGTTACACTTATTATAGAATACAAGGCATCAACAAAGGTTTGCCTTTCTTCGTTTGAGAGTGAGTATATCCAAGAATTTAAAGTTTTATCCATCATGGTGGCACTATTTCTAAATTTTTCTTTATAAATGAAATCATGATTTTCAACTTCCCAAGAAAATGAATCGTGCTGAAGTATTCCTATTCTCTCACTTTTAATTATATCTGTTTCTCCCACACTCTCAAAAATAAGTCCTACAAATGAAGATTCAGGACAAAAATTTATAATTTTATTTTTTACACTTTGCATTTTTTCTGTTTTTATTATTTCAGGTAAAAAACCAGGAGAATCAAAGGCATGAATGGCTTTAATTCTATCTTTATATTCATCATTTATATTAGCCGCTGCATAAACTGCAAGGTTTCCACCTTTTGAATGCCCTCCTATATAAATATAGTTTTTAGTATTTTCTAAAACGAATTCTAAGTAATCCCTTGCTGATTTTTGGCTAGGCACAAAAGGACTAAACATCATATTAAAATCCTCTTTCCAGCCAACTATCGTTGCATCAGTACCTCTAAAAGCTACATAAATCTCCCCTGTTGGAAGAAGAAATGTCACAGCACAAAACTGCTTTTCAGCTGTTGCATCTATTATATTTTCATAATAATTAATTAAAATATCTCTATATCTTCTACTAGCACAAACACTAGCTAATAATTCCTTATTGCCCTCTGGATTCCAAGGAATATTATCTAGCATAGATGGAAATAATTCAGCTTTATAAAGAGCTGTTAGTGGAATAAAAGGTTTTAATTCTTCTTTTCTTGGAACTATATTTAAGTTCATATAGCTAATTTGAGACAAAATTAAACTATCAACAGCATTAAATTTTTCTTCAAAAAAAGTTTTTTGATTTTCTTTTGAATAATCTATCATATATTTTTTATTCTTAGCTAATATATCTTTTATTAAAGCCATACCTTAATTTTCTCCTTAAAATAAATGCTCTCTATTATGCCTTTTTACACTTAAGACAAGACCTATTGATACATAGGTAACAACAACACTAGTGCCCCCTGCTGTAAATAATGGAAGGGTTACACCAATAACAGGAAGAAGTGATAAATTCATTCCTATATTAATTATAATTTGAATTATAAACATCCCAAAAATTCCAACACAAATAAATGCCCCCGTTAAGTCCGTGGCACCATTTGCCACACTTAAAGTTTTAAAACAAATAGTTAATATTAAAATTAACACAATACAAATCCCAATAAAACCAACACTTTCAGCGATAAAGGAAAAAATAAAATCATTATACATTAAAGGAGTTATATTATGATTTTCAGCCATAAAGCCTTTCCCAAATAACTGGCCAGAGCCTATTGAAATAGCCCCCATATTCTGCTGAAACATTATTGATGAAAATTCCTCTGGGTTAAAAAGTCCTAAAACTCTATTTTTTTGATAATCATCTAGAAAAAGCCAAAGCACGGGACTTGCTACGGCGCCAATTCCAAGACACCAAAAAATTAATTTATAGCTAACTCCCGCTGCAAAAAACATAGCTATAATAATAAAAACAAAAACTAATAAAACCCCCGTGTCTCTTTGAATAGCTACAAAAATTAAAGGAATTATTGCAATACCCACAAGTTTTGTAAGAGTTGGGATTTCATTTATTTGATTTTTATATTTATTTAAAAAATGAGCAAGTGTTAATATCATACTAATTTTTAAAATTTCACTCGGCTGAATACTTAATCCAAATGGAAGCGAAATCCACGATTTATTAGTTGTGCCTGCAGGGCCTACACCTATTATCATAGTGAGTATCATAAGGCCATATGAAATAGCACTGTGCAATTTAAACATTTCAGCTAAATTTCTATAATCTAAAAAAGATATAAAACTAGCAAGGACTACTCCAGCTATAGTTGCTAATAGCTGAACAAGGGCAGTTCTTGATGAATCAAGAGATGATGTGCTCATATATATAGCATATAATGAATACACAGAAATTGCGCTACATACCATGCAAACCAATAATAAAACACTATCAGTTTCTTTATAAAAATTAATTATCCTTTTAAACATATCTATTCCTTTTAATTACTTTGTATTTAATCTACATTATTTTAATTAACCTTATTATATATTACAAAGCTTGTGTGTGCAATACGTGTTTTAGATATTGTCATCCTTTTTTAATTTTCACTTTTACAAATAATCGATTTTATGATATAATTACTAAAAATAATTTTAATTAGGTGATTAATTTGAAAACTTATATAACCAGCTCCCCAGAGGAGACAAAACTTTTAGCAAAAGAACTTGCAAAAAATTTAAAAAATCATGATATTATATTTTTCGAGGGTGGTCTTGGAATGGGCAAAACAGCCTTTTCTCAAGGGCTTTGCGATGGTCTTTTAATAAACACAACTGCCACTAGCCCCACTTTTTCTATAGTAAATCATTATGAAGGTGATGAAAATAACCTTTTTCATTTTGATATGTATAGAATAGAAAACGAGGATCAGCTATATAATATTGGTTTTTATGATTATTTAGATTATGATGGAATCCTTGCTATTGAGTGGAGCGAGAATATAAAGGATTTTTTTAATGATTATAATATAAAAGTTGTTTTTAAAAAATTAAGCGAAACTAAAAGAGAGATAACAATAGAGGAAAGGGAAATTTAATGTATATACTAGCTGTAGACTCTTCAACAAAAGAAAGTAGTGTTTGTATTACAAAAGGTAATATCTGCTTATACTCGCAAGTTTTAAATATTAATGCAACACATTCTCAAAATCTTCTTCCTATGATAGAAAATGCCATAAATATAACTGGCATTACAATAAACGATATTGATTTATTCGTTTCTACTACTGGCCCTGGCTCTTTTACTGGACTTCGAATAAATTTAAGTTTAATTAAAGGAATGGCTAGCGCTAATAACACTCCTTGCATTGGTGTTTCTTCTCTTAAAGCTTTAGCAAAATCAAGTTTTATAAAAAACGGTACTGTTATCCCTTGTTTTGATGCTAGAAGAGGACAAGTTTACACTTCTATTATAGAAAACGATAAAGTGATTTTAGATGATATTTGCCTAAAAGCAACCGATTTAGAAAAAAATATTAAAAATATAAAAAATAATATATTTTTTATTGGAGATGGCGCAAATTTATGTTATAATACATTCAAAGATTTTAAAAATGTTTTGCCAATTAGTAATCAAATTTTTCCTATTGCTTATGGTGCTGCTATATTGGGATACGAAGAATTTTTATTAAATGGTGCAAAAACTCACTTTGATCTTGAGCCAAGCTATTTAAGGCTTTCTCAAGCTGAAAGAGAATTAAAAGAAAAATTAGAACAATAAATAATGAGGAAGGAATAATAATTATGATAGCTTTAGCATCAGATCACGGCGGATATGAACTAAAAGAGGAAATCAAAAAATATCTTGATAAAAAAGGTATTCCTTACACCGACACTGGCTGCTTTTCAAAAGATAGTGTGGATTATCCAGATATAGTAAAGCCTGCTTTAGAAAAAGTTGTTAGTGGAGAAGCTGAAAAAGCACTTTTATTTTGCGGAACTGGAATAGGTGTTTCTATTGCAGCTAATAAAACAAAAGGTATTCGTGCTTGTGTTTGTAGTGAAACATTCTCAGCAGAATTCACAAGAAAGCATAATGATTCAAATACTCTATGCCTTGGAGGAAGAGTTGTTGCAGGGGGACTTGCAATCGAAATCGTTAAAAAGTTTTTAAACACTGAATTTGAAGGCGGACGTCATCAAAGAAGAGTTGACAAACTAACTCAAATGGAAAATAATTAATTATTCGAAAGGAATTAAATAAAATGGGAAAAACATTAGTATTAGATCATCCATTAGTGCAACATAAAATTGCTGTAATGAGAGATAAAACAACAGGGACAAAGGCTTTTAAAGAATTAGTTAGCGAAATTGCTACTCTTTTAACTTATGAGGCAACAAGGGATTTAGCCTTAAAAGATGTAACAGTTCAAACACCAGTAGCAAAAGCGAATTGCAAAATGCTAGAAGGCAGAAAACTTGCTATAGTGCCTATTCTAAGAGCAGGCCTTGGCATGGTTGAGGGTGTTCAGGCATTAATCCCAGTTGCAAGAATTGGTCATATCGGTCTTTACCGTGATCCTGAAACTTTAATGCCAGTTGAATACTATTCAAAAATGCCTTCAGATATACAAGACAGAGATGTTTTTGTTGTTGATCCTATGCTTGCAACAGGCGGAAGTGCTTGCGATGCTATTAGATTAATAAAAGAAAAAGGCGCAAAAAACATTAAATTCTTATGTCTTCTTGCAGCTCCTGAAGGAGTTAAAAAATTAGAAGAAGAGCATCCTGATGTCGACATTTATTGTGCTGCTTTAGATGAATGTTTAAATGATCACGGATATATTGTTCCAGGTCTTGGAGATGCCGGCGATAGAATTTTTGGCACTAAATAATATTTTAATAAAAAAATGTAGAGTTCAAAACTCTACATTTTTTATTTATTATGCTTTTTTTATTGATTTTGCCACCATCATACTAACTACTGTATCGCCACAAACATTTAAGCAAGTTGCCGGTGGATCAACTAAAAATCCTATTGTTGCAATTAAAGGAAATGCTTCTGGCGGAAAGCCCATTAAACTCACTATAAGCATCTCGCCCACAAGTCCGCCTCCTGGAATACCTGATAAAACAACTCCACTTAATATAGCAATAAGTATTGAAACAACATATGTTTCTATCCCTTGAAACTCCATGCCAAATATTCCAAATAAAAACGAAATTTTTAAAATAGCTGCTAAAACACTTCCATCCATATGCATTGTTGCTCCTATTGGCAAAACTATATTGCTAACATCTTTTGGAACTCCAATTTCATCACAAGCTTTAAAACTTACTGGAAGTGTCGCTATACTACTTTGAGTTGCAAGCGAAGTTACAGCTGGCGAAATGATTGCCTTAAAGTAGGTTTTTACACCTATTTTTCCTCCTGCATAATAAGCATATAAACTAAATGCTACAAAAAAGTAAACTATACATAAAGGATAATATAAAAGCATAGCTCTTCCATAAGCACCTATTAAATTCGGACCAAATTCGCCCACTAAGCTTGCAAAATAAGCACCCAGCCCAATAGGAGCATAGAGCATTATTAAACCAACAAACTTCATCATAACACGGCTCATATTATTTAAAAAATTTGCAATTTGATTGTTTTCGCCAAGCCCTGATACACAAAATCCAAATAAAATGGAAAATACTATTAGTGGAAGCATATTACTTCTTGATAATAATAAAGAAAAATCATTAACTGTTATAGCTTTCACTATCTGCTCACTTATTAAAACTTCTTCGATTTCGCCCCCCATTTCAAGAGCTATATTAACCCCTTGTGCAGGTGGATAGATTTTTACTGCAATTATAATTATAACGGCAGCTATAAGCCCTGTTATAAAAAAATAAAACAGCATGGAAGTTAATATTTTAGACAGCCTTTTTTTATTCACCATACTGCCAACGGCACTAGAAATTGTAAAAAACACAAGCGGTACTACTGCTGTAAACATCAAGTTTAAAAACACATCACCAAAAGGCTTTAAAATAACTGCATCCTCTTTTAACACTACCCCAATAATACTTCCTACCAAAATGGAAAATAATAAAATCAATGGAAACTTAAAGTTTTCTAATGTTTTGTTTTTCATTAATACACTCTTACCCTTCTATGCATTTTACTAGCTTTAAAGTAATAAAGCTTTAATTCAAGGCTTTAAAAAATGAATTTTTTCATCTTCTAATTTATAGCCTATGTGTCCTTTTTCTAGAAGTTTTGATATTTCTTTTGTATTTTGAATATTCACTTTTTTATATGTATTTTTTTCATCTTCCTTATTTTTAAATCCAGATTCCCTTTTAAAAACATAGTGTGGAGTAATATTCTCAATTCCTCTAAGTGCCATTAGCTGAAATTTTTCTTTGAATATTGGCTGTATAAAATTATATTCTTGAGCTCGCAAAAGATGAATTAGTGTTTTTTTATTTTGTTTAATACTTTGCATATTAAATAAATTTAAAAACAATGCATATATTTCCTCTGATTGATTTTTATTATAAATATATCCGCAAATAAATACATCCTCTAAATCCTCATTTAAAATATCTTTAATATTCCAATATTCATTACTATTTTTATAAAATTCTTCACTAGCTTTAAAAAGCCATGTTGCCGCAATTAATTCCTCTTTTAAAAAAACTCCCCAAAATTCACCTTTTAAAAAGATATTCTCCACAAACTCATCATCAACTGGATTAAAAAAAGTTTTATTTAAATAAGAATATGCTTTTAAAATATCATCTTTATCACTTTTTAAAAGCCTTCTTACAAAATAAACCTTGTAAAACTCCTTTTTATTTATACCTATCACCACCCTATAATAATTAAGTATATGCAAAGGGTAGTGTTTTTGTGTTATTTTTTTTAATCTACTATTCGTAGATTAAAAAAATAGATAGAATTTATTGATTTTTAATTCTCTATATGATTAAATAAAATAAAAGGATGTGATATAATGAAAAATTATCAAAATCTTTCAACTGGAAAATTAATTTCAGAAAAAAGAAAAGAAAAAGGATACACTCAGTCTGATTTAGCAAATTTAATAGGTGTATCTAATAAAGCAGTTAGTAAATGGGAAACGGATAGCGGAATGCCCGATATTTCTTTACTAATACCTATTAGTAAAATTTTAGAATTATCTAGTGATGAATTATTAAATGGAAAACCAAGCTTTTTTAATATAATAAAATCAAACTTTATTTTATTTTTTAAAAATAAGAACTCAGAAACTAAGAAAAATAAAAAAGAAATTTTAAAATTTAATATACTCACTTTTCTTTTAATTTTTTTATTATTCATATCATGCTTTTATATAACTATCAATATTGATTATTTCTTTGTAAAAATAGATAGAATTGGAGCAATGCTAGAGTTTATTTGTAATAGTGTTATATTTATAATATTAGGCTTTTCAGTTTACTTTATTATAAATACTATATCTAAAAACTCTTTTTATATTTTATCTCTTACTCATTTCTTATTTTCTATAATCGCAATACTCAGCTTAATTTATCAGCTTCACAATATAGATTTTTCATCTGCTGATGATATGTATCCTCAATTTTTAATTACTATTTTATTTTCTAATTATATAATATTTTATTTTATAGGCCTTATTCTAACTATTATTTTATATAAACTCAAAAATAAAAAGACAGAAAACTAATTTGTTTTCTGTCTTTTTTAGTATTACTTAATTATTTTTTTTGCTTGAAGTGAAATTATTCTATTATCCACAACATTTGTAACAAGATATTCAAAATAATCATCTTTATAAGTATCACCTATATCGGCAACCTTATTTAATTTATCCATTAAATAACCTTGAATTGTTGTGTATTCTTTTGCAAAAACTGGACTATTCTCAAACACTGAAACAAAAAAATCTTCAATATTTGCCTCGCCCATTAATTCATAAACATCTTCTGAGATAATTCTAATTTGCTGTGGTACTTCATCGTGTTCGTCCCATATATCGCCCACTAGCTCCTCTAAAATATCTTCTAAAGTTACAATACCTAGTGTTCCGCCGTACTCATCCGTTACAACCGCCATATGAACTTTATCTTTTTGAAGTTCTTGCATAATGCTTATAACTCTCTTTTTTGGGGGAACATATAAACAAGGCTTTACTAAATCCTTTAGTATAACTTCTTCATTTTTTAATAACTTTGAAAAAAATTCTTTTTGGCTAATAAATCCTAAGATTTTATCTATTGTGCCCTCATAAACTGGCATACGGCTAAAGTTTTGATTTAAAAACTGCTCTTTTATATAATCAACTGAGCTTTCTATGCTAACTGCAAATATATCAACTCTAGGAGTTAAAACTTCATCCGCTGAAATATCATTAAACTCAATAGCACTTTGAACTAGTTCCGCTTCATCTTCTTCCATTACGCCTTCATCTTCAATAACATCTATAATGCTCATCAATTCTTGTTCTGTTACACTTGGTGTAGCATCACCTTTTCCAAATTTTTTGGCAACAATATTTTTAATAAAGGTTAAAAAGGCAATAATAGGCTTAAATACTTTGGATAAAAACATTAAAACTCCGCTGCAAGCTTTTAAAAATGTTTCTGCATTTTCATTTGCTAGTGATTTTGGTAATACTTCACCAAAAATAATAACAAAAACCGTTGTAATACCTGTTGCAATACCCACCCCTGAAGTTCCAAAAGCTTCAGTGAAAATAAAAGTGGTAAAAGATGTGAATAATATATTTACTATATTATTTGAAATAAGTAGTGTTGATAAACTGTTATCATAGTTTGTGATGGCTTTAAGGGCTCTTCCTGCTTTTTTATCTCCATTTTCAACTTGATTTTTAAGCCTTATTCTGTTAGCGGCTGTTAGTGCCGTCTCACTCGCTGAAAAGAATGCTGATAGTGAAAGTAAAAAAATTAAAATTAAGATAACCGACCAATAACTGTCCAAAATGTGTTTTCTCCTTTGTGTTTGTAAAAAAAATTATTATAGCTATTATACTACACTTTATTTGTGTTGTAAATATGAATTAAATATTGTATACTATAATGTAGAAATATAATTATTTATAAATAAATATGTAATATTTTATATAACTTTGAGGTATTTTATGAAAAATAAATTTAAAGAACTCTTAACTAATAATGTTTTAGGTAATGCTCTATCATTAATTTTTGCCATAACATTTTTTCTTATAATGAATAATATAAGTATTGTATCAGGATATATATCATCTTTTTTGAATGTTATCCTTCCTTTTACAATCGCTTTTTCTCTTGCATATGTTTTAAATACTCCTATTGTATGGTTTGAAAAAAAGATTTTTTATAAATTTAGTAAAAGATTAAATAAATTCTTATCAATAACTATTGTATATATTCTGTTTTTATTTTTTATTACAGCTTTAATTTTCGCAATAGTTCCACAAATGGCTGATACAATAATGGTTATATCAAACACATTACCTGAATTTTTAACTAATGCATCTGAAGAAATCTCAATTTTCTTGCAAGGACAGAATTTAAGCAGTGATATAGAAAGTCAGCTCCAAAGTGTATGGCTTGATTTTGTATCATTTTTAACAAATTTAGCTATTGAAACTATTCCAAACCTTTTAGATTTTTCACTTTCTCTAGGCGCTGCATTATTTAATACATTAACAGCTATTATAGCATCATTATATATGCTCACTGGAAAAGATAGATTAATTTTCCAAGTAAAAAAAATGCTATTTGCCTATATTCCTTTTAAAAGAGCAGATAGAATAATGGTTATTGCAAGAAGAAGTAATAGAATTTTTTCAGGCTTTATCGTTGGAAAAATGATAGATAGTTTAATAATTGGTATTATTTGCTTTATTGGAATGTTATTTATTCATCAGCCATTTGCTGTTTTAATAGCGGTTATTATAGGTGTTACAAATATGATTCCATTCTTTGGCCCTTTTATTGGTGCTATTCCTTGTGCATTTATTTTACTTCTTGTTAATCCTATGACCACTGTTATTTTTATTATTTTCATAATAGTACTACAGCAAATAGATGGTAATATTATAGGACCTAAAATTTTAGGCGATTCAACCGGACTTTCAGCTATATGGGTTTTAGTTTCAATTATCATTGGTAATGGATTATTTGGCCTTTTAGGAATGCTTATAGGTGTTCCAACCTTTGCGGTTATCTATAGTATATTCTCAGATAACATAAAAACAAAACTTCGTGATAAATCTATCACAACAGATAATAAAAACTACACTATAAAAATAGATAAATTATATGGAGAGTTAAATAAAGAAAATGAAACAGAATAAACGAAAATTTAAACGATATTTTTTAGCTATTATAGCTTTAATACTAAGTGTTTATATGGCACTCTTTATCAAAGTTAATGTAGATTCTTTAAATCCTGATAAGGCTTTGCCACTTGTTAATATAAGTGTTGGCTACACTATTCCAAGAATAGAAAGAACTGGCTACACCTGGCAATTCGGAGTAAGAGAAGTTCGCTCTCCGTATTTGCATCCACCTGATGTTGCCCTTATATCATTAGAAGCTCCCACCAATACAGATATATTAATAAATTTTTCTGATGATTATGACTTTTTAGATATATCTTATGCAGATGAGCAAACTGCACTTTCTCAAGGTGAATTCATTTCCATTATAGGAACTCCTAAAACTCCAAGTGAGGAGGGAGTTTACATCTATAAAATAGATGTAACTTTTGAGAATGGCCATATTTTATATTACTTCGCACTTGATGTAAGTAATAATCCATATTCATAAAAAATCCACCAGTTTATCTGGTGGATTTTTATTTAATTTATTTTATAATCACAAAAGCTTTCATTTTCTAATAAAATTTTGCAAAATTCTTCGAGGCCTTTAGCATCTTCCTCATTAAATGAACTTTTTAAAGGAGAATCTATATCTAAAACTCCTATCACTTCATCATTTATAATTAATGGCACTACTATCTCGCTATTTGAAGCCGAATCGCAAGCAATATGACCTGGAAATAAATGAACATCAGGAACTACTTGAGTTTTCTTTTCATTAGCTGCTGTTCCACAAACACCCCTACCAATTAAAATTTCAGTGCAAGCAGGTTTTCCTTGAAATGGTGCAAGATACAGTTTATTGCCTTTTCTCATATAAAATCCTGCCCAATTCACTTCCTCTAAAGCATCAAAAAGCAGAGCTGAAGCATTTGCCATTGAAGTAGTTGCAAATTTATCATCGCTTATATATGCTTTTAAATTTTCATTTAAAACTTTATAGAATTCTTTTTTATCCTTTGGATAATCTATTTTTGTAAACGACATTATAAAATCTCCTTTTGATATTTAATTTTTAGTTTTAACTCTTGATTTTAATATATAAACACAAGCAAGGATGCAAAGCGCTGTTAACACAGCCCAAATTGTCCATGTTGTTTTATAGCTACTTGTTAAATCATAAATTATATTAGCCGATGGAGAACCAACAGCTGAGCCTAAACTTGCTGCACTACTTACAATACCATAAATAGCTCCATACTCTTTTTTGCCAAATAATCTTAAAGTTATAATTGAAAATCCAACCGTTGAAAAAGCAATACCAAGACCAGAGGCCACTATTCCAGCATATAAAAACATAGAGTTTTCAGCAAATAAAAATGCTATAAATGTTATAGCTAGTAAGCTTAATGATAAAACAGTTCCTTTTAAAACCCCTGTGTAATCATAAATTTGACCTAAAAGTATTTTCCCAATGGCTAACGCTCCAAGACTTAAAGCTCCAAAATTTGCAGCCGCAGTCACTGAAAAGCCTATATCTGTAAGATATGGCACTGTTTGCTGAATAAAGCTTGAACACATAGCTGTTGTTAATGCTACAACTATTAAAAACACCCATAACTGGCTAGTTTTTAAAGCTTCTTTTAAAGTTAAACCTTCATCCATTACTGGCACTTCTTTTATTTCTTCTTGAGTTTCTTTTTTTCCTTGTTTAATATATGGCTTAATATTCATTTCTTCTGGACTATCTTTTATAAATAAAATAATAAATGGCACAACACACACAAACATTAAACCAGCTAAAACAAGATATGTATTTTCCCAGCCTATATTAACTATTAAATGCCCTATTAAAGGCTGTAAAAACAATCCACCAAGCCCACTTCCAGTGAAAGCTATTCCCATTGCAAGGCCTCTATTATCTACAAACCATTTTGTTATAAGTGTTGAAATAGGAATTAACCCACACAAAGCTAAACAAACACCTAAAACAAAAGATATAGCATAAAATAGATATATATTTCCTACAAGCCCGTATCCTGCATAGGCAATAGGCAAAATTATTGATGATATTATCATAATAGTTCTTATTTTAAATTTTGAAAATATCTTTCCGGCATTTAAAGAAACTATAACCATACCTATTGATAAAACTGTTGTATTTAATGAAAACTGACTTCTTGAAATATTAAGCCCCTCACTTACAGGAACAACAAATAATCCTGGGCAGTTCATAATTATACACATATAAAAACTTGTTATCATAAAGCTAGAAAATAAAATAAACCAGCCATAGTGAATTTTCGAATTTTTAATCATTTTTTTATACTTCTCTTTCTCTTTGTTTTAAAACCTTATTTTATTGCTATCTTATAATATTACCACTCAGTACACGAAAAGTAAATATATTTAATATATTTTTACACATAAACTTTTAGATAAATTTTAGATAAAATATTTTTTATTAAAGGTAATTTTTAAAAAATCTAAATATATTAAATTTTTATATTTTTTTATCAAAAATCGCTTGACAAATCATCTTTGCTGTTATATAATATGTAAGCAACTTAACAAAGGGGTATAGCTCAGATGGTAGAGCAGTGGTCTCCAAAACCACGTGTCGTGAGTTCGAGTCTTACTGCCCCTGCCAATATTTTTTATTGGATTTAAGTTCAAGTTGGCCCGGTAGTTCAGTTGGTTAGAACGCCAGCCTGTCACGCTGGAGGTCGTGGGTTCGAGCCCCATCCGGGTCGCCAACAAAAAACACAGAGGCGATAGCTTCTGTGTTTTTATTTTGCTGTTATAGCTCAGGTGGCAGAGCACTTCCTTGGTAAGGAAGAGGTCGGCAGTTCGAGTCTGCTTAACAGCTCCAAAGATGCTTATATAAATATAAGCATCTTTTTTAATTTATATTTTATTTAATATCTTTTATCTAAAACTTCGATACAAAAAGAGCAAAGGAAATTTCCTTTGCTCTTTTAATTTTATATTTTAATTAAAATTCAGTTTTTGCTTTAATGTACTCTACTAAATCTTCTATTTTAATTCTTTCTTGCTCCATTGTGTCTCTATCTCTTACAGTTACACAGCCATCCTCAAGACTATCAAAGTCGAAAGTGATACAAACAGGTGTTCCAATTTCATCTTGACGACGATATCTTTTTCCTATAGAGCCTGTTTCATCAAAATCAACCATAAATTCTTTTTGTAGCTTTGTGTAAACTTCGCTAGCTTCATCACTTAATTTCTTAGATAAAGGCAGTATAGCCGCTTTATAAGGCGCTAGTGCTGGATGAAGTCTTAAAACAGTTCTAACATCGCCCTCTGCTACTTCCTCTTCATCATAAGCATCACATAAAAACGCAAGTGTTACTCTATCAGCACCAAGTGCTGGCTCAACAACATAAGGAACATATCTCTCATTTGTTATAGGATCAAAATAATCAAGGCTTTTTCCGCTTGCTTCTTGGTGACGAGATAGATCATAATCTGTTCTATCTGCAATACCCCAAAGTTCGCCCCATCCAAATGGGAATAAGTATTCAATATCTGTTGTTGCTTTTGAGTAAAAAGATAATTCTTCTGGTGAGTGATCACGCAGACGCATATTTTCTTTTTTCATATTTAAAGACATTAAAAAGTTTTCGCAGTATTCTCTCCAATATTGGAACCACTCTAAATCAGTACCTGGCTTGCAGAAAAATTCAAGCTCCATTTGCTCAAATTCACGTGTTCTAAAAACAAAGTTACCTGGAGTGATTTCATTTCTAAAACTTTTACCTACTTGAGCTATACCAAAAGGCACTTTTCTTCTTGTTGTTCTTTGAACATTACTAAAGTTTA